>NZ_JBHWJQ010000032.1:0-101656 GCF_042731435.1 Streptomyces sp. NPDC059861 | reverse complement strand
ATCCAGATCAGACCGGCATCCAGCACGGCCTGCGCGAACTCGGCGTTCTCCGACAGAAAGCCGTAACCCGGATGGATGGCGTCCGCCCCCGACTCTCGGGCGGCGTTCAGGACCTTGCCGATGTCGAGGTAGCTGGTGGCGGGGGTGTCACCACCCAGGGCGAACGCCTCATCCGCGGCGCGGACATGCAGAGCGTCGCGGTCCGGTTCGGCGTAGACGGCCACGCTCGCGATCCCGGCGTCCCGGCAGGCCCGGGCCACGCGGACAGCGATTTCGCCACGGTTGGCGATGAGCACCTTGCGCACGATAGAGGCTCCCTCCTTGAAACAAGCCGAGTTTAGGGACTGCCGACACGGCACTTCGACCCGTCCCCAGTGGTGAGCTTGCCCACACGGAGCGTGATGCGAGGCTTGCTCGACCCGCGAAATCCCTTGTCGCAGCACGGTACGCAGGATTCCTCCGGGAAACCCTAGCCCTCTCATGTGGTCAAGGTCTCTGTGAGAGCGTGCTGCGCCCCACTCCGATTCTTTGTGGAGTCCCTACGAATGGCCCAATGATTCTTTGCCCGCGGCGGAACCCTTGTCCCGCGGTTTACCCGTTAGTAGCGTGCGCGATGTACTCGGACGTACTCGGACGTACTCGGGGTAACGGCCCCCTGTGGCGGTACGGCGGTCGAAAGTGGGTGGGGACCGGTGGTGCGCAGGCCGGTGGCGTGGATCGTGGCGCTCGTGCTCGTCGTCGAAGGATTCGGTATCGCGGCGCTTCAGTGGATCATGGGCATGATGGTCGACAACCAGGACATGTCCCTGGCGGGGCTCGACCCGGACGTGATGTCCCTGTCCTCGAAGATCGGCGGCGTGGCCTTCGGGCTCTACTTCGCCCTGTGCGGCGTGATCGCCCTCCTGGTCGCCGCGCGCGACCGCGCCCCGGCCGGCCTCGGGCGTGTCCTGCTGATCAGCGCGGCCGTGGTGCACGGCGTGCTGGGGGCGGTCGCCTGGGGGCTGGTGGGCTCGGACGCGTTCCTGTTCTTGATGGTGGTGATGGGCCTCCTCGTGCTGCTCCTGATGACGTACGACGGTCAGGAGCGGCCCGCGTCCGGGAAGGCCGGTGACGGCGCGGGCGGCACGGACGGCGCGGAGGAGTCCCCCGAGGGCGGCTCCCCGATCACCGACGCTCCGGTCAGCCCTCCACCGGCGCCCACAACTCAGTGATCGCGACCCCCAGTTCCGCCAGCAGGCGGCGCACGAGGGGCAGGCTGATCCCGATCACGTTGCCGTGGTCGCCGTCGATGCCGTCGATGAACGGCGCCGAGCGGCCGTCCAGGGTGAAGGCCCCGGCGACGTGGAGGGGCTCGCCGGAGGCGACGTACGCGGCGATCTCCTCGTCGGTGGGGTCACCGAAACGGACGACGGTGGAGGCGGTGGCGGACGCGTAGCGCCCGCTCAGCGTGTCGTAGACGCAGTGGCCCGTCTGGAGCGTCCCGACCCGGCCGCGCATCGCCTTCCAGCGCGCGGTGGCCTCCTCGGCGTCGGCCGGCTTGCCCAGCGCCTCGCCGTCC
Organism: Streptomyces sp. NPDC059861; assembly: GCF_042731435.1. Classification (NCBI taxonomy): domain Bacteria; kingdom Bacillati; phylum Actinomycetota; class Actinomycetes; order Kitasatosporales; family Streptomycetaceae; genus Streptomyces; species Streptomyces sp. NPDC059861. The sequence continues at coordinate 100,098 of NZ_JBHWJQ010000032.1, read as the reverse complement.
AGGTCGAGAACCGAGTCGCAGCCGATCACCAGGGCGCCCTTTACCTCGGGCCGGGCGGCCACGACGGAGGCCTTCGCCTCGGCGAGGGCGAGCGCCAGCTCGGCGGGCGTGGGAGCGGTCACGGCGTCCTCGTCGACGCCGCTCACGATCACCTCGGGGGCGAGTCCGGCCTGTCGCAGCAGCCCGAGCCGGGCGGGGGACTGGGAGGCGAGCACGAGTCGGCGGCGCGGCTGATCAGTCATGCGGTCAGCGTATCGGCGTACTCCGGACGGCTCATCCCAGGCCGATCACGATCATCGCGAGGACCATGGCCAGCGCCATGAGAACGCCCAGCCGCCGCAACATCTCCTGCATGTCACGCAGTTCCTTCGGCGGTTCGTTCTCCGGGTCGGACCACAGCATGCCTTCGATCGTGAGTCGGCGATGCCGGGCGGCGCCTGAGTACGCGTACTCAACTTGAATAAACGGGTCTGTGATTCCGTTAGTCTAAGGAAACCGCAGTCCCGTTTGAGAGGTCGCGCCATGTTCACCACCGCCTGGACCGCCTCACCCCAGGTCCCCAGCGAAGGCTTCACCCCCAACTGGTCACGCGAGGGCTTCTGGCGTCAGTCGCTGCGCCAGACCGTCCGGCTCACGGCGGGCGGCGGCCGGCTGCGCGTCCGACTGTCGAACGCCTACGGCACCTCACCCGTGCGGGTCGCGGGCGCGACGGTGGCGCGTACGGCCGCCGGTGCCGCCGTCGAGCCGGGCTCGGTCCGCCGGCTCACCTTCGGGGGCGCGTACGACGCCGGGATACCGGCGCGCGGGCAGCTGCTGAGCGACGCCGTGGAACTGGTGGTGGGCGCGCGGGAGGCGGTCACCGTGACGCTGCACTTCGACGCGGCCACCGGCCCCGCGACCTTCCACGCCCAGGCCTTCACCGCAGCCCACCGGGGCCCCGGCGACCTGCTCGAGGACGCCACGGGTGCGGGCTTCGACGCGATGACCGAGTCCTGGTACTTCCTCGCCGCCGTCGAGGTCGACGCCCGGCGCACCGACGGGATCGCCCTGTTCGGCGACTCCCTGACCGACGGCTTCGGCTCCACCCCCGGCAGCGACCGCCGCTGGTCCGACGCCCTCGCCCGGCGCACCGGACGGCCGGTGATCAACGCGGGGATCGGCGGAAACCTGCTGCTCAACGACTCCGCCTGGTACGGCGAGAGGGGTGTCCGGCGGCTCCGGCGGGACGTCCTCGACCAGCCGGGCGTGGACACGCTGGTCGTGCTGCTGGGGGTGAACGACATCGGCTTCAGCGAGACGGACGAGCAGCCGACGTACCGGCCCGCTCCCGTGCTGGAGGCCGCGGAACTCGTCGCCGGGCACCGGGAGGTGATACGCCAGGCGAGGGGAGCCGGGCTACGGGTGGCCGGCGCGACCCTGGTGCCCTTCGGCGGCTCCGACCACTGGGGCGAGCGCGCGGCCAAGGTGAGCCATGAGCTCAACGAGTGGATCAGATGCTCGGGCGAGTACGACGCGGTGGTGGACCTGCACCGCGTCCTGGCCGACCCGGCGGACCCGGACCGGCTGCACCCGGCGTACGACTTCGGCGATCACCTGCACCCGGACGACGCGGGCTACGAGGTGATGGCCGAAGCCGTCGCGGACGTGCTTCAGGCCGGCCAGTAGGTGCGCGCCCACGCCGTCGGGCCCGCGGGGGGCACGTGCTGGGCGGCGAGGCGGGCCGGATCGGACCAGGAGTCCCGCGGGCGGGGCGCGCCGGGCGGCAGGGCCGACGCCGCCGCGGCGCGGGCGCGGACCACCGCCAGGGCGGCGGCCAGCTCCTCGGGGGTCGGATTGCCCCGTACGACCTTGATCGTCATATCTGCTCCAGCGGCTCGGGGTCGTCTAGAGGGGGATGTTGCCGTGCTTCTTCGGAGGCAGGGATTCCCGCTTGGTGCGCAGTTGACGCAGACCGCGCACGATGTGGCTGCGGGTGTCCGACGGCATGATCACCGCGTCGACGTATCCCCGCTCTGCCGCGACGTAGGGGTTGAGCAGGGCGTCCTCGTACTCCTGGATGAGGCGTGCCCGGGTCTCCTCGACGTCGTCCGCCTCGGCGATGGTGCGGCGGTGCAGGATGTTGACGGCGCCCTGGGCGCCCATCACGGCGATCTGGGCGGTCGGCCAGGCCAGGTTGAGGTCGGCGCCCAGGTGCTTGGATCCCATGACGTCGTACGCGCCGCCGAAGGCCTTGCGCGTGATGACGGTGATCAGCGGGACGGTGGCTTCCGCGTAGGCGAAGATCAGCTTGGCGCCGCGCCGGATGATGCCGTCGTGCTCCTGGTCCACGCCGGGCAGGAAGCCGGGGACGTCGACGAAGGTGATCACCGGGACGTTGAACGCGTCGCAGGTCCGCACGAACCGCGCCGCCTTCTCGCTGGCCGCGATGTCGAGGCAACCCGCGAACTGCATCGGCTGGTTGGCGACCAGGCCGACCGGACGGCCCTCCACGCGGCCGAAGCCGGTGATGATGTTCGGCGCGTACAGCGGCTGTGTCTCGAAGAACTCGGCGTCGTCCAGCACGTGTTCGAGCACCGTGTGCATGTCGTACGGCTGGTTCGCGCTGTCCGGGACCAGCGTGTCCAGCTCGCGGTCCTCGTCGGTGGGGGCGAGGTCCGCCCCCTCCGGGAACGCCGGGGGCTCGCTGAGGTTGTTGGACGGCAGGTACGACAGCAGCTGCTTGACGTACTCGATGGCGTCCTTCTCGTCGCCGGCCATGTGGTGGGCCACGCCCGAGGCGGTGTTGTGGGTGCGGGCGCCACCCAGCTCCTCGAAGCCGACGTCCTCGCCGGTGACGGTCTTGATGACGTCCGGGCCGGTGATGAACATGTGCGAGGTCTGGTCGACCATGATCGTGAAGTCGGTGATCGCGGGCGAGTACACCGCGCCGCCCGCGCAGGGCCCGACGACCAGGCTGATCTGCGGGATCACGCCCGAGGCGTGGGTGTTGCGGCGGAAGATCTCGCCGTACGCCCCCAGGGAGGCCACGCCCTCCTGGATCCGGGCGCCACCGGAGTCGTTGATGCCGATGACCGGGCAGCCGGTCTTCAGCGCGAAGTCCATCACCTTGACGATCTTCTGCCCGTAGACCTCGCCGAGCGCCCCGCCGAAGACGGTGAAGTCCTGCGAGAAGACGGCGACGGGACGGCCGTCGACGGTGCCGTACCCGGTCACCACGCCGTCGCCGTAAGGGCGGTTCTGCTCCAGGCCGAAGTTGGTGGAGCGGTGCCGGGCGAACTCGTCCAACTCCACGAAGGAGTCCTCGTCGAGCAGCAGCGCGATCCGCTCACGCGCCGTCAACTTGCCCTTCGCATGCTGCTTCTCGACGGCGCGAGCGGAGCCGGCGTGCGTCGCTTCCTCGATACGGCGCTGGAGATCCGCGAGCTTGCCCGCGGTCGTGTGGATGTCGATCTCGTGACGCTCTTGACGCTCTTCCGGCTCGGACATCGGGATGCGGCTCCCTGCCTGCTCAAAAGGGGGGACGGTTACTCATCCGTAGCGTAGTGGGGTGCCTATCGATCGGCAGTGCGGCGTTTACCACACCTAGGGTGGCTTGCATGACGCCCCGAGATGCCTCAGACCCGAACAACCGCTGGACCGATCTGGACCGGCCGCCCCTGAACGCCGCGGCCCTGCGCAAGGCACTCGTGCGCGAGGACGGCCTGTGGACCGAGGTGCACGTCGTGCAGCGGACCGGCTCCACCAACTCCGACCTGGTGGCCAGGGCCGCCGAGGGCCGGGCCGCGGAGGGGGCGGTGCTGATCGCCGAGGAGCAGACCGCGGCGCGGGGCCGACTGGACCGCAGGTGGACCGCTCCGCCACGCTCCGGGCTGTTCTTCTCCGTGCTGCTGCGCCCGACGGAGATCCCGGTGGCCCGCTGGGGCTGGCTGCCGCTGCTCACGGGCGTGGCCGTGGCCACGGGCCTGTCCCGGGCGGCCGGGGTCGACACGGCACTCAAGTGGCCCAACGACCTGCTGGTGACGGTCGACGGCGAGGAGCGCAAGGCCGGCGGCATCCTCGCCGAACGGGCGGCGGACGACGGCGTGGTCATCGGCGTGGGCCTCAACGTCACGCTGCGCGAGAAGGAGCTACCGGTGCCGACGGCGGGCTCGCTGGCGCTGGCCGGGGCGGTGAACACGGACCGGGACCCGCTGCTCAGGGCCGTGCTGCGGTCGCTGGAGGAGTGGTACCGGCGGTGGCGGACCGCCGGGGGCGACCCGGTGACCAGTGGCTTGCAGGAGACGTATGCCGCCGGGTGCGCGACGCTGGGGAGGGTGGTCCGCGCCGAACTGCCGGGAGACCGGTCGATCATCGGAGAGGCGGTCGCGGTGGACGGGGACGGACGGCTGGTGCTGGCGACGGAGGAGGGCATGCAGGAGCCGGTCGGCGCCGGTGACATCGTGCACTTGAGGGGGGTATGACCGCAGTGCCGGGAGGAGTGACCTGGGGCACAGCTGACGTAAAGTTGGGGCCGGTCGATACCTGACCGCGGCAGATCGGAAGGGCAGCAGGCGTGACCGTCGACGACACGGGCTCCGGCACGGACCCGCAGGGCGCCGACTCCGGCGAGGACCCGCTCGCCCTGCGGCTCGAAGGGCTCATCCTGGGCGCCGAGCGGCGCTACACACCGTTCCAGGCGGCTCGCAGCGCGGGTGTCTCCATGGAACTGGCCTCCCGCTTCTGGCGCGCCATGGGCTTCGCCGACATAGGCCAGGCCAAGGCGCTCACCGAGGCGGACGTCCTGGCGCTGCGGCGCCTGGCCGGTCTGGTCGAGGCGGGACTGCTCAGCGAGGCGATGGCCGTGCAGGTCGCCCGCTCCACCGGACAGACCACGGCCCGGCTCGCCGAGTGGCAGATCGACTCCTTCCTGGAGGGCCTGACGGAGCCGCCCGAGCCCGGCATGACCCGCACCGAGGTGACCTACCCCCTGGTCGAGCTGCTCCTGCCGGAGCTGGAGGAGTTCCTCGTCTACGTCTGGCGGCGCCAGCTCGCCGCCGCGACCGGACGGGTCGTGCAGGCGGGGGACGACGAGGAGATGGTGGACCGGCGGCTGGCCGTCGGCTTCGCCGACCTGGTCGGATTCACACGGCTGACCCGTCGCCTGGAGGAGGAGGAACTCGGCGAACTCGTCGAGGCCTTCGAGACCACGGCGGCCGACCTGGTGGCCGCGCGGGGCGGCCGGCTGATCAAGACGCTGGGCGACGAGGTGCTGTACGCCGCGGACGACGCGGGTGTCGCTGCCGAGATCGCGCTGCGGCTCATCGAGACCCTGGCGAACGACGAGACGATGCCCGAGCTGCGGGTCGGCATCGCCTTCGGCACGGTGACGACCCGTATGGGTGATGTCTTCGGAACGACGGTGAACCTGGCCTCCCGGTTGACGTCCATAGCGCCACGGGACGCGGTCCTGGTCGACAGCGCGTTCGCCGAGGAGTTGATCCGCAGCGGTGAGGCCCCCGCCTCCGAGGCGGAGGCGGCCGAGGCTGCGGCGGCCGCGGAGAAGGAGGGCGAGGAGCCGCCGACGTACCGCTTCGGGCTCCAGCCGATGTGGCAGCGGCCGGTGCGTGGGCTGGGCGTGGTCGAGCCCTGGCTGCTCACGCGGCGGGACGGCGCGCCGTAGCGGGACTCCCACCTCACCACCCGGCCAGGGGGCCGAGGCACAGGTCGAGGATCGGCACGCAGAGGCTGGGCTTCTCGGGCTGCGGTGCCGGAGCGCTCGGAGTGGGTGTCGGCTCGGGGGCCGGGCCCGTGGTGGGCGGGCGCGGGGACGGGGTGGTGTGGCCGCCGGAGCCGGTCCCTCCGGGGGTCGATGCCGCGTCCGGGGCGTCCGGGGGGTTCGGGGCTTCCGGGATGGTCGTGGCGGTCCCCAGGGCCGGTGCGTGGTCGTGGGTCTGTGACGAGGCGTGCGGGGACCTCGGTGCGGTCGGCGTAGTGCCGTGCGCGTGAGGCGTGCCCGGGCCGTTCAGGGGGCCCGGGGCGGAGGGGCCCGCGGTGCGGGTGCCGGGGGGCACGGTGGCGGAGTCGTTGGCGGCCTGGTCGCTGCTGACCGCCGCGTCGGGGGTGGGTCCGGCCGCCGCGGTTCCGAGGCCGCCGTTCCCGGAGTCCGGCAGCACCAGGCGTACGAGGCCCAGGACACCGGCGGCCAGGACGAGGGCGCCCGCGGCGAGGAGCACCTTGCGGGGGCGCGGCCGACGGTGACGGCCACGGCCGACGGTGGCCAAGGCGCCCTGGAGCGCGGCGCTGGGCGCGTTTGCCGTGCTGGTGCTGGTGCTGGTGCTGGTGCCGGAGGCGCGGGTCCGGGGCGGTGCGGGCGGTGGCTTGCTCGTGCTGCCGTCGGTCGCGTCGATGCCCTGGTTGTTTCGCCGGACGGTTCCCGGGGTCGTCGTGGGGCTGGTGGTTCGGCTGTTTCCGGGGCCGGCGACCGTGGGGCGGGTGGGTCCGCCGGTCTCCCCTGGCGTCGTCGTGGGGCTGGTGGGCTGGCCGCTTCTCGGGGTGCCCGTGGGGCTTTGGGGTTCGCGGCCCGTGGTGGCAGGAGGGCCGGTGGGTCGGCCGTTCGTCGGGTTAACAGTGGGGCCCGTGGTGCGAGTGTTGGCCGGGGTGGCTGTCAGGCCGGCGCGCAGGGCTTTTGCCGGGGTGCTCCCCTGGCCGCCCTGGCCGCTGTCCTTCTGGGTCCTCGCCTGGCCGGCCTTCCGGCTGGTTCCCGGGCGGGCCTCCTGGCTGTTTTCCGGGGCGGCCCTCGGGGTTCTCGCCGGGACGCCTTCCGGGGTGTTCCCCTGGCCGTCCCTTCGGGTGCTCCCTTGGTCGCCCTTCCGGGCGCCTCCCGGGCAGCCTTGCCGGGTGCTCTCTGGGCTGTCCTTTCGAGTGCTCCCCTGGCTGTCCTTCGGGGCGCTGCCCTGGCCGTTCTCCTGGGTGGTGCTTCGCTGGCCGTTCCGTTGGCCGTTCCTCGACGGGATGCCCGTCGGCGTGTCGGTCCTCATGCCGGTCCCTCCCCGATGCGCCGGCGCGCCCCCCGGTGCGCCATGGCGCTCGCACGCTATGCGCTCCTCCGGGAGCGGGGGAGGGAGTCGGGTGGTATGTCACTCGAACGGGGTGTCGGAGGGTGATCGGGGAACCGGGCGCGCGGGAGATCGGCCTTCCCCCGGAGGGGTGCGGCTGGAATGATCGGGCCGAGTCTTGTTAACCCGCGTTAACCGGGAGGGTGTCATGAGCGAGGAGCGGTTCGGGGAGTTCGTGCTGGTGCGGCGGCACGGGGACGGGCACATCGCGGAGCTGGCACTCGACCGGCCCAAGGCCATGAACGCCGTGTCCACGGAGATGGCCAGGTCGATCGCCGGGGCGTGCGCGTCGTTGGGGGCCGACCGGGACGTGCGCGTGGTCGTGGTGACGTCGACGCATGAGCGGGCGTTCTGCGTGGGGGCCGACCTGAAGGAGCGGAACTCGCTGAGTGACGCCGAGCTCGTACGGCAGCGGCCGGTGGCGCGGGGGGCGTACACCGGTGTGCTGGAACTGCCGGTGCCGACGGTGGCGGCGGTGCACGGGTTCGCGCTCGGGGGCGGGTTCGAGCTGGCGCTGTCGTGCGACGTGATCGTGGCGGACGGTACGGCGGTGGTGGGGCTGCCGGAGGTGTCCGTGGGAGTGATTCCCGGGGGCGGCGGTACGCAGCTGCTGCCGCGGCGGGTGGGGGCGGCGAGGGCGGCCGAGCTGATCTTCACCGCGCGGCGGGTCGAGGCGGCCGAGGCGCGTGAGCTGGGGCTGGTGGACGTGCTCGTGGAGGACGGACGGGACCGGGAGGAGGCGCTGGCGCTGGCCTCCCGCATCGCCGCGAACTCCCCGGTGGGCCTGCGCGCGGCCAAGCGGGCCCTGCGCCTCGGGCACGGGCTGGACCTGCCGGCCGGCCTGGAGGTCGAGGACGCGGCGTGGCGGTCGGTGGCGTTCTCGGGGGACCGGGCGGAGGGCGTCGCGGCGTTCAACGAGAAGCGGAAGCCCCAGTGGCCGGGCCAGTGAGGGGCGCTCTCCGGGGCGGGAGGGTGCGCGGCCCCCGCCCGTGGTCGCGCTCCTGCCGCCCGTCACCCCCCGGCTCTCCGCCGTCGTAGTCCCCTCACCCCAGCGCCCCGCAAACATCCCCATTCATCCCGAATCTCCCTAGCCTGGGGAGATGGGTGTGGAGAGCCGGCTCGCGGCTGTGGTGGCGTTGGCGCAGGGGATGGCTGCGGCGCAGTCGGTGCGGGACTCGTGGCGTGCCGCCGCGCTCGGGGCCTGCCGGGCGCTGGACGGGAGTTTCGCCGCGCTCTCGGTGTGGGAGCGGGACCTCGGGCGGTTGCGGGTGCTCGTCAACGTGGGTGAGCGGGTGGAGGACGAGGAGGAGTTCCCGGAGGACGAGACCTACCCGGTGCACCAGTTCGCCGAGATCACCGAGTTCCTGCACGAGCGGTGGGCGGGCGGCGGCGAGCCCGACGCCTGGGTGGAGACCGCCGAGGGGCCCACCGCGGGCCGCGCCGGTTTCTGTCATCAGCGGGTCGCCGCCCTGCGGCGCAGGGGCCGGGGCTGCTGCGTCGTCGCCCCCGTCGTACTGCACGGCCGCGCCTGGGGCGAGCTGTACGTCGCCCGGCCCCTCGGCGTCCCCGTCTTCGACCGCGGCGACGCCGACTTCGCCACGGTACTGGCCGCCGTCGTCGCCGCCGGGATCGCGCAGACCGAGCGGCTGGAGGAGGCCCGGCGGCTCGCGTTCACCGACTCGCTCACCGGCCTCGCCAACCGCCGCGCAGTGGACACGCGCCTGGAGGAGGCCATCGAGCGGCACCGCAGGGACGGGGCCGTGGTGAGCCTGGTCGTCTGCGATCTCAACGGCCTCAAGCGCGTCAACGACACCCGGGGGCACGCCGTCGGTGACCGGCTCCTCGAGCGCTTCGGCTCGGTGCTGTCGCTGTGCGGCGCCATGCTGCCCGGCACCCTCGCCGCCCGCCTCGGCGGCGACGAGTTCTGCCTGCTCGCCGTCGGCCCGCCCGCCGACGAGGTCGTCAAGGTCGCCGACGAGCTGTGCCGCCGCGCCGCCGAACTGGAACTCGGCGACGGTGTCGCCTGCGGCGTCGCCTCCACCGAGGACCCGATCGGCCAGGTCGGCTCGGCCCGCCGCCTGTTCCGGCTCGCGGACGCCGCCCAGTACCGGGCCAAGGGCCTGCGCGCCGCCAAGGCGGTCGTGGCCGGCCGCGAGGGCCCCGACGACCCCGTCGTGCGCCTCGCGGACGCGCCCCCCGAGGGCCCCGCCGGCGAACGCCGCCGCTTCCGTGGCCGCGGTTGAGCCACGCGCGCCCGGGCGGCGTCCGGTGCCGAGCCACGCGCATCGGGCGGTAAGGGTCACATCCCGCCCCCACTCGTGACAGCGTCGAATTCACTGCGTACGCTCCTGAATATGGATATGCACACTGTGGTGGTGGGGACGTCCGGTGTCACCGCGTCCGACGTTCTCGCCGTGGCGCGCGCCGGCGCCCGCGTCGAACTCTCCGGCGAGGCGGTGGCCGCCCTCACCGCGGCCCGCGAGATCGTGGACGCCCTGGCGGCCAAGCCCGACCCGGTCTACGGCGTCTCCACCGGCTTCGGCGCCCTCGCGACCCGGCACATCGGCCAGGAACTGCGCACCCAGCTCCAGCGCAACATCGTCCGCTCGCACGCCGCCGGCATGGGGCCGGCCGTCGAGCGGGAGGTCGTCCGGGCGCTGATGTTCCTTCGGCTGAAGACCGTCTGCTCCGGGCACACCGGTGTGCGCCCCGAGGTCGCGCAGACCATGGCCGACGTACTGAACGCCGGGATCACCCCCGTCGTGCAGGAGTACGGCTCCCTCGGCTGCTCCGGCGACCTCGCGCCCCTGTCCCACTGCGCCCTCACCCTGATGGGCGAAGGGGACGCCGAGGGCCCGGACGGGGTCGTGCGCCCCGCCGCCGAGCTGCTCGCGGCGCACGGCATCGCACCCGTCGAGCTGAGGGAGAAGGAGGGCCTCGCCCTCCTCAACGGCACCGACGGCATGCTCGGCATGCTGCTCATGGCCCTCGCCGACCTCGACACCCTCTACAAGTCCGCCGACGTCACCGCGGCCCTGTCCATGGAGGCCCTGCTCGGCACCGACAAGGTCCTCGCACCCGAACTGCACGCCATCCGTCCGCACCCCGGCCAGGCCGCCAGCGCCGCCAACATGCTGGCCGTGCTGAAGGGTTCCGGCCTGACGGGCCATCACCAGGACGACGCGCCCCGCGTCCAGGACGCCTACTCCGTGCGCTGCGCGCCCCAGGTCGCGGGCGCCGGACGCGACACCCTCGCCCACGCCCGCCTCGTCGCCGACCGCGAACTCGCCTCCGCCGTCGACAACCCCGTCGTACTTCCCGACGGACGGGTCGAGTCCAACGGCAACTTCCACGGCGCGCCGGTCGCCTACGTGCTGGACTTCCTCGCCATCGCCGCAGCCGACCTCGCGTCCATCGCCGAGCGGCGCACCGACCGGCTGCTGGACAAGAACCGCAGCCATGGGCTGCCGCCGTTCCTCGCCGACGACGCCGGGGTGGACAGCGGGCTGATGATCGCCCAGTACACGCAGGCCGCGCTGGTGAGCGAGATGAAGCGGCTCGCCGTACCGGCGTCCGCGGACTCCATCCCGTCCTCCGCGATGCAGGAGGACCACGTGTCCATGGGCTGGTCGGCGGCGCGCAAGCTGCGCACGGCCGTGGGCAACCTGACCCGGGTCATCGCGGTCGAGCTGTACGCCGCCACCCGTGCCGTCGAACTGCGTGAGGGGCTGACCCCGGCGCCGGCCACGCGGGCCGTCATCGACGCCGCACGGGCCGCCGGGGTGGCCGGTCCCGGGCCGGATCGTTTCCTCGCCCCCGACCTGGCGGCGGCCGACGCGTTCGTGCGGGACGGGCGGCTGGTCGAGGCGGTGCAGACGGTCACCGGGCCGTTGCAGTAGCCCGGAGAGACGACGGGGCCCCGCGCAGGCCCGAAGAGACGACGGGGCCCCGGCGTACGTCGGCCGGGGCTCCGCAAGTGGTTACTTGAGCTTGGCGGCCTGGGCCTCGACCACCGTGGCGGGGATCTCGTACTCCTCGCCGGTCAGCAGCGCGCCCATGTTGATCGTGTAGTACGTCGCGAGCGTGCCGCCGTGGCGCACCACCTCGGCGTGCACCGTGCCGGGGGCCTCCTGGCCCTCCATCTCGACGGACGCGGAGAACGCCACCGACTCGTCACCGGTGCCGGAGCCCTTCTCCGTGGCGACCTTGACGACCTTCTGGGCGGTGCCCTTGGTGGTGAGGGTGAAGCCGCCCGCGCAGTCGGCGATCGCGTCGGAGACGGACTTGAAGGTCGCCGCGGTGCCGTCACCGTCGTAGGAGGAGAGTCCGACGGCGGTCATGTTGACGCTCAGGGCGTCCGAGAACGCGTCCTCGAAGTCGCCCTCCGTCATGTCCTCCATGGACTTGGAGGCCGTGTCGGTGGGGGACTTCTTCTCGGTCGCCATGTTGCGGGCGTCCGCGGCCGGTTCGCCCGGAGCGAGACCGCTCATCGCAAAGGCGAGCGGCTCGCACTCCGCCTTGTCGACCTTGACCTCGCTCTGGGAGGCGGGGAGCTGGGCGTCGGGCGCCTTGACCTCGTACCCCTCCACATCGCCCTGGGCGATGATCAGCTTCTTCAACTCGGCGGCGCCGAGGGCCTTCTCGGCCGGGGCGGCCGGAGCGGCCGACGACGAGTCCGACCCCTTGGAGTCGTCCGAACCGCTTTCGGCACAACCCGTGACGAGGGCGAGCGACAGCGCACTCACGGCAACCGTGGCGCACCATCGCGCACCCGATGTTCTGTTCATGATCGGACTATGCGACGCAGGTAAGAGCACGTCAAGCGAACTTCTTGCACCACGCTCAGAGTCCGAGGCGTTCGCGGCGCACCGAGTACACGACGAATCCGGCACCCAGCGTGAGGCAGAGCGCACCGCCGAGGACGTAGGGAGTGCTGTCGAAGCTGCCGGTGTCGGCGAGCCGGGTCCCGCCGGTCCCGGATATCGCCGTCTCCGTCTCCGACTGCGTCCCGGTATCCGTGTCGGTGAGGTCGGCCGGGTCCGCGTCCGTGGTCGTGGCTCTGGCCTGCGTCATCACCGCCATGGCCGGCTCTCTCAGCGGCCCGTCCGATGTCGCGTTGGCGGAGGGGACGAACCACAGGGCCCCCAGCAGGGTGCCCGCGGCGGTGGCGGTCAGCAACGGACGGCGAGCGGATGACACGGAATATCGATCCCCTTGTGACGCTGGCGAATTGGCCGTGTGGGGCGATGCTAGTGAAAGTCGCGGGTCGTGGGAAAGTCGCGGAGGCCCCTGGCCGTACGCTCCGGGCATGAGCACTCCAGAGACAGCAGGTTTTGTACGGCTTCGGGTGGAACTCGTCCTCCAGATCGACGACGCCGAGGCCGTGACCCGGGCGGCACAGCGGCGGATCTCCGAGGACGGCGATATGCCGACCGAGGAGCGGGTACACGCCGAGAGCACTGTGACGGAAGACACCGCGGAGGCACTCGCGTATCTCGTCGATCCGTTCGACCTGGTCAGCGAGGTGCCCGGGATCGAACTCCAGCAGGCCTCCTGGAGCAGCGAGCAGGTGGACTACGACCCTGATTCGCCGGACTGGGACCTCGACGAGGATGATGTGGACGACGACGAAGAAGAAGAGCGGGTCGGTTGACGCGGCTTGGGAAAATCGTGACCCCGGGCGGCAACCACCGCCCGGGGTTCGTTCGTCTCAAGGGGCGCACGGTCCGACACCCGCATCACGGGTCACCGGCCCGGCGGGCGTGGTGTGGCCCACACATCGAAGGAATGTGGAACGGGACGAACCGGTCGTAGCGTTGAAATTGGTTGATGGGGACTCTCGACGGGGACTCTCGGGGTTCTGGGGATTCGGCAACGATGGAGAAGCGTGTGATGACGAACAGTAAGCGGCGCAGGGGCCTGACGGTCGCGTCCGTACTGCTCGGTGGGCTGGTGCTCTCGGCGTGTTCCAGCGGCGAAGAGGCCGCCGGCAGCGACGGCGGCAACAGCTCGCAGTCCAAGGTCGACGAGGCGGCCGCGCAGAAGACCTCAGAGGCCCAGATCAAGATCACACCCAAGGACGGCTCGGCCAACGCCTCCATCAACAACTCGGCGGCCGTCACGGTGAGCAAGGGGACGCTCACCGAGGTGACGATGACGACGGCCGACGGCGGCGCCGTCGAGGGCGAGATCTCGGCCGACAAGACCAGCTGGAAGCCCAGCGTCCAGCTGGAGCGCTCCACGCGCTACAAGGTCGCCGTGACCGCGAAGGACGCCAAGGGCCTGAAAGCCCACGAGAACGCGTCCTTCACCACGGTCTCCCCGGACAACAGCTTCATAGGCTCGTTCACGCCGGACGACGGCACCACCGTCGGCGTCGGCATGCCGGTCTCGATCAACTTCGACAAGGCGATCACCAACAAGGCGGACGTCCAGAAGGGCGTCACCGTCAGCACCAGCAGCGGCCAGGAGGTCGCCTGCCACTGGTTCAACGCCAACCGCATGGACTGCCGCCCCGAGGACTACTGGCAGGAAGGCTCGACCGTCACGCTGAAGCTGGCGCTCGACGGCGTCGAGGGCGCCGAGGGTGTCTACGGCGTCCAGCAGAAGTCGGTCTCCTTCACCATCGGCCGCAACCAGGTCTCCTACGTCGACGCGCAGACCAAGCAGATGAAGGTCACGCAGGACGGCAAGGTCGTCAAGACCATCCCGATCTCCGCCGGCTCGCCCGAGAACAAGACGTACGAGGGCCAGATGGTGATCTCCGAGAAGTTCAAGGAGACCCGGATGAACGGCGCGACGGTCGGCTTCACCGACGACGACGGCAAGGGCGAGTACGACATCAAGGACGTCCCGCACGCCATGCGGCTGTCCGGCTCCGGCACCTTCATCCACGGCAACTACTGGGGCGACGACTCCATCTTCGGCAGCGTCAACACCAGCCACGGCTGCGTCGGCCTGAACGACACCAAGGGCGCGAACGACCCGAACACCGAGGGCGCGTGGTTCTACAACAACTCGATCGTCGGTGACCTCGTGGTCGTCCAGAACACGGGTGACAAGACCATCGCCCCGGACAACGGCCTCAACGGCTGGAACATGAGCTGGGAGCAGTGGAAGGCCGGCTCCGCCGTCTGACCCACGTTCAGCCACACCCGCTCCAGGACGAAGGCCGCCCGCCCAGGGCGGCCTTTCGCCTTCTCCCACCAAGGATTTCCCGGTCGCTTCTCATCCTTCTTTTATCTCCGCCTTATCAGGTCATCAGGGTGCGTGCCTAGTTTGCGGCGCATGTTCTTCACCTACCTGAGGCGCGAACTGCGCCGCCGCAGAAAGGCGGCCCTCGTCGTCGCCTCCGGACTCGCGCTGGGTATCGCGCTGGTCATCGTCGTCAACTCCGTGTCGTCCGGCATGGGGCAGGCACAGGACAAGATCCTGCAGTCCCTGTACGGCCTCGGCACCGACATGACCGTCACCAAGGCGGCCGACCCCGCAGAGGAAGGACAGGCACAGGGGCCGCGGTTCCGGTTCGACGCGCGCGACAGCGGCTCCGGCGAGGAGCAGAGCAGCGACCGGGTCATGGTCCAGGGCTTCGAGACCCTGGCGAGCTCCACCGTCGCGAAGGTCGGCTCGCAGGACGGCGTCTCGAACGCGGTCGGCGGCCTGAGCCTGCAGGTCCTCAAGGTCAGCGGCGAGTTCACCCGCGGCCGGATCCAGCAGGGCGGCGGCGGTGACGGCGGCGTGCCGTCCGGTCAGCCCGGCGAGGGCCGGATCCAGGGCGGCGGCGCGGACTTCGGCGTCAACAGCTACTCCGTCTTCGGCACCGACGTCACCGAGCCCGAGCTCGGCCCGCTGACCTCCTCGAAGATCACCAGCGGCCGGGCCTTCGGGGCCGCCGAGACCGACGCGAAGGTCGCGGTCGCCGACGCCTCGTACGCCAAGGAGAAGAAGCTGGCCGTCGACGCCACGGTCACCATCAAGGGCGTCACCTACGAGGTCATCGGCATCGCCACCCCGGAGAGCGGCGACGCGGCGGCCGACCTCTACATCCCTCTGAAGCAGGCGCAGACGCTCGGCGACGCGGCGGACAAGGTCACCACGATCTACGTCGAGGCGACCGACTCCCAGCGGATCGACGCCGTCAAGTCGCAGATCCGGAAGAACATCCCCGGTACGACCGTGACGACCTCCGCCGACCTCGCGGACACCGTCTCCGGCTCCCTGTCCACCGCCTCCGACCTCGCCGGCAGTGTCGGCAAGTGGCTGTCGATCGTGGTGCTGGTGGCCGCGTTCCTCGTGGCCGGGCTGCTCACGTCCTCGGCGGTGTCCCGGCGGGTACGGGAGTTCGGCACGCTGAAGGCGCTGGGCTGGCGGTCGGGGCGGGTGACCCGGCAGGTGGTCGGCGAGGCCGTCGTCACCGGCCTGGTCGGCGGTGCGCTCGGGATCGCGCTCGGGCTGGCGGGGGCGTATGTCGTCACCGCGGTCAGCCCGACCCTGCAGGCCGAACTCGGCGGCACCGGGGGCGGACCGGCCGGCCCCGGCGGTGGCTTCGGAGGTGGCCCGGCGAGGCAGGCCGCCGCCCGCACGCTGGACGTCGCCCTCACGGCCCCCGTCGGCGTCGCGACCATCGCCCTCGCCGTGGGGCTGGCCGTGACCGGTGGGCTCGTCGCCGGCGCGTTCGGCGGGTGGCGGGCCTCGCGCCTGCGGCCGGCGGACGCGCTGCGGCGCGTGGAGTAGCCGCGTGCCGCCGCGACGGGGCCGTGCCGTGGCTCGTCCGCGGTCCCGTCGCGGCCGGTTCGCCGGTTCCCCCTCGCCCCCTCGGTGCGCACCGCACCTGCCCGGCCGCTCCGCACGCCGGCCACCACCCCGACACATCCCAGGAGTTGCATCACCATGTACGAACTCAAAGGCGTCACCAAGCACTACCGCCGGGGCAAGGACACCGTGCGCGCGCTGGACGGCGTGGACCTCGTCGTCGCCGACGGCGACCGGCTGGTCATCCAGGGCCCCACCGGCGGCGGCAAGTCGACGCTGCTCCAGATGCTCGGCGGGCTCGACCGGCCCACTTCCGGCGAGATCGTCCTCGACGGGACCGACCTGGCCCGGCTGCCCGAGGCCCGGCTCACCCGGGTGCGCAGCGAGAGCATCGGTTTCGTCTTCCAGAGCTTCAACCTCATCCCCACGCTCACCGCCCAGGAGAACGCCGAGACCGCCCTCGTACCCCTCGGCGTCAAGGCCAAGGAGAGGCGGGAACGTGCCGCCGAGGCGCTGGAGTCGGTGGGGCTCGGTGAGCGGCTCGGGCATCTGCCCGGGGAACTGTCCGGCGGTCAGCAGCAGCGCGTCGCCATCGCGCGGGCGCTGGTGAAGCGGCCGAAGGTGCTGCTGGCCGACGAACCGACCGGAAACCTCGACGAGTCGACGCGCGACGAGATCATGGACGTACTCGAACGCACCTGGAAGGAGCTGGGACTGACCTTCATCATGGTCACCCACGACTCCGCCCTCGCGCGGAAGGCCCCGCGGGTGGCCACGATCCGAAAGGGCCGGATCACGGTGACGGAGAACGCCAACTCATAGCGGCACTCGGCCCCGCGGGAGATGTTCACGGCCATTTCGCCCTCAGTGCCAACCCGTGACGGGCCACTCTCTTGAGGCGGCTGATCACCCCCCGGCATACTGCGTGATTCCGGGGGGTGCCGCGCATCTGTGCGAAACAGTCCCCGGCCGGGTGAATGGGGAATTCGCCCGGTTCCTCAACTCCAGGGGGAGTTTTGCGCACACAAGTGAAGAGAGCCGGTGCCGCCGCGGTTGCCACCGCGGCCGCCGTCGCCCTCGCCGCGGGACTGACCAGCCCGGCGAGCGCGAAGCCGGAGCAGGGCCCGAACGGCCCCGCGAAGCTGACGTCTCACCACCGCATCACGCTGATCACCGGCGACCGGGTCTCCGTGGACGCCAAGGGGCGGATCGTCGGCCTGGACCGGGCCGAGGGCCGCGCGCACATACCGGTGCAGATACGCAGGGCCGACGGCCACACCTTGGTGATACCCGCCGACGCCGCCCGCCTGGTCGCGGACGGCAAGCTGGACCAGCGGCTGTTCGACATCACCGAGCTGAACAAGACCGCGACCCGCAAGGCCCAGAAGAACGGCCTGAAGGTCATCGTCGGCTACAAGGGCGCCGCCACCACCGCCAAGGCCGAGGTCCGTGACGCGGGCACCCTGCGGCAGAACCTGAAGACGCTGAACGCGGACGCCCTGCAGACCACGCACAAGGACACGCCCGAGCTGTGGGACGCGGTCACCGACGACGGCCGGACCGTCTCCGGCGTCGCGCACGTCTGGCTCGACGGCGTCCGCAAGGCCACCCTCGACAAGTCCGTGCCACAGATCGGCGCCCCCAAGGTTTGGGCCGCCGGCTACGACGGCAAGGGCGTGAAGATCGCCGTCCTCGACACCGGCGTCGACGCCACCCACGCCGACCTCAAGTCCCAGGTGGTGGCGTCGAAGAACTTCACCACCGCCGCCGACGCCACCGACAGGCAGGGCCACGGCACGCACGTCGCCTCCATCGCGGCCGGCACCGGCGCGAAGTCCGGTGGGAGGTTCAAGGGCGTGGCGCCCGGCGCCGAGATCCTCAACGGCAAGGTCCTCGACGACAGCGGCTTCGGCGACGACTCCGGCATCCTGGCCGGCATGGAGTGGGCGGCCGAGCAGGGCGCCGACGTCGTCAACCTCAGCCTCGGCGGCATGGACACCCCGGAGATCGACCCGCTGGAGGCGGCCGTCAACCGGCTGTCCGCCGAGAAGGGCATCCTCTTCGCCATCGCGGCCGGCAACTCCGGCCCCGAGTCGATCGGTTCGCCGGGCAGCGCGGAGGCCGCGCTCACCGTCGGCGCCGTGGACGACCAGGACAAGTTGGCCGAGTTCTCCAGCACCGGACCGCGCGTCGGCGACGGCGCCGTCAAGCCGGACGTCACCGCGCCCGGCGTCGACATCACCGCGGCCGCCTCCCCGGGCAGCGCCATCGCCCAGGAGGTCGGCGAGAGTCCGGCCGGCTACCTGACCATCTCGGGTACGTCGATGGCGACGCCGCACGTCGCCGGCGCCGCCGCGATCCTCAAGCAGCAGCACCCGGACTGGACGTACGCCGAGCTCAAGGGCGCGCTGACGGCTTCCACCAAGGGCGGCGCCTACACGCCCTTCCAGCAGGGCTCCGGCCGGATCCAGGTCGACAAGGCCATCCGGCAGACGGTGATCGCCGACCCGGTGTCGGTGAGCTTCGGCGTCCAGCAGTGGCCGCACAGCGACGACACCCCGGTCGCCAGGCAGCTGACGTACCGCAACCTCGGCACCACCGACGTCACGCTGGACCTGAAGGCCACCGCCACCGACCCCAGGGGCCAGGCGGCCCCGGCGGGCTTCTTCACGCTCGGCGCGACCGAGGTGACCGTCCCGGCGGGCGGCAAGGCCTCCGTCGGCCTCACCGTCGACACCAAGCTGGGCGGCACCGTCGACGGCGCGTACTCCGCGTACGTGACCGCGACGGGCGGCGGGCAGAGCGTCCGTACGGCCGCCGCCGTGCAGCGTGAGGTGGAGTCGTACGACGTCACGGTCAGGCACATCGGCCGGGACGGGCAGGGGACGGCCGACTACAACACCGCGCTGCTCGGCTACTCGGGCCTGGGCGACGGCCGCGGCTACCAGGTTCCGGCCGTCGCGTCCGGCACCGCCACCGTGCGCGTGCCCAAGGGCACCTATCTGCTGGACGCCTGGATCGCCAAGGACTTCGTCACCCTGGAGGGCGGCCTCGACTGGCTGGTCCAGCCCCGCCTGACCGTCACCAGGAACACCTCGGTGACGATCGACGCCCGGACGGCCAGGTCCGCGACCATCACGGTCCCGGACACCGCCGCCAAGCCACGGTCGGCGATGGTCAGCTACTTCCTGGAGAGCGCGGGCATCGGCTTCGGCTTCGGCGCCGGGTCCTTCGCCGACCTGCGGATGGCCCACCTGGGCGGCGAGATCGCCGGCGGCCTGACCCAGACCTGGGGCGGCCAGTGGACGAAGGGCGCCGCCACCGAGTACGACGTGGCGACCACCGCCACCGTCAAGAAGATCCAGGGCGACAAGGTGCGCAGGTTCAGCAAGAGCGAACTCGCCACGGTCAAGGGCAACCTCGGGGCCTCCACCTCCGGCAAGACGGGCGCGCTCGTCGCCGTCGGTCTCTTCCCCACCGACTACTACGCCGGTGAGCCCGTGGAGCAGAAGCTGCCCGGCAGCCGCACGCTGTACCTGTCGACGTCCCAGGGCATCCAGTGGTCGTTCGACTTCGAGCAGTACGGCGGCAAGGACCCCGAGGGGTCCCCGATCTCGGAGGCGTACTACACGCTCGGCGACCCGCTGCCGTACAAGGCGGGCAAGTCGTACACGCAGACCTTCAACAAGGCGGTCTTCGGCCCGACCCTGAACGGCGAGTTCGGCCTGTACCGCGAGGGCGACGACATCTACGGCTCCGTGCCGCTGTTCGCCGACGGCTCCCGGCACGCGGGCTCGTCGCTGTTCACCTCGGTGACCACGACCCTCTACCGCAACGGTGCCAAGGTCGGCTCGCACGACGACCCGCTGTTCGGCGAGAAGGCGTTCAGGGTCCCGTCCGGCGACGCCGAGTACCGGCTGACCACCTCGGTGAAGCGGACCGTCAAGGTCGCCGCGGCGGCCACGCGGATCGACGCCAGCTGGACCTTCCGCTCCCGGAAGCCGACCACCGAGAGGGCCAAGCTGCCCGCGTCCACCGTCCGGTTCAACGCGCTGACCAGCCTGGACAGCCGCGTCACGGCCGGCCGCACGGCCACCTTCCCGGTCACCGTCGAGGGCGCGGCCCAGGGCGCCAACCTGAAGTCGCTGGGCGTATGGGTGTCGTACGACTACGGCCAGACCTGGAAGAAGGTCACCGTCAAGAACGGCAAGATCACCGTCAAGAACCCGGCCAAGGGCAAGGCGATCTCGTTCCACGCGAAGATCACCGACAAGAAGAACAACAAGTCGACGATCTCGATCTACAACGCCTACTACGGCAAGTGATCACCCGCCGCGCCGGGTTGGCGCGGCGCCGGTGAAGCCATGAGCGAAAGCCCACCGGAAGTTCTGCCTCCGGCGGGCTTTCGTGCTTCGGTGAGCACATGACTGCCCATACGGTCGAATACATCAGGTACCGCATCTCCGAGCAGCAGTCGGCGGAGTTCCTGGCCGCCTGGACCCGCGCCGCCGTCCATCTGGCGGCGGCCCCGCAGTGCGTCGACTACGAGCTCGCCCGCTGCGAGGAGGACTTCGAGCACTACGTCCTGCGCATCGTGTGGACCTCCACGGAGGACCACCTGGAGGGCTTTCGCAAGTCGGAGACGTTCCCTGACTTCCTCGCCGAGATCCGCCCGTACATCGGCGCGATCGACGAGATGCGCCACTACACGCCGACGACCGTCCGCGGCGCCGGGGCCGCGCTGCCCACCCTCTACGAGTGGGCGGGCGGCGCCGAGGCCTTCACGCGCCTCACCGAGGCCTTCTACGCCAAGGTCGTCGAGGACGACGTCCTCGCCCCCGTCTTCACCGGCCTGTCCCCCGAGCACGCCGAGCACGTGGCCCTGTGGTTCGCCGAGGTCTTCGGCGGCCCGCCGGGCTACTCAGGGACCCAGGGCGGCCACGGCCACATGGTCGCCAAGCACATGGGCCGCGGCATCACCGAGCCCCAGCGCCGCCGCTGGGTCGACCTCATCCAGGACGCCGCGGACGAGGCGGGCCTCCCGACGGACGCGGAGTTCCGCTCGGCGTTCCTGGCGTACGTGGAGTGGGGCACGAGGCTCGCGGTGCACTTCTCGGGCGCCCAGGCGACGGCACCGGGGGAGCAGCCGGTACCTCGGTGGGGGTGGGGTGTGATGCCGCCCCATCGGGGGTGAGGGGCGGCTGCGAGGGCCAACGGGTCCTGAAGCACGACCACTTCGGGATCGACGTGAACCATCGTCGGAGGTGGCCGGGGCGTCAGTCGCCGCTGCCGTAGGGGCGGGTGAGGATCTCCATGTTGTGTCCGTTCGGGTCCTCGAAGTACGTGCCCCGGCCGCCGTCGTTGTGGTTGATCGCTGCGGGGCGGGAGTGGTGCGGGTCCGCCCAGTGGGTCAGGCCGTGCTCCTCGATGCGGGCGAAGATCGTGTCGAAGTCGGACTCCGAGACGAGGAAGGCGTAGTGCTGGGGCGTGATGTCGCCCGGTGTGTCCATGTAGTCCAGGGTCACGCCGTTCGGGATCTCGACGGGGGTGAAGGGCCCGTAGTGCGGGCTCACCTCCAGTCCCAGGAGGTCGGCCAGGAAGCGGGCCGAGGCCTCCTTGTCGTGGGCGGCGACGATGGTGTGGTTCAGCTGGACGGTCATCGGTGGCCTCCTCGGTCTCCTGCGGGGCTTTCGGCCGTCCCGTCTTCTCGTGCAACGCCCACGTGGGGGCGGACTCTTCCGCGCGGACCCCGAGAGTCGGGCCCACAGCCCTCGGCGGCCCGGAAGCGCTTTGCCGCCGGGCCGCCGAGGTACCTGAACGATCAGATCGTGGCGGTGTCGATCACGAACCGGTACCGGACGTCGCTCGCCAGCACCCGCTCGTACGCCTCGTTGATCTGGTCCGCGCGGATCACCTCGATCTCGGCGCCGAGGCCGTGCTCGGCGCAGAAGTCCAGCATCTCCTGGGTCTCCTGGATGCCGCCGATGCCCGACCCGGCGAGGGTCTTGCGTCCGGTGATCACCGAGAACAGGTTGAGCGAGATGGGCTCCTCGGGGGCGCCCACGTTCACCAGCGCGCCGTCGGTCCTCAGCAGCGCGAGGTACGCGCCGAAGTCGAGCGGGGCCGAGACCGTCGACACGATCAGGTCGAAGGTGCCCGCCAGCTCCTCGAAAGTCCTGGGGTCGCTCGTGGCGTAGTAGTGGTCGGCGCCCAGCTTCAGCCCGTCCTCCTGCTTGCGCAGCGACTGCGACAGGACCGTCACCTCCGCGCCGAGCGCGTGCGCGAGCTTGACGGCCATGTGACCGAGGCCGCCCATGCCGAGGACGGCGACCTTCTTGCCCGGGCCCGCGTTCCAGTGCCTGAGCGGGGAGTAGGTGGTGATGCCGGCGCACAGCAGCGGCGCGGCCTCGTCGAGGCCGATGCCCTCCGGGATGCCGACGACGTAGTTCTCGTCGACGACGATCTTCTGCGAGTAGCCGCCGTAGGTCGGCTGCCCGTCCTTGCCGACGCCGTTGTACGTCATCACGGCGCCCTTGGTGCAGTACTGCTCCAAACCGGCCTTGCAGTTGTCGCACTCACGGCAGGAGTCGACCATGCAGCCGACGCCGACCCGGTCGCCGACAGCGAACCCGGTGACGCCGGTGCCGACCTCGGCGACGACGCCGGCGATCTCGTGGCCGGGCACCATCGGGAAGATGGCCTCGCCCCAGCCCTCACGGGCCTGGTGGATGTCGGAGTGACAGATTCCGGCGTACTTGATGTCGATCAGGACATCGAACTCACCGACCTCCCGCCGCTCGATCGTGGTGCGCTCCAGCGGGGCCTTGGGGGCGGGGGCGGCGTACGCGGTGACAGTAGTCATGCCGGGGGTCTCCTAGCGATGTGATCCGCACCCGGCTGCCTTCCTGCCGGGCACATCGTCCAGGCTGCCGCGGGACGACACATCCACCCAGGCCACGGCTTTGCGTACGTTTGCTGTGCCTACCACTGGCGGGGGCAGGTTCGTGTGAGTACGACCGTGAATACTGGACGTATGGACGAACAGCCCGCGAGCGTGGAGGAGCCCGGCGGCGGCCTGGACCGGCGTGCCGAGCTCAGCGAGTTCCTGCGCAGCCGGCGGGCCCGGCTGAAGCCGGAGGACGTGGGGATGCCGGACTACGGACGGCACCGCAGGGTCCCCGGGCTGCGCCGTGAGGAGCTGGCGCAGCTGGCCGGGGTGTCGGTGGCGTACTACACGCGGCTTGAGCAGGGCAACGGGCGCAACGTGTCGGGGGAGGTGCTCGACGCGATCGCGCGGGCGCTGCGGCTGACCGACGCCGAGCACGCCCACCTCACACACCTGGCCAGGCCGAAGCAGCACAAGAAGAAGACGGCGCCACGTACGCGGCAGGTGCGGGGCGCGCTGTGGCAGCTGCTGGACACCATGGACGGCATCCCGGCGTACATCGTGGGGCGCCGTTCGGACATCCTGGTCTGGAACCGGATGGCCGCGGCCGTCTTCGGCGACTGGGCGGAGATGCCGGCGCAGGAGCGGAACTGGGCGCGGCTGGTGTTCCTGAAGCCGGAGTACCGCGACCTGTTCCTCGACTGGGACCAGAAGGCCTTCGACATCGTCGCCTTCCTGCGCATGGACGCCGGCTGCCACCCGGACGACCCGCGCCTGTCGGCCCTGGTGGGCGAGCTCTCCGTCAAGAGCTCCGAATTCCGGCGTCTGTGGGCCACCCACGACGTCAAGGAGAAGAGCCACGGCGTCAAGCGGCTCCGTCACCCGCTCGTCGGCGACCTGGCCCTCTCCTTCGAGACCTTCCGTCTGGTCGACGACGCCGAGCAGTCCCTGATCACCTACCACGCGGAGCCGAGCTCCCCGGCCGCGGAGGGCCTGCGCCTCCTGGCCAGCTGGGGCAGGGACGCGACCAGGGCCGGGACGGGATCCTCTACGTCGTCGAACTGAGGCGGGGCTAGAAGAGGCCGTTCAGGCCCCACCACTCGCCGTCGGTCCGTTCGCCGGCCAGCAGGGCGCCGGTGTCCCGGCCCCGGTAGGTGACCAGCCAGCCCAGGTGGCCCGGGTAGCCGTCGATCATGTACTTCTCGTTGGTCACCGTGGCGAGGTCGGGGCGCCCGTCGCCGGAGAAGTCTCCGACCGCGAAGATGTTCGCCATGGCGTTTCAGCCGCCGGCGCCGATGAGCTTGCGGGCCCCGAGCCGGGCGGTGGAGGTGCCGAGCGCCGTAGCAGAGCGGCCTCGCTGGTCCGTGGCAGGACGGGCGACGATCTCGTGGTCCTGCCGGAGCTGTGGGCGGCCGGCGCCTGGTCGTACGACGGGTGGGGGCGCGACGCCGAAGCGCTCGACGGGCCCACGGCCGAGGCCATGTCCGCCGCCGCCCGCCGGGCCGGGGTGTGGATCCGCACCGGGTCGCTCGTCGAACGGGACCGGGACCGGGACGCTGTACTACACCGCGCTCCTCTTCGCCCCGGTCGGTGACCTGCGCGGTCACTACCGCAAGATTCACCGGTACGGCTTCGACACCGGCGAGGCGACCCTGATGGGGAGGCAGCCACGACATCGAGGCCGGCGCCCACGCGGAGACGGTGACGGTCGACTGCGACATGGCGGAGGTCGCCCGTATCCGCTCCGAACTCCCCGTCCTGCGCGACCGTGTCCTGTCCATCGAGGCACCCGAGGCACGCCGGGTCGACTGGCAGGCGGTGACGAGGGGTGCGGCGGGCGGAATGCTGCGCTGAGCATCCGCGAACATGGCGCGGCCGCGCGACGTTTCCGCCGCACGGCCGCGCCCTGTGTGCCCTGCACCGATCCGGCGTCCGCACCGGGACCCGGATCAGCG
Organism: Streptomyces sp. NPDC059861; assembly: GCF_042731435.1. Lineage (NCBI taxonomy): Bacteria > Bacillati > Actinomycetota > Actinomycetes > Kitasatosporales > Streptomycetaceae > Streptomyces > Streptomyces sp. NPDC059861. The sequence goes on along the minus strand of NZ_JBHWJQ010000032.1, from coordinate 75,412 downwards.
TCCGCCGGCTCACCCCTCGGCTGTGGCCACCCCGATCGGGCACGAGACTCCCGTGCCGCCGATGCCGCAGTAGCCCGCCGGGTTCTTGTCCAGGTACTGCTGGTGGTAGCCCTCCGCCGGGTAGAAACGGCGGGTCTGCGCCGGGAGGATCTCCGTGGTGATGCGGCCGTGGCCGGAGCCGGTCAGGACCTTCTGATACGCCTCGCGGGACGCCTCCGCCGCCGCGGCCTGCTCCGGGGTGTGGGTGTAGACCGCCGAGCGGTACTGCGTGCCGACGTCGTTGCCCTGGCGGAAGCCCTGCGTCGGGTCGTGCGCCTCCCAGAAGGTCTTCAGGAGGCGGTCGTACGAGATCACGTCCGGGTCGTAGACCACGCGCACGGCCTCCGTGTGGCCGGTCAGTCCGGAGCAGACCTCCTCGTACGTGGGGTTCTCGGTGTGGCCGCCCTGGTAGCCGACGAGGGTCGTCCAGACCCCCGCGGGCAACTGCCAGAACTTGCGCTCGGCGCCCCAGAAGCAGCCGAGACCGAAGTCGGCGATCTCCAGGCCCTCGGGGTAGGGGCCGCTCAGCGGGTTGCCGAGGACGGTGTGGCGGTCGGGGACGGTGAAGGCGGGCTCCGCGCGGCCCTGCAGTGCCTGCTCAGGGGTGGGCAGGCTGGGCGTACGGCGGAACAGCATGGGGGCTCCTTCTGCCGGGGTGAATACGGGGCCCGCCGCGTCGTCGTCATATGGCGGCGGGGCGGGCGGTATTTTGTTGAACATTCGAACACCGCCCCGCATTCCACGCGGACACCGCTCGCCCCGGCCCTGCGTCGGCCGGGCGCCCGGCGTCCGTGTCCCGGTGCCTTCGTGCTCAGCGCAGCAGCGTCGCCGGGCTGCCGCCGTTCGCCTCGTAGCCCGCCACCGCCAGCGCCCGGTAGACCGCGAACTCCGCGGCCGGGTCGGACGACAGCGTCCAGGGCAGGGCCCCGACGTGGCCGTCGATGTGTATCAGCTGGCTCATGGCCTCCGCCCACCGCTCCGAGCGGACCAGGAAGAAGACCAGCAGGTGACGCACGTGCGCCAGCATCGGGTCGTCGGCGCGGGCCGAGTGGACCGCGTGGAGAGCGCCGTGGATCGCCTTGGTCACCACCTCGCTCTGGTAGAACCCGGCGACCAGGTTGACCTCGGGGAGGTGCTCGAACACCGAGAACAGCGGCATCGCCGCGAGCAGCGAGCCCTGCGGGGCGCGGGCCGCGGCCGCCTCGGCGAACTGGGTCGCCAGCTCCCGCGAGCCGTGCCACTTCTCGCACCAGTAGTGCAGTGCGGCCAGGTGCGCGCCCATGTGGTTCGGCGCGCGGTCCAGGATCTTCAGCCAGAGCTGCTCGAACTCCGCGCGCGGGTAGCCCAGGCCACGGGCCACCGACAGCTCGATGATGTACGGAATCGGGTCGCCGGGGGCGAGCAGCGCCGCGTCGCCGCACGCCGCCTTCGCCTCCTCCATGATGATCCGGAAGTCGTCCGTGCCCGGCGTCGCCGTCCGCCACGCCTGCTGGACCAGGAATTCGGCGTGCACCGCCGCGCCGCCCGCGTCCTTGGGCGCCTCCGTGCGCCACACCCGCAGCCACTGGCCGCCCGGCGTCTCGCTGACGCCGCCCGGTCGCTGCTGGAGCTCCAGCGAGGCGGCACCGGCGAAGGCCTGCACACGCTGCCAGCGGCGCTCGCCCTCCGCCTCCGTACCCGTGAGGAGCTGCGCGGCGGCGCGGTGGTCCTGCGTGCGCTGCACCAGGTCCAGCACGTCCAGCAGGTCCTGGTCGGGGCCGGGCATGCGGATGTCCAGCTCCTCCTGGAGGAGGAACCCGTAGTTCGCGGGGTCCGCCGCGTCCGGGTGGCCCGGCTTGACCAGCTCTATCCCCCTGCGCCTGCGCATCACGACGGGACCCAGCACAAAGCCGATCATGAGCAGGGCGAACAGAACCCAGAGAATTTCCATGTCTCAAGCGAACCAGACGCCGCCGACAATTGGCCAACCCCCTCCGCCTGCCTGTGGAAAACTTCCGGCGAGCGGTGCGCCCGGCGTCTCGAAGAGGCGCGAAACAGCCGCTGAGCAGCCCCGCACGACGCGCGCGGCACGGAAATACTTGGCTGCCGCGCTGCGGCACCTCCTGCGGAACGCTTACGCTCGGTTCCCATGAGCGACAGGCACATCAGTCAGCACTTCGAGACGCTCGCCATCCACGCGGGCAACACGGCCGACCCCGTCACCGGCGCGGTCGTCCCGCCGATCTACCAGGTGTCCACCTACAAACAGGACGGGGTGGGCGGCCTGCGCGGCGGCTACGAGTACAGCCGCAGCGCCAACCCGACCAGGACGGCCCTGGAGGAGAACCTCGCCGCCCTGGAAGGCGGCCGCCGTGGACTCGCGTTCGCGTCGGGACTGGCGGCCGAGGACTGCCTGTTGCGTACGCTGCTCAGCCCCGGCGACCACGTGGTCATCCCCAACGACGCCTACGGCGGTACGTTCCGGCTGTTCGCGAAGGTCGTCGCCCGCTGGGGCGTGGAGTGGTCGGTCGCCGACACCAGCGACCCGGCCTCCGTGCGGGCCGCCCTCACCCCGAAGACCAAGGTCGTGTGGGTGGAGACCCCCTCCAACCCGCTGCTCGGCATCACCGACATCGCGGCCGTCGCCCAGATCGCCCGGGACGCCGGTGCCCGCCTGGTCGTCGACAACACCTTCGCCACGCCGTACCTCCAGCAGCCCCTCTCGCTCGGCGCGGACGTCGTGGTGCACTCCCTGACCAAGTACATGGGCGGCCACTCGGACGTGGTGGGCGGCGCGCTGATCGTCGGTGACACGGAACTCGGCGAGGAGCTGGCGTTCCACCAGAACGCGATGGGCGCGGTCGCCGGGCCCTTCGACTCCTGGCTGGTGCTGCGCGGCACCAAGACCCTCTCCGTGCGCATGGACCGGCACAGCGAGAACGCCGTCAAGGTCGCCGACATGCTCACCCGGCACCCGCGCGTGACGCGCGTGCTCTACCCGGGGCTGCCCGACCACCCCGGGCACGAGATCGCCGCCAAGCAGATGCGGTCGTTCGGCGGCATGATCTCCTTCCTGGTCGACGGCGGCGAGGAGGCGGCCGTCGAGGTCTGCAACCGCACCCAGGTGTTCACCCTCGGTGAGTCCCTGGGCGGTGTCGAGTCGCTGATCGAGCACCCGGGCCGGATGACGCACGCCTCCGTGATCGGCTCGGCCCTGGAGGTCCCCGGCGACCTGGTGCGCCTCTCGGTGGGCATCGAGAACGTCGAGGACCTGCTGGAAGACCTCCAGCAGGCACTCGGCGGGTCCTGACGGCTACCAGCCGGTGAGCGGTGGAGTCGTCTCCGACGGCGGCTCCACCCAGGGACGCTCGGTCAGTGCCCAGACGGTGAAGGCCACGGTCACCGCGAACAGCAGCAGCCAGGCCAGACGCAGGGCGAGGGCCCGGCGCCGCAGCAGGCGGTCGCCGAGGCGTACGGCGTCGGCGCCCAGGTCCGGCGGCACCCGGGGTGGCGTCCGCTCCATGATCCGCCGCGCGGCGGACTCCCGTTCGGCCCGGCTCACGGGGACCTCCCGGTCATGACGCCGCCATCTCGGCGCCGGTCACCGCGGGCGTGGGCGGCCGGGGCGGGTACAGCAGGGTCGCCGTCGCCCGGTCGCAGAGGGCGTGGACCCGTTCCGTGGGCAGCCCGAGCAGGGCCGCCGTCTGTTCCTCGCCTACGCCCTCGTACAGCCTGAGGACCACGACCAGGCGCTCCTGCGGTGTCAGCCCGGCCAGCGTGCCGGCGGGGTGCGGGCGGGCCCGGCCGAGGGCGCCGTACCGATGCCAGGAGTGGTGCGCGAAGCGGACGGCGAGGCACGCGCGCGTGCGGTCGTACGGGTCCTCGCCGCGCAGCCGGTCCCAGGAGGCGTACGTCCGGGCCAGGGCCAGCGTGAGCAGGCGCCGCGCGCGCGGGTTGGCGTTCGGGGCCTCGGCCGTGAGCAGCGTTGCGGTGTGCAGCAGCCGCCCCGCCGCGCCGGCGACGAACGCCTCGAACTCCCGGGCCCGGCGGGCACCTTGGAACGCTTGCCGTTCTCGCACCGCGCCTCCCGCCTGAGGCCGACCTGAGGAAGGGGATCCCGCCTCCGCACCCGGCGCACCCGGCCTGCCGGTCGCGCGCCCGCGTACGTCCGCGGGGACCCGGTCTCATATGAGGGCAGGCGCGCCCTTTCGGTCAAGAGCCGCGCACGGTGGGATGCCGAATGCGGGCCGCGACGGGGGCATGCGGGGCCACGGCCGTCAGGCGACGCGGTTCCTCAAGGGGCCACGGACCTCAGGAAGCCGACGGCGCTTCCGCCCCCGGCACGCCCGGTACGGCCATCCGGGCCGAGAGGGCGTGGTTGAAGCGGGTGAGGAGGGTGCAGAACGCCTCGCGCTCCTCGGGGTCCCATTCCTGCGTCAGCTCGGCCATCAACTGACGCCTCGACGAGCGCACTTCCTCCAGCCGCGCCGACCCGCGCGGGGAGAGCTGAAGCACCACGGCCCGCCCGTCCTCGGGGTGCGACGTCCGCTTGACCAGGCCCGTGTCGACGAGCGGAGCAACCTGCCGGGTGACGGTCGAGGAGTCGATGCCCATGCTCGCGGCGAGTGCCTTGACACCCATCGGCCCCTCCTTGTCGAGCCGGTTGAGCAGCAGGTACGCGGCGCGGTCCATGGAATTGCGGACCTGCCCGACCCCGCCGAGCCGGGTCTGTTCGGCACGTCGGGCGAACACGGCCACCTCGTGCTGCAGCGCGTCGAGAAGGCCGGTGTCACCGACGGTCGTCATGTCCATCGACATTTCAGGTGTTGTGGGCATGGCCGGGGGCTCACTTCATGCTGGGTGCTGGGTTGGGGGACAGGGTACGCGGCCGGGAGGCGGGTCGTACCGGCGCTGCGCAAACCCGTCTCGGACGTTGGTCACAACGCGTTTCGCGGTGTGTGAACTGCGAGACTTGAGTCATGAACTACCGCAAGGCCCCCTCCTTGCCCTCGGTCACCCTGGACGACGTACGCGGTGCGCAGAAGATGCTGAGCGGCGTCGCACGGGTCACCGCGATGGAGGGCAGCAGGTATCTGACCCAGCTGGTGGACGCCCCCGTACACCTCAAGTGCGAGAACCTCCAGCGGACGGGCTCGTTCAAGCTGCGCGGCGCCTACGTCCGGATCGCCGGCCTGCTTCCCGAGGAGCGCGCCGCCGGCGTGGTCGCGGCGAGCGCCGGCAACCACGCGCAGGGCGTCGCTCTGGCGTCCTCGCTGCTGGGGGTCCACTCCACGGTGTTCATGCCGAAGGGCGCTCCGCTGCCCAAGATCAGCGCGACGCGGGACTACGGCGCGGAGGTACGCCTGCACGGACACGTGGTCGACGAGACCCTGGCCGCCGCACAGGAGTACGCCGCCGAGACCGGCGCGGTGTTCATCCACCCGTTCGACCACCCGGACGTGATCGCGGGTCAGGGCACCGTCGGCCTGGAGATCCTGGAGCAGTGCCCGGAGGTGCGCACGATCGTCGCCGGCATGGGCGGCGGCGGACTGGTGGCCGGTGTCGCGGTCGCGGTGAAGGCGCTGCGGCCCGAGGTGCGGATCGTCGGTGTGCAGGCGGCGGGCTCGGCGGCCTACCCGCCCTCGCTGGCGGCGGGACGCCCGGTGTCGATCGAGAACCCGGCGACGATGGCCGACGGCATCAAGGTCGGCAGGCCCGGCGACGTGCCGTTCGCACTGGTCGGAAATCTGGTGGACGAGGTCCGTACGGTCAGCGAGGATGAGCTGTCCACCGCGCTGCTGCTCTGTCTGGAGCGGGCGAAGCTGGTCGTGGAGCCCGCCGGGGCGAGTCCGGTGGCGGCGCTGCTGAGCGATCCGGGTGCCTTCGGGGGCCCGGTCGTGGCGGTGCTCTCGGGCGGCAACGTGGATCCGGTGCTGATGCAGCGCGTGCTGCGGCACGGGATGGCGGCGCAAGGCCGCTACCTGGCCGTACGGCTGCGGCTGACGGACCGGCCGGGTGCCCTCGCGACGCTTCTCGGGGCGTTGTCAGTGGTGGACGCTAACGTCCTCGACGTGAGTCATGTACGGACCGATCCTCGGCTCGGGCTCACGGAGGCGGAGGTCGAACTGCACCTGGAGACGAAGGGCCCGGCGCACTGCGTCGAGGTCGGGGAGGCCCTGCGCAAGGCGGGCTACACCGTCATCGACTGAGCCGCCGCCGGGCGGCGGACTGCTCGCGAAGGCCCAGGTCGGGCCAGGACCGGGTCAAGATCGCCAATTCTTCGTCACTCGTTCGGGCAACTGTCATTGAGAGACGCGATACATCGCGTTATGGTGTGTCTCGTGGCCCCGCCCATCAGCCGGGACGAATCCCGCAGACCCAGTGCTCTCGCAGCACCCCAACCGACGTGGAGACTCATATGCCAGGCGCCATCTATGCCGAAGGTCTGGTCAAGACCTTCGGCGACGTAAGGGCACTGGACGGCGTCGACCTCGATGTCCCCGAGGGCACCGTCCTCGGCCTGCTCGGGCCGAACGGCGCCGGCAAGACGACGACGGTCCGCTGTCTGACCACCCTGCTGCGCCCCGACAGCGGCCGTGCCGTCGTCGCGGGTGTCGACGTGCTCGCGCACCCCGACGAGGTGCGGCGCTCCATCGGCCTGTCCGGCCAGTTCGCCGCCGTGGACGAGTACCTGACCGGCCGGGAGAACCTCCAGATGGTCGGCCAGCTCTACCAGATGAGCGCGAAGGCCGCGAAGGCCCGCGCGGGCGAGCTGCTCGACCAGTTCCATCTCGCGGACGCCGCCGACCGGCCCGCCAAGACCTACTCCGGAGGCATGCGCCGCCGGCTCGACCTGGCCGCGGCGCTGGTGGTCTCGCCGCCCGTGATGTTCATGGACGAGCCGACCACCGGCCTCGACCCGCGCAACCGCCAGCAGCTGTGGGAGGTCATCAAGCAGCTCGTCTCCGGTGGTACGACGCTGCTGCTGACCACGCAGTACCTGGAGGAGGCCGACCACCTCGCGCACGACATCGCGGTGGTCGACCAGGGCCGCGTGATCGCCCGGGGCACCTCCGACCAGCTCAAGGCCCGCACCGGCGGCGAGCGCGTCGAGGTCGTGGTGCACGAGCGCGAGCACATGGCCGCCGCCGCCGAGGTGCTGGCCGGCTTCGGCAAGGGCGAGACGACCGTCGAGGAGCACACCCGCAAGCTGACCGTGCCCGTCAGCGGCGGCGCCAAGCTCCTCGCCGAGGTGATCCGCGAACTGGACGTCCGCGGTATAGAGATCGACGACATCGGCCTGCGCCGCCCGACCCTCGACGACGTGTTCCTGTCCCTGACGGGACACGCGGCCGAGGTCAGGGAAGAGGAGAAGGCCGAGGGGGCCGGCGACACGTCCGCCGACGCCAAGGGCCGCAAGCGCAAGAAGGAGTCCGTCAAGTGAGTGCCGTCACCGACGCCACCCCGCGGGCCGCGCGTCCGCATCCGCTCGGCCAGTCCGTCCGGGATTCCCTGATCGTCGCCAGGCGCAACCTGATCCGGATGTCCCGGATCCCCGAGATGATCATCTTCGGGCTGTTCCAGCCGATCATGTTCGTGGTGCTGTTCAGCTATGTGTTCGGCGGCTCCATGAACATCGGCGGCAGCACGGAGCCCGGCGTCTACCGCGAGTTCCTGATGGCGGGCATCTTCGCCCAGACCGTGACCTTCGCCACGGCCGGCGCGGGCGCGGGCATCGCCGAGGACATGCACAAGGGCCTGGTCGACCGGTTCCGCTCGCTGCCCATGGCGCGTGGGGCGGTGCTGACCGGGCGCACCCTGGCCGACCTCGTGCAGACGTCGCTCACCCTGCTGGTGCTCGCGATCGTCGCCCTGCTGGTCGGCTGGCGCACCCACACCAACGTGGGCGAGGTGCTCGGCGCGTTCGGGCTGCTGCTTCTGATGGGATACGCGTTCACCTGGATCGGCGCGCTGATCGGCCTCTCCGTGCGGACGCCCGAGGCGGCCACCTCCGGTGGACTGGTCTGGCTCTTCCCGGTCACCTTCGTGTCGAACGCGTTCGTGGACTCCAGCCAGATGACGCCCTGGCTGCGGCACATCGCCGAGTGGAACCCGTTCAGTGCCACGGTCCAGGCCAGCCGCGAGCTCTTCGGCAACCCCGGCGTCTCCCAGTCGGACGCCTGGCCCATGCAGCACCCGGTCTGGGCCTCACTGATCTACTCGGCCGTGATCATCGTCATCTTCCGGACCCTCGCGGTACGGAAGTACCGCTCGGCCACGGCGTGAGGCATCCGTGCCCGGGTCCGGTCGGCCGGCCACTGCGGCTGACCTGAGCATGACGAAGCCCCCGGCGTCGCGCGGACGCCGGGGGCTGTCGGGAGTGGGCGGACCGAGGCGGCGCGGCAGCGGTTCGCCGCCGCGCCTCCCGTCAGCTCACTCGCTGTACGGCTCGGCCTTCAGGATCTTCACGGAGGCCTTCTTGCCGTTCGGCAGCTCGTACTCCGCGTCCTCGCCGACCTTGTTTCCGATGACGCCGGCCCCCAGCGGGGACTGCGGCGAGTAGGTCTCGATGTCGGCGCTCGCGTACTCGCGCGAGGCGAGCAGGAACGTCAGCGTGTCGTCCTCGTCACCGTCGAAGGCGATCGTCACGACCATGCCGGGCGCCACGGCGCCGTCCGCCGAGGTCGGCGCTTCGCCGACCTGGGCGTTGTCGAGGAGCTGGGTCAGCTGGCGCACACGAAGCTCCTGCTTGCCCTGCTCCTCCTTGGCCGCGTGGTACCCGCCGTTCTCGCGCAGGTCGCCCTCCTCGCGCGCGGCCGCGATCTTGGCGGCGATCTCCGTGCGCGCAGGACCAGTAAGGTACTCAAGCTCATCCTTGAGCTTGTTGTACGCCTCCTGGGTCAGCCAGGTGACGTTCTCGCTGGTCTGGGTCACAGGTGCTCCTCGTCGGTACTGGGGATACAAAGCATCGCCCTACCCAGAAGAATGTTCCTCAGCGAGTGGGCGAAACCACGAGCCTAACAATTCAGGGGCGGAAGGGGTAGGACATTCGTGCCCAAAATCACGTCAGCGCAGGTCAGAGCCTGCGGATGAGGAGTGACGTCAGTCGGCGTGGCAGCCCAGCAGCTCCGCCGTGGTGCCCGGAGCGGTCGTGCGCAGCGTGACCACCTCGGTGACACGCTCGGCGTCCCCGCCGAAGCGGAAGTCGGCCCGGCCGACCTCGGCGCCGTCGGCGGCCTGGGAGCGGACCGTGCAGTAGCCCGAGGCGCCCGCGTCCTTCTCCACCGCCAGCTCGACCTTCACCGCGTTGTCCGAGAGATCGAAGCTGATCACCTCGGCGCTGATCTTGTTCTGCGCGACGTAGTGGTAGGCGAAATAACCGATCACAGCGATGAGCACCGCACCAAGGGCCAGACCGACGACCTTGAGGGTGCGGTCGGCGCGCTCGTCCGAGGAACGGCCGTAACGGCCCTCGGGCAGTCGAGTGCTCGCCGTGCTCATGATCGTCCTCTCGGCCGGGGCGGGATCCATGTCCCGAAGGGGCTTCCGGGCCGTACCCCCGGAATTAATCGCCCCCCGATTCGGTCACTATAGAAGCCGCCGTTCGCACCCGGTCACACCGGGCGCCGACCAAACGAGGATTGAGTCTTGACTGACCAGCTGCGACTGATGGCCGTCCACGCGCACCCCGACGACGAGTCGAGCAAGGGCGCGGCCACGATGGCGAAGTACGTGTCCGAGGGGGTGGACGTGCTGGTCGTGACCTGCACGGGCGGGGAGCGCGGCTCCATCCTCAATCCCAAGCTGCAGGGCGACAAGTACATCGAGGAGCACATCCACGAAGTACGCAAGAAGGAGATGGACGAGGCGCGCGAGATCCTCGGCGTCAAGCAGGAGTGGCTCGGCTTCGTCGACTCCGGCCTGCCCGAGGGCGACCCGCTGCCCCCACTGCCGGAGGGCTGCTTCGCCCTGGAGGACGTCGACAAGGCGGCCGGTGAGCTGGTGAGGAAGATCCGGTCCTTCCGTCCGCAGGTGATCACCACCTACGACGAGAACGGCGGGTACCCGCACCCCGACCACATCATGACCCACAAGATCTCGATGGTGGCGTTCGAGGGCGCGGCGGACACCGAGAAGTACCCGGAGTCCGAGTACGGCCCGGCGTACCAGCCGCTGAAGCTGTACTACAACCAGGGCTTCAACCGGCCGCGTACCGAGGCACTGCACAAGGCGCTGTTGGACCGTGACATGGAGTCCCCCTACGGGGAGTGGCTCAAGCGCTGGGACGAGTTCGGCCACAAGGACCGCACGCTCACCACGCACGTTCCGTGTGCCGACTACTTCCAGATCCGTGACAAGGCGCTGATCGCGCACGCCACGCAGATCGACCCCGACGGGGGCTGGTTCCGGGTGCCGCTGGAGCTTCAGAAGGAGGTCTGGCCGACCGAGGAGTACGAGCTCGCGAAGTCGCTCGCCGATACCTCCCTCCCCGAGGACGACCTCTTCGCGGGCGTCCGGGACAATGCCTGACATGAGCGCAAGCGCGAGCATGGCAATGACCCACCTCGTCACCCTCGCCAAGGAGATCGACGAGGACAAGGTGACCCCCGGCGTCCTCGGCTTCATCGTCTTCGCGGTGATGGCCGTGGCCGTCTGGGGCCTGATGAAGTCGATGAGCCGGCACATGGGCCGGGTCGACTTCAAGGAGGCCCCGGACCCGGCGGGGACCTCCGGCAGGGACACGGCGGAAACCGGCACTCCGGGCAGGACGTCCCAGGCCTGAGCGGCCGGCCCGCCGGGGAGAGCGACGAGGACCACTTGCTCCGCGGGCGCACCTGAGCGTGCGTCCGCGGATTGCGTCTGGGCGTCCGCCCTCGGGTGGCACCCGCCTGAGCGTGGGCCCGTGGGACTGAGCGTGCGCCCGCGGGTCGCCGCTGAGCGTGCGCGCCCCCGGTTGCAGCGTGCGCGCTCGCGAGTCGGCAGGGCCGCCTGAGCTTGCGCTCGCGGGGCCAGCGGGGCCGCCTGAGCGGGTCGGCAGGCCCGCCTGAGCGTGCGCTCGCGAGGCCAGCGGGGCGGCCCGAGCGTGCACCCGAGCGGGTCAGCAGGCCCGCCTGAGCTTGCGCTCGCGGGGCAGCAAGGCCGCCTGAGCTTGCGCTCGCGGGGCAGCAAGGCCGCCTGAGCGTGCGCTCGCGGGGCAGCAAGGCCGCCTGGAGCGTGCGCTCGCGGGGCGCAGCAGGCCCGCCGATCCGCCGGCATGCGGTCCCCCGGACCTGGATCCGCGTACCGCTGCGCCCCGTGGTCCTCCCGGCCTCAGGACGGCGTAGCCACCGCCACCCCCATCACCTCGCGGGCGTGGCGGCCGGGGGTCATTCCCAGGCGCCAGGCCTGCCAGCCGGCCTCCAGTTCCACGCCCCGTTCCAGCAGCAGCTGGTAGGCCTCCATATAGTCGTCCAGCTTCTCGTCCCGTGCCGGATGGCCGGCCCGGGACAGCTGGGCCAGCTCCTCCTGCGCCACCGCCGTACCGACCTCCACACCACCGGGAGCGGCGTACGGCAGCAGGGTGCAGCGCAGGAAGCGGGCCCAGTCCTCACCGCGGCGGTCGCCGTACGACGCGAACAGGCCGACCGCCTCGTCGCACAGCGCCAGCGCCGCCGGAGTGCGCGCGTTGCCCGCGTCGACCACGGCCAGTTCCAAGCAGGTCCAGGCCTCGCCGTGGGCGACGCCGATGCGGTGGAAGTCGGCGCGGGCGTCGACCAGGAGCTGGCGGGCGAAACCCGAGTTGCGCAGCGAGCCCGTCTGGGCGGCGCGCTGGTCGCGCGTCGCCCGGGCCGAGTGGTGGCGGGCGCAGGCCAGGCCGTAGACGTCACGCATCCGCGAGAACATCGTGCGGGAGCGCTCCAGCTCGCGGACCGCCTGGTCGAGTTCGCCCGCCTCCTCCAGTGACTGGCCCAGGTAGAAGAGGGTCCACGCCTCGCCGCGCGCGTCCTCGTTGTCGCGGTGCCGGGCCGCCGCCCGGCGCAGCTCCTCCACCGCCGGGAACGCGTCACCCGCCACCAGCCGGGCCCGGGCCAGCTGGGTCAGGGCCCAGGCCTGGCCACGGGCGTCGCGCGTACGGCCGTACAGCTCCAGAGCTCCGCGCAGCTCCCCCTCGGCGCGCGGCACGTCACCGAGGCGCAGGTACAGCTGGCCGAGCTGGAAGTGGGCCCAGGCCTCGCCGTGCAGGGACTCTCCGGCGCGGTGCAGCTCCAGGGAGCGGTTCAGCAGGTCGAAGGCCTCGGCGAGGTGCGCGCGATCGCGTTCCACCGCGGCCAGCGCGTGCATCGTCCAGGCCCGGTCCGTGGCCAGCGACGGCGCGGCCTGCATGTCGAGGGCCTCCCGGAGCCGGGCCGCCGCCTCGGTGAGGTTGCCCTGGTGGTGCAGGGTGATACCGAGGGAGCAAAGGGCGCGGGCAGCGCCCGCGTCGTGGTGCGCCTCCCGGTACAGGTCGACCACCGACGTCAGCGTCGTGCGCGCCCTGTCCAGCTCGCCCAGCTGGCGGGCCGCGATGCCGGTGCGCCACTGGACCGACCGGATCAGCAGGCCCTGGTCGACGGCCTGGGCCAGTTCGCTGATCTCGCCGAGACGGTAGAGGTCGCCGCGCAGCAGGCAGTAGTCGCACAGCGCGCCCAGCAGGTTCAGCACGGCTCCCTGATCGACGCCCTCCGCGTGCCGCAGCGCGGCCGTGATGAAGCTGGACTCGTCGTCCAGCCAGCGCAGCGCCTCGTCCAGCGAGGTGAAGCCGTGCGGGCCGAAGCGGTCGGAGCGGGTCGACATGTTGCCGTCGACCAGGCGCAGCACGGAGTCGGCGAGGTCGGCGTAGTTCACGATCAGCCGCTCCTGAGCCGCCGCCCTCTCATGCGCCTCCTCCTCGTCCACCAGCCGGGCGTGCGCGAAGGCGCGGACGAGGTCGTGCAGGCGGTAGCGGCTGCCGCGGACGTGGTCGATCAGACCCGCCCGGGACAGCGCGACGAGATGCCGGGACGCCTCGGCCTCGTCGGTGGCGAGCAGGGACGCCGCCGCCGCGGCCCCGAGCGAGGCCCGGCCGACGAGGGCCAGGCGCCGCAGCAGCCGCCGGGCCGGTTCGTTCTGGTCGGTGTAGCGCAGCCACAGGGCGCGCTCGACCGGGTCCACGGGGCCGTACGCGCCGAGGTCGGACGCCAGCCGACGGGGTGAGCGCGGGCCCAGCGAGGAGCCCGCGATGCGCAGCGCCAGCGGCAGACCACCGCACAACTGCCGGATCAGGCCGGCGGACTCGGCGTCGTACGGCCCCGTCTCGCCCTGCGCCGCCGCGCCCGTCAGCTCCTCCGCGCCCGCCGTGTCGAGCGGCTCGACGGCCAGCTGGTGCACCCACGCCGGCAGGTCGCCGGGCAGGTCGAGCGGCGCCCGCGCGGTGACCAGGACCAGGCTGTCGGACCGCTCGGGGACCAGCGCGCGCACCTGGCCGGGGTCCGAGGCGTCGTCGAGCACGACGGTGACGGGCACACCCGTCAGATGCTGGTGGTAGAGCTCACTCAGCCGCTTGACCTGCTGGTCCGCCGACGAACGCTCCCGGAACAGCAGTTGCTCGCGCGGCGCGCCCAGCCGGTTCAGCAGATGCAGCAGGGCCTCGCGGGTGGACAGCGGCGGCTCGTCCCGGCTGTCGCCGCGCAGATCGACCACGCACGCGCCGCGGAACTGGTCCTTCAGGTCGTGAGTGGCACGCACCGCGAGAGTGCTGCGGCCGCTGCCGGGCGCCCCGTGCAGCACGACCACCGTCGGCCGGGTCTGCGTACTGGCGCGCGCCGCCTGCACCCACTGCCGGATCCGCGCCATCTCCTGCCGCCGGCCCGCGAACGGACCCACCGGCTCCGGGAGCTGACCGAACGACTGCTGCAGCACACTCCGCCCGCGCGCCGCCCCGCTCTTGTCCGCGCCCAGCAGCTTGGGCCCGGGCTTCTTCGGACCGGTCGACGCGGCCAGCACCCGCTGCTGGTCGAGGAACGGACGGATACCGCGTACCTCCAGCGCCGTCAGCCACTGCAACCGCAGCTGTTCCGGCCCTCCCGGCTGGCCCACCGCACCGGCCCGGTGGTGCGCGGCCGGCAGATGCGAACCGGCCACCTTCACCACGGTCGTCGCCGCGCCCACCACCCCGACGGTCACGCCCGCGCCGAGCGCCGTCGACGTGTCCGTACCGAACGCCAGATCGGCGACCACCGCCGCCACGGCGGCCACCCCCGCCACGACCAGCGGCGTACCGGCCCCTTCGCGCGCGTAGCGCTGCCCGAACGTCAGCCGGCCGGCCTCCGTCTCGTCCAGGGCCCGCGTGTAGGCCTCGTACTCCTCGGCGGCGGTCCGCGCCATCGCGTCCAGCTCCCCACGCGCCCGCGCCAGCAGCACCTTGCCGTCGCTACGGCCACCGGAGCGCCGAACCTCCTCCTCCACCGCCCGTATCAACAGCCGCTCGGCCTCCACCCGATGACCGTCCCGCATGTCCCGTCCCCCTCCGGCGCCAACTGCCATACCTACGAGTGTCCTTGCGCGAGCCCGCGATGGCGAGAGGGCGGCGATCACCGGCCGGGGGAGATGGCGGCCGGCCGTTCCGGCAGCTCTCCGCCGCGCTCGCCCCCACCTGCCCCCGGCCGGTCGTATCGGCAGCCTCCCGCGCCGTCGGGCAGGATGGAGGTATGCCGAACCGACTGGCGCACGAGACGTCCCCGTACCTCCTTCAGCACGCCGACAATCCCGTCGACTGGTGGCCCTGGTCGGAGCAGGCGTTCGAGGAGGCACGACGGCTCGACGTCCCCGTGCACCTGAGCGTCGGCTATTCGAGCTGTCACTGGTGCCATGTCCTCGCCAAGGAGAGCTTCGAGGACCAGGCCACCGCCGACTACCTCAACGAGCACTTCGTCAACATCAAGGTCGATCGTGAGGAGCGGCCCGACGTCGACGCCGTGTACATGGAGGCCGTGCAGGCGGCCACCGGGCAGGGCGGGTGGCCGATGACGGTGTTCCTGACGGCGGAGGGCGAGCCGTTCTACTTCGGGACGTACTTCCCGCCGGCGCCCCGGCACGGGATGCCCTCCTTCCGGCAGGTGCTGGAGGGGGTCGGCTCCGCGTGGCGGGACCGTCGTGCGGAGGTCACCGACGTGGCCGGGAAGATCGCGCGGGATCTCGCGGAGCGGGAGATCGGGTTCGGCGGCTCCGAGGCGCCCGGTGAGCAGGAGCTGGCGCAGGCGCTGCTCGGGCTGACCCGGGAGTACGACGCGCAGCGCGGTGGCTTCGGCGGGGCGCCGAAGTTCCCGCCGTCCATGGTCGTGGAGTTCCTGCTGCGCCATCACGCCCGGACGGGCGCCGAGGGCGCGTTGCAGATGGCGCAGGACACCTGTGAGCGGATGGCCCGGGGCGGGATCTACGACCAGCTCGGGGGCGGCTTCGCCCGGTACTCCGTCGACCGGGACTGGGTGGTGCCGCACTTCGAGAAGATGCTGTACGACAACGCCCTGCTGTGCCGGGTGTACGCCCACCTGTGGCGTGCGACGGGCTCCGAGCCGGCCCGGCGGGTCGCGCTGGAGACCGCGGACTTCCTGGTCGCCGAACTCGGTACGGAGCAGGGCGGTTTCGCCTCCGCGCTGGACGCGGACAGCGACGACGGGACGGGGAAGCACGTCGAGGGGGCGTACTACGTGTGGACGCCCGCGCAGTTGCGCGAGGTCCTCGGGGACGACGACGCCGAACTCGCCGTCCGGTACTTCGGGGTGACGGAGGAGGGAACGTTCGAGGAGGGCGCCTCGGTCCTTCAACTTCCGCAGTCCGACGGCGTGTTCGACGCACAGAAGGTCGAGTCCGTCAGGCGGCGGCTGCTGGCGGCGCGTGCCGAGCGTCCGGCGCCGGGACGGGACGACAAGGTCGTCGCCGCCTGGAACGGCCTGGCGATCGCCGCGCTGGCCGAGACCGGCGCCTACTTCGACCGCCCCGACCTGGTGGAGGCCGCTGTCGCCGCCGCCGACCTGCTCGTCCGCGTCCACCTCGACGATCAGGCGCGCCTGGCGCGGACCAGCAAGGACGGCAGGGTCGGCGGCAGCGCGGGCGTCCTGGAGGACTACGCCGACGTGGCCGAGGGCTTTCTCGCGCTGGCGTCCGTCACCGGTGAGGGTGTCTGGCTGGAATTCGCCGGGCTCCTGCTCGACCACGTCCTTGTGCGGTTCAGGGACGAGAAGACGGGTGGCCTGTTCGACACCGCGGCCGACGCCGAGAAGCTGATCCGCCGTCCGCAGGACCCGACCGACAACGCCACCCCGTCCGGCTGGACCGCGGCCGCGGGCGCGCTGCTGAGCTATGCCGCCCAGACCGGCGCCGAGCCTCATCGCGCGGCCGCCGAGCAGGCGTTGGGTGTGGTGAAGGCGCTCGGGTCGCGGGTGCCGCGGTTCATCGGCTGGGGCCTCGCGGTCGCGGAGGCCTGGCTGGACGGGCCGCGTGAGGTCGCCGTCGTGGGTCCCGCGCTCGACGACGAGGCGACGAGGTCCCTGCACCGCACGGCACTTCTCGGCACCGCGCCGGGTGCGGTGGTCGCGTACGGCGTGCCGGGGAGCGAGGAGTTCCCGTTGCTCGCCGACCGTCCGCTGGTGGGCGGCGAACCGACTGCGTACGTGTGTCGTAATTTCACCTGTGACGCGCCGACGACGGATCCGGAACGGCTGCGCGCGGCGCTGAAGGCCTGATCAGGCGCCAGTCTCGGCTGCGCAATTGGGCACGTGTTCGGACACGTCCCGCTAGGCGCCGTCCCGTTCCGAAACAAGCTATTTATCGGAACAGCTACCGCGCTTCACACTTCCCCCCTACTCTCTCCACAGTGCCGCGGCGGACGAACTGCTCCGCCGCGCCTGGGGGGATTTTGAAGATCTGGGGGGATCTTTTGCTGACGTCTGTCTTCATCGCCGCCGTTTCGCTTGCCCTGTTCTGGATGGCGGCCTTCACTCTTTGGTGGCAGATGCACGCGTGGCGTACGCCCGAAGTGCTTGCCTCCACCCGTTTCAGCCGGCCGGACGGCGCCGAGCACGTGTCGTTCTCGCTGCTGCTTCCGGCGCGGCACGAGCAGGCCGTACTGGACCACACCATCCAGCGCCTGCTGGAGTCCACCCACACCGACTTCGAGATCATCGTCATCGTCGGGCACGACGACCCGGAGACCACCGAGGTGGCCCGGCGGGCGGAGGCCCGTGACCCGCGCGTGCGGGTCGTCGTCGACACCCACGAGAAGAAGAACAAGCCGAAGGCCATGAACACGGCGCTGGCGCACTGCCGCGGCGATGTCGTCGGGGTCTTCGACGCCGAGGACCAGGTGCACCCCGAACTGCTCGCCCATGTCGACCACGCGTTCCGGTCCACCGGCGCGGACGTGGTCCAGGGCGGGGTGCAGCTGATCAACTTCCACTCCAGCTGGTACAGCCTGCGCAACTGCCTGGAGTACTTCTTCTGGTTCCGCTCCAGGCTTCATCTGCACGCCCAGAAGGGGTTCATCCCGCTCGGCGGCAACACGGTCTTCGTCCGCACCGAGGTGCTGCGCGAGGCCGACGGCTGGGACCCCAACTGCCTGGCCGAGGACTGCGATCTGGGCGTGCGGCTGTCCAGCGTCGGCAAGAAGGTCGTCGTCGCCTACGACTCCGACATGGTCACCCGTGAGGAGACCCCCGGCAGTCTGATGTCCCTGCTCAAGCAGCGCACCCGCTGGAACCAGGGCTTCCTCCAGGTCTACCGGAAGAAGGACTGGAAGCAGCTGCCCGGCTTCCGTCAGCGGCTGCTCGCCCGCTACACCCTGATGACGCCGTACCTCCAGGCGATCTCCGGCGTGATCATCCCGCTGAACGTGGCCATCGCCCTCTTCCTCGACGTGCCGGTCGGCGTCGCCTTCATCACCTTCCTGCCGGCCGTCACCGCGTTCGTCACCTTCGTGTTCGAGCTCGTCGGGCTGCACGACTTCGGCAAGCAGTACGGGCTCCGGGTCCGTCTGGTGCACTACCTGAAGCTGATCATCGGCGGGCCCTTCTACCAGGTGCTCCTCGCCGGAGCCGCTGTCCGCGCAGTGTGGCGTGAGCAACGCGGCCGTAACGACTGGGAGTTGACCAGCCACGTCGGCGCACATCTCGCGCACGTGAACCGAGAGGACGTTCCTGCGTGACCTCCACACTTCCCGCGGCGACCGGAGTCAAGGTCCCCGCGCAGCGGACAGCTGTGCCCAGATCCGGTGTGACACACCGGGCAAAGCCGCCCAAGAGATTCCGTTCCTCCCGTCTCGACCTCATCGTGTGCGGCCTGCTGCTCGTGGCGATCCTGGTCGTGCAGGGCTGGAACATCGCCGACTACCCGACCCTCAGCGACGACGAGGGCACCTACCTCGCGCAGGCCTGGGCCGTGCAGGAGGGCCGGGGCCTGGCCCACTACACCTACTGGTACGACCACCCGCCCTTCGGCTGGATCCAGATCGCCGTGCTGACCTGGATCCCCGCGTACTTCGCACCCGAGTCGATGACCGTCGGCTCGATGCGCGTCATGATGCTGCTGATCAGCGCGATCAGCGCGGTCCTCGTGTACGTCCTCGCGCGCCGCCTGTCGCTGCCCCGCTGGGCGGCCGGGCTCGCGATGGCACTGTTCGGGCTCTCCCCGCTGTCGGTGGTCCTGCAGCGCGAGATCTTCCTGGACAACATCGCGGTGATGTGGACGCTGCTCGCGTTCACCCTCGCCGCTTCCCCGAACCGTCATCTGTGGCACCACTTCGGGGCGGGCATGGCGGCCGCGGCCGCGGTGCTCACCAAGGAGACGATGCTGCTCGTGCTGCCGGCCGTGCTGATCACCATGTGGCGGCACAGCCATCGGGACACCCGCAAGTTCGCGATCACCGGCGCGGTCACCGCGTGTGTGCTGCTGGGGATCTCGTACCCCCTCTTCGCGCTGCTGAAGGGCGAGTTGCTGCCGGGCAGCGGGCATGTCTCGCTGTGGGACGGCATCGTCTACCAGATGAGCCGACCCGGCTCCGGATTCATCCTCGAACCCGGCACCGGCTCCTACGGCGTGCTCCAGTCCTGGCTGTACTACGACCGCGTGCTGCCCCTCGGCGGGCTCGCCGGCGCGCTGCTGCTCCTGGCCACCTGGCGCTGGTCGGTGACCGCGCGGGCGCTCGCCGGGCCCGCGCTGGCCGTGGCGATCCTCGCCGGGATGGCGCTGCGGCCGGGCTATCTGCCGGCCATGTACATCATCCAGGCGCTGCCGTTCCTCGCCCTGGTGCTCGCAGGGGGCACGGCCTCCGTCGCCCACGCGGTGCTGCGGCGGTGGCGCCGGGCGGGCGAGACGAAGTACCTGACGGGTGGACGGTACGCGCTCGCCGTCGTCCTCGCGCTCGCCGCGGGCGCGTACGTCGTACCGCGCTGGTACGAAGGCGACCGCACCGCCATGACCGCCGACGCCAACGCCCCCTACCGGGCCGCCTCCAAGTGGCTGGCCGCCGAGGTCGACGACCCCGAGGACACCCGCGTCCTCGTCGACGACGCCCTCTGGCTGGACCTCGTGCACCAGGGCTACCGGCCCGGGCTCGGCGTCATCTGGTTCTACAAGGCCGATCTCGACCCGGCCGTCACCAAGACCATGCCGAACGGCTGGCGCGACCTCGACTACGTGGTCGCCTCGCCGACGGTACGCCGCGACGCGGTCGACCTGCCGAACGTGAAGGCCGCGATGGACCACTCGACACCGGTCGCCGTGTTCGGCGCCGGTGAGGACCGGATCGAGATCCGGCGGATCCAGGGTGCCGGGACGGGAGGCGACCGATGAGCCAGGAGTCAGTGGTCCCCGGCGAGCTCGGGGATCCGGCGGCGTACGCCGCCGAGGTGCCCGAGCCGGGCGCCGTCACCATCGTCGTACCGACCTACAACGAGTCCGCCAACATCCGTGAACTGCTGCACCAGATCACCGAGTCGGTACCGTCCCGGCTGCCCTGCGAGGTCGTGTTCGTGGACGACTCCACGGACGACACCCCGGAGGTGATCCAGAAGGCCGCCCAGGACTGTCCCTTTCCGGTGACCGTGCTGCACCGCGAGGAGCCCGTGGGCGGGCTCGGCGGTGCGGTGGTCGAGGGCATGAAGGCGGCCGGGTCCGACTGGATCGTCGTCATGGACGGCGACTGCCAGCATCCGCCCTCACTGGTGCCGGAGCTGGTCGCGACGGGGGAGCGGGCGAACGCCGGACTGGTCGTCGCCTCCCGCTACATCAAGGGCGGCAGCCGCGCTGGACTCGCCGGCAGCTACCGCGTGGCCGTCTCACGGGTGGCGACCTGGCTGACCAAGTCGCTGTTCCCGCGCAGGCTGCGCGGCATCAGCGACCCGATGAGCGGATTCTTCGCCATCCGCCGCAGCGCGGTCGCCGCCGACGTCCTCCAGCCGCTCGGCTACAAGATCCTCCTCGAACTCGCGGTGCGCAGCCGCCCCCGTGAGGTCACCGAGGTCCCGTTCGTCTTCCAGGACCGCTTCGCCGGGGAGTCCAAGTCGACCGCGCAGGAGGGGATGCGCTTCCTGCGGCACCTGGTCGGGCTGCGCACGGCCTCACCGCTCGCCCGGATGATCGTCTTCGGGCTGATCGGGCTGACCGGCTTCGTGCCGAACCTCGCCGGACTGTGGGCGCTGACCGCCGCCGGGATGCACTACCTGCCCGCCGAGATCCTCGCCAACCAGCTCGGCGTGGCCTGGAACTTCCTGCTCATCGAGAAGCTGCTGTTCCGTGAGCGGCGGCAGTTCCGGCACTGGGCCGACCGCACGGCGCGGTTCGCCCTGCTCGCCAACGCCGACCTGCTGGTGCGTATCCCGCTGATCGCGCTGCTGGTCGCCACGTTCGGGATGGGCGCGCTCCCGGCCACCGCGCTGGCGCTCGTCATCACCTTCGTCCTGCGCTTCGTGGGGACCGAAGCGCTGGTGTATCTCCCGCGCCGGCCAGGCCGCCACGGAAAACGGAGCCGCACAGCAAGGAGCACCACATGAGATCAAGACGCAGAACCGCACTGCTGGCCGTCGCCGGCCTCACCGGCGGGCTGCTTCTGACCGCACCCCAGCCCGCGTCCGCCGCCAACCTCATCAAGAACCCCGGCTTCGAGACGGCGGGCACCGGCGACATGCCGTACTGCTGGTCGAAGTCGGGCTGGGGCGACAACGACTTCGCCTTCGAGACGGTGGCCGACGCCCACACCGGCAGCAAGGCCATGAAGGTCACGCTCACGCGGCGGGTCGAGGGCGACCGCAAGGCCCTGATCACCGAGTCCGCCACCTGCGCGCCGGTCGTCACGCCGGGCGAGCAGTACGACCTGGGCCTCTGGTACAAGTCGACCACGCCGGACGCCAACATCACGCTGTTCCGGCACGACGCCACCGCCGGCTGGCAGTACTGGACCGACCTGAAGACCCTGGAGATGGCGGGCTCCTGGACCGAGGCCGCGGTGCGCACGCCGGAGGTCCCGGCGGGCACCGACCGGATCTCCTGGGGTGTCTCCGTCTACGGCACCGGCTCCGTGACCACCGACGACTACACGATGGACCAGGTCGCCGAGCCGGTCCCGGAGCCGGAGTGCACGGGCACGCCGCAGGAGTGCGCCAACGGCAGGTGGGACGTGCTGCCGGTGCAGAACCCGGTGCGCTCGATGCACTCCGTGGTGCTGCACAACGGCAAGGTGCTGCTGATCGCGGGCTCCGGCAACAACACCGACATGTTCGAGGCGGGCACGTTCACCTCCGCGGTCTACGACCCGCAGACCGGCAACTACAAGGTCGTCCCCACGCCGGACGACATGTTCTGCGCCGGTCATGTGCAGTTGTCCGACGGCCGGGTGCTGATCATGAGCGGTAACAAGGGCTACCCGTCGGCGGACGGCACGGTCGGCTACCAGGGGTACAAGGACTCGTACATCTTCGACCCCGCGACCGAGTCGTACATCAAGACGAACGACATGAACGACGGGCACTGGTACCCGTCGGCGACGATCCTCGGCAACGGTGACGTCATC
This sequence comes from Streptomyces sp. NPDC059861, assembly GCF_042731435.1. Classification (NCBI taxonomy): domain Bacteria; kingdom Bacillati; phylum Actinomycetota; class Actinomycetes; order Kitasatosporales; family Streptomycetaceae; genus Streptomyces; species Streptomyces sp. NPDC059861. Next base: position 53,337 of record NZ_JBHWJQ010000032.1, on the reverse strand, counting down.
TCCTTCGGCGGGCTGAAGGAGGACTCGACCGGCTCGGTGACCGCCGAGCTGTGGTCCGACGACGAGCAGCAGTGGCAGCCGCTGTGGAAGGTCAACCAGACCTGGTCCTACTGGGGTCTGTACCCGTCGATGATCCTGATGCAGGACGGCCGCCTGTTCTACTCGGGCAGCCATGTCTTCGGCAACAACATCCCCGGCACCGGCTCCGCGATCTACGACTACGGCGCCAACACCGTCACCCAGGTGCCCGGCCTGCAGAACAAGGACGAGCGGGACCAGTCGGCGAGCGTGCTGCTGCCCCCGGCGCAGGACCAGAAGGTGCTCACCCTGGGCGGCGGCAACATCGACTCCAACCCGGTGGCGAACCGGCTGACCGACGTCATCGACCTCAAGCAGCCGAACCCGGCGTACGTCGCCGGACCGCCCATTCCGCAGGGCACCGTCGACCTCGGCAACGGGCCCGTCCCGCAGACCGGCAACCAGGGCAAGATGTACGTCTCGGCGGTGCTGCTGCCGGACGGCAAGGTCCTGGAGACCGGTGGCGCGCTGCACAACCGGGCCAACCCGGTCTTCGAGACGTCGATCTACGACCCGGCCGTCAACACGTTCGACCCGGTGGCCGCCGACCCCGAGGCCCGTGGCTACCACTCCTCGGCGTTCCTGCTGCCCGACGGCCGGGTGATGACCACCGGCGACAACCCGGGCAACGGCACCTGGAACCACAACGTGTCCATCTACACCCCGCCGTACCTGCTCAAGGGTGAGCGCCCGACGATCACTTCGGTGATCGACACCCAGTGGAACTACGGCGACACCCAGCGCATCACGGTAGACCGGCCCATCGCCAAGGCCGAGCTGATCCGCCCGGCGGCGGTGACGCACTCGTCCGACCCGAACCAGCGGTTCGTGGACCTGCCGCTGAGCGTGGACGGCAACAACATCGACCTCAACGTGACGAGCAACCCCAACCTGGCCCCGCCCGGCTGGTACATGCTCTTCGCGGTCGATGCGAACGGCGTGCCGTCGGTCGCCAAGTGGGTGCACCTTTCGGGCCCGCAGGCCCTGAGGGCGACGGACGCCTCCGCGCACGTCCACTCCTTCGCCGACGACCTGTCCGGCAAGGTCACCAAGCCTGGCAAGAAGCGGGCCTCGCACAAGGTCCCCGCCACCGTCGCCGGCTGCGACCGCCACTACGGCTCCGCGAACGTCTGCGTGCCGACCGCCTTCCCGGCGGAGGTGAAGAGGACCACGGTGGCCCGCTGCACCTGGCTGAAGCAGCACGACTACGGCCGGCTGAAGGTCAACGGCAAGGACGACCCGCTGCGCCTCGACCCCGACCGGGACGGCGTGGCCTGCGGAAAGGGTGATGTGCGCCGGCGCTAGCCGCGGCTCGGGAACTCGGTGAGGGCGCGCTCCACGATGGCCACCAACTGCTCGTGGTGCGCGCCCTTCCAGTACGCCCGCCCGCACTCGCGGCACTGCGCGAAGACGTCGTACGACCGGTGCGTTCCGCCCTTGAGCTGCTCGGCCACCTCTTCCTTGGTGGCCTCCCGCAGCAGGCCGTTGCAGGCGGTGCACCGGGTCCAGGGGCGCAGCTCGGGGGAGAACCGGTCGAGGATGTCGCGGAGTTGGTCCTCGGGGCTGGTGCTGTACACGTAGGCGCCGGCCCACAGCTCGCGGCGGCGCAGCAGGCCGCGGTCGCGGCTGAGCATGACGCGGCGCTCGGCTGCCGAGCGGGCGGCGAGCGCCGGGTCGCCGATGTCCGTGGACTCGTAGGCCGTGTCGACGCCGAGCAGGCGCAGCCGGCGGGCGAGGGTGCCGAGGTGGACGTCCAGGAGGAACCGCAGCGGGGCGCCCGCGATCTGTTGCGGGCGCCGGACGGCGCGGACGGTGACCGTCTCGCCGTCCCTCGGGACGTGGGCCGGCGGCACCGTGCGGCCGTCGACGACGAGCGCGCCCACCTCGGTGAGCGGGACGCCGAGCGACTCGACGACATGGCCGAGCGTCGAGACCCCGTCCGTGCTGACCGGGGTGGCGCCGCGGCGCCGGCCGTTCGGTACGAACAGGCGCAGGTCGGCGGCGAATTCGACGTGGATCTCGGGTCGGTTCACCTGATCAGCATCCCACGGGAGTCGGCGCCTGCCTCAGGGGTTTTCGGCGCCGAGGCCCCGGTCGTAGACGGTCAGGGCGCGATCGGCCAGGTCGGCCGGGTCGTCGCGGAAGCCGGTGCGCGCCCAGTACTGGGCCACCTCCGCCAGGGCGGCGACCAGGGAGGTCGTCAGGACACGCACCTCCAGGCTCTCCGGGTCCCGTCCGGCGCGCTCGCCGATCGCGGCGCCGAGCAGGTGCCCCGTCCCCGCCAGGTTCTCCAGCATCCGGGAGCGCACCGCGGGGATCTCCGCCATCAGCCGGCAGCGCAACCGGGTGACCTCGGGCCGCTCGCCGATGCCGAGGTCGATCGCTCGGCGCAGGACGTTCCGCAGTGAGTCCAGCCAGGGCTCGTCCACCGGGCGGGCCCGGAACTCCGCCAGGAGCAGGGGGCAGAGCTCGTCCGTGAGGACGATGTCCTCCTTGGCGGGGAAGTAGCGCAGGACGGTCGACGGCGACACCTCGGCGCGGTCGGCGATCTGCTCGATCGTCGTGGCGGCGTACCCCCGCTCCTCGATCAGTTCGTACGTCGCGGAGCGGATCGCCTCGCGCGTCCTGATCTTCTTCCGCTCCCGCAGTCCCGGCCGGGGGCGGTCGTCGGGGCTGATGGGGTGAGCTGCCGTCATGGCGTCATTGTCCGCCGTCGGGGGCAGCCCCATCACATGACATCCCCCCAAGATGGCAGCGACTGCCAGAAGGCAGTCGCTGTCACATGCGGGGCGGGATATGGATGCCTACGGATGCTGGTAGGCCACCAGCGAGATCCCCACGTAGTGCACGACGAAGGCCGCCAGCGTGAACGAGTGGAACACCTCGTGGAAGCCGAACCAGCGGGGTGAGGGGTTCGGCCGCTTGAAGCCGTAGACGACGCCGCCCGCGCTGTAGAGCAGGCCGCCGACGATGACGAGGACCAGGACGGCGATACCGCCGGTGCGCATGAAGTCGGGCAGGAAGAACACCGCCGCCCAGCCCATCGCGATGTAGCAGGGCGTGTAGAGCCAGCGCGGCGCCCCGACCCAGAAGACGCGGAAGACGATGCCCGCGAGCGCCGCGGCCCAGATGCCCCACAGCAGCCAGCGGCCCTTGCTGCCCGGCAGGAGCAGCAGGGTCAGCGGGGTGTAGGTGCCGGCGATGATCAGGAAGATGTTGGAGTGGTCCAGGCGGCGCAGTACGCCGTCCATCCGCGGGCTCCACGTGCCCCGGTGGTAGAGCGCGCTCACGCCGAACAGCAGGCAGGCCGTGAAGGCGTAGATCCCGCAGGCGACGCGGCCGCGCGGCGAGTCCGCGAGGGCGGTCAGTGTCAGGCCCGCGACCACCACCGCCGGGAACATGCCGAGGTGCAGCCAGCCGCGGAGCTTGGGCTTGATCGGGTGCGGCAGGGAGAGCGCTTCGGAGATCCGGTCGGCGACCGGCTTGTCCGAGGGCGTGTCGGAGGCGGACGGAGTCATGGCTCGCATCGTACCTACGGAACCGTAGGTTACGAATCGGGTCACCCACGGGAGTGGCCATCATCTCACGGCAGTTGGATTCCGCACCCTCAAAGGTCGGTCATCCGAACTCAACGTGCACGTAAAGAAACGAGAGGGAACATGGAGGTGGTGGCGTTCCTCACGCCGCTCAGGTGGGCGGCCCTCTGGACAAATGGGCGGTCACCTCGGATGATCAAATGAGTGCGGTCGGCACCGGATGAGCGCCAAAGGGAGGCAGCGAAGCATCCGGGTCGCGGCCCCCACGGGGCAGACAGACAAAAAATCCCTCATTTAGGAGCGATCGTGGCGCGCGACATCGCGGCTCCCCCCGTCATCCCGACCAACCACCAGGAACTGATCTCCTGGGTGAACGAGATCGCCGAACTGACCGAGCCGGACAGCGTGGTCTGGTGTGACGGATCCGAGGCCGAGTACGAGCGCCTGTGCGGGGAGCTCGTCGAGAAGGGCACCTTCCGCAAACTCGACCCGATCAAGCGCCCCGACTCGTACTACGCGGCCTCCGACCCGACGGACGTCGCCCGCGTCGAGGACCGGACCTTCATCTGCTCCGAGAAGGAGGAGGACGCCGGCCCGACCAACCACTGGAAGGACCCCGCCGAGATGCGGGAGATCTTCGCCGGTGAGAAGGGCGTCTTCCGCGGCTCGATGCGCGGCCGGACGATGTACGTCGTCCCGTTCTGCATGGGCCCGCTCGGCTCCGACCTGTCCGCGATCGGCGTCGAGATCACCGACTCCGCCTACGTGGCCGTCTCCATGCGCACCATGACCCGCATGGGACAGCCCGTCCTGGACGAGCTCGGCTCCGACGGCTTCTTCGTGCGTGCCGTGCACACGCTCGGAGCGCCGCTGGAGGCCGGCGAGCAGGACGTGCCGTGGCCGTGCAACAGCACCAAGTACATCTCCCACTTCCCGGAGTCCCGCGAGATCTGGTCCTACGGCTCCGGCTACGGCGGCAACGCCCTGCTCGGCAAGAAGTGCTACGCCCTGCGCATCGCCTCCGTGATGGCCCGTGACGAGGGCTGGCTGGCCGAGCACATGCTGGTCCTCAAGCTCACCCCGCCGCAGGGCGAGCCCAAGTACGTCGCCGCCGCCTTCCCGTCCGCCTGCGGCAAGACCAACCTCGCCATGCTGGAGCCCACGATCTCCGGCTGGACGGTCGAGACGATCGGCGACGACATCGCCTGGATGCGCTTCGGCGAGGACGGGCGGCTGTACGCCATCAACCCCGAGGCCGGCTTCTTCGGCGTCGCGCCCGGCACCGGTGAGCACACCAACGCCAACGCGATGAAGACGCTGTGGGGCAACTCCGTCTTCACCAACGTCGCCCTCACCGACGACAACGACATCTGGTGGGAGGGCATGACGGAGGAGACTCCGGCCCACCTCACCGACTGGAAGGGCAACGACTGGACGCCGGAGTCCGGAACGCCCGCCGCCCACCCCAACGCCCGCTTCACCGTCCCCGCCGCGCAGTGCCCGATCATCGCGCCCGAGTGGGAGGACCCCAAGGGCGTGCCGATCTCCGCGATCCTCTTCGGGGGGCGCCGCGCCACCGCCGTACCGCTGGTGACGGAGTCCTTCGACTGGAACCACGGCGTCTTCCTGGGTGCCAACGTGGCCAGCGAGAAGACCGCCGCCGCCGAGGGCAAGGTCGGCGAGCTGCGCCGGGACCCGTTCGCGATGCTGCCGTTCTGCGGCTACAACATGGGCGACTACATGGGCCACTGGGTCAACGTCGCCAAGGACAAGGACCAGGCGAAGCTCCCGAAGATCTACTACGTCAACTGGTTCCGCAAGAACGACGAGGGCAAGTTCGTCTGGCCAGGATTCGGTGAGAACAGCCGCGTCCTGAAGTGGATCGTGGAGCGCCTGGAGGGCAGGGCCGAGGGCGTCGAGACGCCGATCGGCGTCCTGCCGACCAGGGCCGCCCTGGACACCGACGGCCTGGACATGGCCGACGAGGACCTGGACTTCCTGCTCACCGTGGACAAGGAAGTGTGGCGCGAGGAGGCCGGGCTCGTCCCCGACCACCTGAACACCTTCGGCGACCACACGCCGAAGGAACTGTGGGACGAGTACCGGGCGCTGGTGCAGCGGCTGGGCTGAGCGCCCCCAAGGACGCCGCGGTCGGCTCCGATCGTGCCCTGACCAGCAATATCGTCACGGCCGACCGCGGTGACAGGTGTGAAGGCCGCGCACAACGGGGTGCGCGGCCTTCGCCGTTGGCTGCCACGGCCCCTTCCGGGCGCTACTGGGAGCGGTCCTCCAAATAGCGGGTGTGGGACTCCTGGCGGCGGGCCTCGATCTCCCTGAGCTCCGCCGCCAGTCGTTCCGCCTCCTCCTGGAGCAGCGTGAGCTGCCGTTCCAGGTGCTGCTCGGGCGGCTCCTGCCCCGGGGTCATCCGATGCCACCACCGGGTGCGTACGAAGGCGTCGACGGCCTCGGGCACGTCCTGCCGGACGGCCCGGGACAGCGTGTGCACGCCCTCAGGGTCCTGCGCCAGCACCTCGGCGACCCAGCCGGGCTCCAGCAGCGCCCGCAGCAGCCCGGTCAGCTCGTCGAGCCGCGCGGTCGCGGCCGGCGGCAGCTCCACGTCCGCGAGGTAGGCGCCCAGCCGCTCGAAGTCACCCCGCACCTCGTCCAGTTGGGCGGACGGGTCAGGGAAGTCGGGCAGCGCCGGCCGCTCCGGCGGCGCGATCAGTGCTCCCGCGCCGTACAGACCCGCGACCACGACGGGCCAGTACGGCCCGGCCACGCCCGTGAAGGTGAGCACCAGGCCGAGCAGTCCGCAGGCGCAGCCGGTGAGGTTCTTGCGGGACTCCAGGTACGTCAGTGCCTTACTGGTAGCCACGGATCTCCTCGAAGGCGCCGTCCAGGGAGCCCTGCTGGGCGTCGAAGAGACGGCCGCCGGTCAGCTCGGCGATGCGTTCCAGCTCGGCGCGGTCGGAGTCGCCGAAGAGGATCGGGAAGACGGGGATGTCGCGCTGCTCGCCGGTGAGCGAGCCGTGGAACGTCTCGAACGCCGCGGCGGTCGCGCCGGCGGTGTTCTCCCCGTCGGTCATCAGCACGATCGACGTGAACGCCTCGCCGTCGCCGCCCAGATGCTCGTACGCCTTCTCCAGCGAGGTGTAGATCGCCGTGTCGCCCTCGGCCAGCAGCGCCTGGGTGTCGCGGCGGATCCCGTCGAGGCCGCTCTGCGGGTCCTCCGGGTCCACGACATGGGTGCGCACGCTCTTCACGGCCGACCCGAACGGCATCAGCGTCACCTCCTCACGGTCCCGGAAGTCCGCGGTCAGCCCGGTCAGCGCCGCCTTCAGCCGGGTCAGCCGGTCGCCCCGCATGGAGCCGGCGGTGTCCAGGACGTACACCGTAGGAGAGGGGCGGCGCAGTTCGTTCTCGTACGAGTCGAGCAGCCCGTCGGCGACGGAACGGCTGCCGGGGAACGGCAGTTCGCGCCGCCGGGTGGTGTCCAGGCCGGAGGCGGGGGTGACGGAGGCGACGACCGGGCGGCGGTAGGTGTGGTCGGTGATCGCGCGCTGGCTCTCCGGACTGCGCAGGGCCTCGGCCAGCCGGCGCACGTTCTCGCGGGCCTCGGGGCCGGCGGCGGCCAGGGAGGAGAGCGGGTAGTCGGCGGTGACCACGCCGTCCTTGGGGCGGATCACCGTCAGGTCCGGGATGCCCTTGAGGACCGACTCGTAGTTCAGCAGCGCGTCGACGTTGCCGCGCCGGGTGTACGCGCCGGCGAGCCAGCCCGACGAACCCGACGTCAGCTTCTGCCCCTGGAAGAACTCCCGCAGCCGCGGCGTCGCCTTGCGCACATCGGCGTCGGTCAGCGCGGACTGGGCCCCGGAGAGCGCGGAGGCGACGGAGACCAGGGTGGCGAAGCCGGAGTTGGAGCGGGCCGGGTCGGTCATGCCGTAGGTCAGCTCGCCGTCCCCGACGGCCCGCTCGACCTGCGACCAGGTGACGTCCTCGGGTGACCAGCCGAGGCTTCGCACGGTGGCGGGCTTCACGCCGATCGCGACCGGGCTCGACATGATCGGCGTCTCCGACACCACCTTCTCCCGCGCCTCCGGGCGCAGCCGCAGGTAGTCGTTGGAGGCCAGCCACACCGCGTCGTACGCCTGGTCCGCCTTGCCCCGCGCCAGCAGGTCCACGGCGTCGAGCGTGCCCAGGTACGTGGGCCGCACGGTGATCCCGGTCCGCTCGCGCACCTGATCCAGGACGGGGGACATGTCGCTGAGCTCGCTGGAGGCGAGGACGCGCAGGGTGCCGGGTGTGTAGGCCGTGGGGTCGTCGTCGGGGGTTTCCTGCCCGGTGGTGCAGGCGCTGAGGAGGGTCAGGGCGGCAAGGGCGAGGCTCGCGATCCGGCGTCTCATGTCCGGCCTCCTTCCAGGGCGCCCTGGGAGCGGTTGCGCTCCAGGTAGGCACTGGCGCTCTGCAGTTCGTTCGTCAGCGACTCCACGGTGACGGCCATGGCCTCGGTGGCCTGCACCTTGTAGGTGTCGATGGCGTCGAGGGTGCGGTAGATCTGCTGGAAGGCGGTGCGCAGGGTCTCCGCGCCGACCGCCGGGTCCGCGGCGATCCGCTGGATCTCGCCGGACTGCGTGGCGAGCATCTCCGCGTTGCCCCGGATCAGCTCCTCGGTGGTGCCGCGCAGGGCGTTGACCTGTTCGACGACCTTCTTCTGGTTGTCGAGGGCGGACGCCAGCATCACGGAGATGCGCAGCGCCGAGACGGTGGTCGTCGCGGCCCGGTCGACGCCCTTGATCAGTTCGTCGTTGTTGCGGCGAACGACGTCCATGGCGAGGTAGCCCTGCGCGCAGACCGCGAGCTGGGTGAGCAGGTCCTGGTGCTTCTGCCGGACGGGGAAGAGGACGTCGGCGCGGAGGGTGTCGGCCTGCTGGGGGTCGGCGACCCCGGCGATGTGCTCCTCGACGGCGCTGTCCAGGGCCTCGGTCAGCACCACGTACTCCTGGAGCTTGCCCATGGTCTCCCACAGCCGGACCCGCTCGGTCTGCAACGCGGCGCTGTCGCGGCGCAGTTCGTCCTGCCCGCCGCGCAGCGAGCCCACGATCTTGTTCAGGGTGCCCTGCGCGGAGGCGTACTTGGCGACGTGGTCGCGCAGCTTGTTGCCGCCGGGCAGCCGGGACAGGAACTTACGGCTCTTGCCGGCGGGCAGGTCGCGCGGGTCGAGGTCCTCGACGACCCGGCGCAGCTCCATCAGCGACCCGGCGACCTTCGTCTGGGCGTCCCCGCCCTTGCTGGGCAGGCTGCGTACGGTCCGCTCCAGCATGCGGTTGGACTGCGCGGCCGCGGTGCGCATCTCGCCGGCGCCCAGCGCGGTGATCTCGCCGACCTTGCCGGCGAACTCGGGGGAGCGGGCGTCGAGCTCGGCGAGCCCGGCGATGTAGTCGGCGGCCTTGCGGGCCATGTCGCCGCGCACACCGTCGTCGACGGGGACGAGTCCGCCGGCCTTCTCGCGCGGAACCGGGGAGACCGGTTCGGGCGGGGTGAGGGTGAAGGAGTCGTCGCGGCTGGCGCTGGTGTTCTGGCTGGCGCTGTGGCCGAGGTCGTGGTCGCTCATCTTGCTGATCCCCCTATCCGCGCGCCCGGCGCGCCATCTCGTGCAGCACCTCGGAGGTGGGCACGGGCACCTGTCGCACGTTCAGCTTCGGCATGAGGTGGTCGGTGTGGTCGGCGGTGGCCGCGGTGAACTCGGCGGCGGTGGCGCCCTGCGGGCGGAACCCGTGCCGTGCGGCCAGCTTGCGCAACGCCGGGTCGGTGGACAGCAGTTGCCCGAGCTCGCGGCCCTCGTCGTTCAGCGGCACGACGGTGTGGTCGCTGGTGGCGGTGGTGTCCGGATAGAGGACGGTGAGGTCGTCGACGCCCTGCCCCTCGGCGAGCAGGGAGGCGACCTGGGACTCGTAGACCAGGACCAGCGGGTTGCCGGCGCCGCTGATGAAGTCCCGGAAGGCGCCGTCCGAGCTGGACTGCTGGGCGCCCTGCACGCTGACCAGCTTGCGCAGCAGCGGCGCGGTGCGCACGACGTCGGCGTCGCTCGCGACGACCTTGCCGTCGTTGTCGACGTAGGACGCTGCGGCGAGGTAGAGGGCGCCGGAGTTGGAGGTGACGGGGTCGGTACTGGCGATGTAGAGCGTGCCGCTCAACTCCCCGTACTTGCTCGCCCCTTTGAGCTGCTGCCAGGTGCGATCGTCCCGGGCGGCGTCGAGATAGGCGCTCATCTTCAGCGTGCCGCGGTGGGGCTCGTCGAGCGTGGCGAGCCCGCCTGCCCGGAGCACCTCGGCGGCGCCTCGGTGGGCGACGACGACGAGGGGCGAGTAGAAGGGGCGCGGCAGCGGCTGCTGCGCCTTGTACTTGGCGGCGAGCGCGTCGGCGGGCGCCTGGCTGGACGGGAAGGCGAAGTCGTAGCCCTGGAGGTCCAGCTCCTCCATGGCCCACGAACCGGACGGCTCCGCCTGCACGGTGTAGCCCTTGGCGGCAAGGGCGTCCACCACCTGGGGATCGGCGAAGAACTCCGCCTTCTCCGACCCGACCACGCCACGCACGGTCTTCGTTGCCGTGCCCTGGTCCCCGTTGTCCCGGCCCGCCACGACAGCCGCCACCACGCCGCCGATCAGCAACACCGCGAGGACAATCCCTGAGATTCGTCTCACGCCGGGAGCGTGCTCCCGGAACCCAACGTTCCCCGGCTTCGGGGGTGAACGACGGGTGACTTACCAGTCCCGGCACGGCAACGCCGTGAGGGGGCGCGGGGAACTGCGCGACAAGCCACCCACTCCGGAAAGCCGCAGGACGACAAGGCGCCCTACGGCGAACAGCGACGGCGACGGCCGACGCGGTGTGTGGCACCCGGTCCGCGCGTCGCTGCGGGTGCACGCGGACCGGGGCCGATCGAGGGCCCGGAAAGGCTCAGTGGGCGGCGAGCTCACGGGGTTCGAGCACGGCCGCGTGCGCGTCCATCCGTTCGGCCGTGAGGATCGCCACCGCCGTGTCCGCCCGGGACGCGGCGACCACCAGCGCCCGGCCGGCGAGGGTGTGGGCGCGCCGGTGCAGTGCGGCGAGATGCGGCTCGGCGGTCGCCGTCGCCGTCGCGCGGGCCGGCGTACTTCCTCCCCGCAACCGGGCCACCTGCTCCGCGAGCCGTACCGCCGCGGTGTCCAGATCGGCCGACGGGGCCAGCGCGCGCAACTCGTCGGTGACGGCGAGCAGTGCGGCGAGGTGCCCCGCGAGCTGGATGTCCAGCTCTTCCTCACGAGACCGGTGAGGGAAGTCGGAGGGGGCGTCGGCCATCGTGTGGACCGACTTGGCGCGGATCGGTTCGTACATGGGATGGCCTCCTGTGCTTGGCAGAAGCCATCCTACCTTGGATTTCGTCTAAAGTTGAGCTCGTGCATAAATAAGGCGGCCGCGTATCCGCAGCGTGAGCGTCAGGGCTGGCTGTAGCCGTCCAGGAACCTGCCGATCCGGTCGATCGCGTCCCGCAGGTCCACGACCGTGGGCAGTGTGACGACCCGGAAGTGATCCGGTTCCGGCCAGTTGAAGCCCGTGCCGTGCACGACCATGATCTTCTCGCGCCGGAGCAGGTCCAGCACCAGCCTGCGGTCGTCCTTGACCTTGAAGATCTTGGGGTCGAGGCGGGGGAAGAGGTACAGGGCGCCCTTCGGGCGCACACACGTCACGCCCGGGATCCGCGTCAGCATCTCGTGGGCGACCTCCATCTGCTCCCGCAGGCGGCCGCCCGGCAGCACCAGGTCGTTGACCGACTGGCGTCCGCTCAGTGCGGCGACCACGCCGTGCTGACCGGGCATGTTCGCGCACAGGCGCATGTTCGCCAGGATCGTCAGACCCTCGATGTAGGAGTCCGCGTGCGCGCGGGGGCCGGAGATCGACATCCAGCCGACCCGGTAGCCGGCCACCCGGTACGCCTTCGACATGCCGTTGAAGGTGAGCGTCAGCAGGTCGGGGGCGACCGCGGCCGTCGGGATGTGCGTGGCGTCGTCGTAGAGGATCTTGTCGTAGATCTCGTCCGAGCAGACCAGCAGGTTGTGGCGGCGGGCGATGTCGGTCAGGCCCTTGAGCACCGCCTCGTCGTACACCGCGCCGGTCGGGTTGTTCGGGTTGATGATCACGATCGCCTTGGTGCGGTCGGTGACCTTGCGCTCGACGTCGGCCAGGTCCGGCATCCAGTCGGACTGCTCGTCGCAGCGGTAGTGGACGGCCGTACCGCCGGACAGCGACACGGCGGCCGTCCACAGCGGGTAGTCCGGCGCCGGTACGAGGACCTCGTCGCCGTCGTCCAGGAGGCCCTGCATGGCCATGGTGATCAGCTCGGAGACGCCGTTGCCGATGAAGACGTGCTCGACGTCCGTCTCGATGCCGAGGGTCTGGTTGTGCATGACGACCGCCCGGCGCGCGGCGAGCAGGCCCTTGGCGTCGCCGTAGCCATGGGCCGTCGAGACGTTGCGGAGGATGTCCTCCAGGATCTCCGGCGGGCATTCGAAGCCGAAGGCGGCCGGGTTGCCGGTGTTCAGCTTCAGGATGCGGTGGCCTGCCGCCTCCAGGCGCATCGCCTCTTCGAGTACCGGCCCCCGGATCTCGTAACAGACGTTGGCGAGCTTGGTCGACTGGATCACCTGCATGTCTGGGAGCTTACGGCCGCGTAACGCGTCACGGCTCGTGCTTTCCGCCACATGAGACGAAAGGGGTGGACGCCTTCTTGTCCCTTCACTCTCCCGTGTTGATTATGTGCATGACAAGTTAGGGTGATCGCGTACTCGACGATGGCCGACACGGACGGGTCCGTCCACCAGCTCACCCGCACCTACGCGCAGATCAGCCGAGGGCGGGCGTCCGGCGGACCGCCCGCCCCGCCAGCACGTCCGTCCGCCGGCCGTCCTCGATCACGAAACGGCCGTCGATCAGCACGTGCGGGATGCCAGTCGGGAGCGTGCGCGGCTGGTCGAAGGTGGAGCCCGCCGCTACCGTGGCCGCGTCGAAGAGCACCAGGTCGGCCCGGTACCCCTCGCGGACCACGCCCCGGTCGGGCAGCCGCAGCCGGGCCGCCGGGCGCCCCGTCAGCCGGGCCACGCACTCCTCCAGCGACAGGACCCCCAGCTCCCGCACGTACCGGCCGAGGTAGTGCGGGAACGTGCCGTACGCGCGCGGGTGCGGCTTGGCGCCCTGCAGGATGCCGTCCGAGCCGCCCGTGTGCACCCGGTGCCGCATGATCGCCTGGACGTTCTCCTCGTGGCCGACGTGCTGGAGGATCGTCGGCCCGAGCCGGTCCTCGACCAGCAGCCGGCGCGCGGTGACCCAGGGGGCCTCGCCGCGCAGGGCCGCCAAGTCCTCGACCGTACGGCCGACATACGTCTCCAGGGCCGGGTCCGTCACCCCGGAGATCTCGATCGTGTCCCACTCGACCGGTACGCCGTGACAGCCGTCCGCGCCGACGACCTCCAGGTCGTGGCGGATCCGCTCGGCCGTCGCGTCGTCCGTCAGCCGTCGCAGGATCGCGTCCGGCCCGCCCTCGCTCGCCCAGCTCGGCAACAGCGCCACCAGCGTCGTGCAGCCGGGGGTGTAGGGGTAGGTGTCCAGGCTGATGTCCGCTCCGGCGGCGAGTGCGTCGTCCAGCAGGGACAGCAGCTCGGGCGCGCGGCCCTTGTTGACGCCGAAGTTCATGGTGGCGTGGGCGAGGTGCAGCGGACAGCCGGCCTCCCGGGTCAGGGCGACCATCTCCTCGTACGCCTGAAGGGTCCCGGCGCCGTAGGAGCGGTGGTGCGGGCAGTAGTAGCCGCCGTACTCCGCCACCACCCGGCACAGCTCGGTCAGTTCGGCGTCCGCGGCGTACAGGCCGGGCGTGTAGGTGAGCCCGGACGACATGCCGACCGCGCCCTGCTCCAGGCCCTCCGCCACGAGCCGGCGCATCCGGTCCAGCTCCTTGGGCGTGGCCTCCCGGTCCTCCCAGCCGACGGCCAGCGCGCGGACCGTGCCCTGGGGGATCAGATAGGCCGCGTTGACCGCGATGCCCCGGTCCAGCCGGTCCAGGTACTCGCCGACCGAGCGCCAGTCGAAGTCGATGTCGTCGCCGTGGCCGTTCCAGCCGGTGATGGCACGGCGGACCTCGGCGAGGGTGCGGTCGTCGACGGGGGCGTACGACAGCCCGTCCTGCCCGATCACTTCGAGGGTCACGCCCTGTGCGGCCTTCGCGCTGTGGTCGGGGTCGCGCAGCAGGGCGAGGTCGCTGTGGGCGTGCATGTCGACGAAGCCGGGGGACAGGACGAGGCCCTCCGCGTCCAGCTCCCTGGTGGCGGTGGGGCGCTGGCAGCCCGCCGCCGCCGCTTCCTTGACGATCGAGACGATCCGGCCGTCGTCCACCACCACATCGGCGCGGTACGCGGGTGCGGCGGTGCCGTCGACGACGTCCGCGTCACGGATGACGAGGTCTGCCATGCCGGGCCTCCTAGAAGAACGTGCGGACGTAGTCGACGACCGTGCCGTCGGCCTCGGCCACCGGGATCAGCTGCCACTTGTCGAACGACGTGCACGGATGGGACAGCCCCATGCCGAGCCAGTCACCGACGCGCAGGTCCGCCTCCGGGGCGGTGCGCAGCCAGGCGTGCTGGTCGGACAACGCGGTGACCTCCACGCCGGTCGCCGGGCGCTCGGTGCCGTCCCGGCGGACGACCTGCGCGAAGGGCAGGTCCAGGTCGTAGGCCGCGTCCCGCTTGCCGGCGTTGACGAAGGCCTGCTCCGCCGACGGTCGCGACACCACCTGTGCCCACAGCCGGAACGCGGGCTCCAGGGCGCCCTCCCGCGAGACCCGGTTGAAGGGGGTCAGCTTGCGGTAGTGGCCGTCGTCGTGCGAGACGTACGCGCCGGAACGCAGCAGCTTCAGTACCGGTGCGCTGAGGCCGGGGATCTCCGCGAACACGTCCGCCACCGCGTCGAACCACGCGCTGCCGCCCGCGCTGACCACGATCTCGTCCAGCCCCTGGAAGCGTCCCGCCTTGTCGAAGTCCGCGGCCAGCGCCACCAGCCGACGCAGCCACGCGTGCACCCGCTCGAGGTCCGCGCCCGGCACCTCGCCCTCGTAGCCCGCGACGCCGACCAGACGCAGGGCTGGTGCGGCGGCCACCGCGTCGGCGACCTCGGCGCACTCCGCCTCGGTGCGCACCCCGGTGCGGGCGCCGTCACCGGCGGCCAGCTCGACGACGACGTCCACGGGGCGTCGCGTGCCGCGCAGTGCCGCGTCCATCAGTTCGACGCCGCGTACGGAGTCGACGTAACAGACGAAGGTGAAGGAGGGGTCGCCGGCCAGCTCGGCGGCGATCCAGCGCAGGGCCGCCGCGTCCACCAGCTCGTTCGCCAGGAAGATCCGCCGGATTCCGAACGCCCGCGCCACCCGAACCTGGTGCGGCACGGCGAGCGTGATGCCCCAGGCGCCGTTGTCGATCTGCCGCTGGAAGAGCTGCGGCGCCATCGTGGTCTTGCCGTGCGGGGCGAAGGCGAGACCGTGGCGCTCGGTGTACGTCGCCATGAGCCGGAGGTTGTGCTCCAGGTGCTCGGCGGAGAGGGCGAGGACCGGGGTGCTGAACCCGCCGGTGAAGAGGTTGCGGCGCTGGGCGGCGAGGTCCGCCACGGTCAGTCCGTCGGCGTCGGGCGGGAGGCCCTTGAAGCGGTGGTCGACGCGTTCCTCGGCGAGGGCGGCGAGCGCTTCGGTGGCGGTGCCGCCGGGGTCGAGGGCCATGGAGCCTCCCTGATCTGGTGCGTTGCGATGTGTGCAACGTCCATTGCGTATGTCGCTTACTGCTGTCTAACATCTCGGCCAACGCGGGGTCAACGGAGCCGCCGCGACCCGCGACGTCGACGAGGAGTCCTGACCATCGTGACCGCCAACGGCCCTTGCACCGCCCCCGACGTCGTGGACGTCGTCGCGCTCGGCGAGTCCATGGTCACGTTCCTGCCCTCGCGGCCCGGGCGCCTCGCCGACGTTCCCTCCTTCGCACGGGGCATCGGCGGCGCCGAGTCCAACGTGGCCTGCGTGCTGGCGGCGGCCGGGCACGCGACGCGATGGGTCAGCAGGGTCGGCGAGGACGGCTTCGGCGACCACCTGGTCGAGGCGATCGGGGCGTACGGCGTCGACGTGTCGGCGGTCCGGCGGGACCCGGCGCGTCCGACCGGCGTGTACTTCCGCACGGCGGGGGACCGGGCCGGTGACGGCCACGAGGTGGCGTACTACCGGGCCGGTTCGGCGGCGTCCGCCATGACCGTGGAGAACGTCGACATGGCGGCGATCCGGGCCGCACGCGTCCTCCACCTCTCCGGCATCACGGCCGCGCTGTCGGCGGACTGCCTGCGCCTGCTGCGCGAACTGACCGCCCCCGCGGCCGGGCGTCCGCTGATCTCCTTCGACGTGAACCACCGGCCCGGTCTGTGGCGGGACGCCGACGGGGCCCGGGTCCTGCTGGAACTGGCCCGGCGCGCGGACATCGTGTTCGTCGGGGAGGACGAGGCCGAGGAGGCCTGGGGCGTGACGGGCGGCGCGGCGGCGATCCGCGCGCTGCTGCCGGAGCCGGCTGTCCTGGTGGTGAAGGACGGAGCACGGGGCGCGACGGTCTTCGAGAACACCGCACCACGGACGGCCGCCGCCGGCGCCCCGCCGCCCCCGCCCCACACGACCGAGCCGGCCCCGGCACCGGCACCGAAGCCGGGCGCCGTGCGGGACGGAGCGGCGGGAGCGCCGGTGTCGGGGCGCGCGGGCGACTCGGGTGGAGCGGTGGTGCCGGGGCGCGCGGACGACGTGGCCGGAGCGCCGGTGTCGTGGCGCGCGGGCGACTCGGGTGGGGCGGGGGGGCGTGCCGACGACGGGGGCGGAGCGGTGGTGTCGGGGGGCGCGGGTGACGTGGGCGGGTGGCCGGGTCCGTCTGCCACGGGCAGTAGTGCCGCCGGGACACCGCCGGCGGACGCGGGCGTCACCCAGTCGGCGCCGGGCCATGCGTCCGGCGCTGCCCCGGCCATGGCGCCGGGCCGGGGCGCGGCAGTCACCTTCGTGCCCGCGCCCGCGGTCGTCGTCGCGGCTGCGGTGGGGGCCGGGGACGCCTTCGCCGCCGGGTTCCTCTCCGCCACCCTGCGCAACCTGCCCACTCGGGACCGGCTGCGGCACGGGCATCTCATGGCCGCCGCCGCCCTCACCGTCCCCGGCGACCTCGCCACCCCTCCGACGCGGGACCACGCCGACCGGCTCGCGGCCCTGGACGACGACGCGTGGGGGACACTTCGACTCGGCCCCGGCTGGACGCACGCCGTTGATCGGGCCCCCGAGGAGGTACGTACGCCATGAGTCAGACCGTCGACCGCGCGCTGAGCATCCTGCCGCTGCTCGCGGAGGGCCCCGCCGACCTCGGGCAGGTCGCCGACCGGCTCGGCGTGCACAAGTCCACCGCGCTCCGCCTCCTGCGCACCCTGCACGAGCACGGCTTCGTCTACCGCCAGTCCGACCAGCGCTACCGCCTCGGCGCCCGCCTCTTCGCCCTCGCCCAGGAGGCGATGGAGAACCTCGACATCCGCGAGATCGGCCACCCCCACCTCGTCCGGCTCAACGAGCAGTGCGGGCACACCGTGCACCTCGCGGTGTACGAGGAGAACGAGGTCCTCTACATCGACAAGGTCGAGAGCCGCTACCCGGTGCGGATGTACTCGCGGATCGGCAAACCCGTCGCCATCACGGTCGCCGCCGTCGCCAAGCTGCTGCTCGCCGACCTCCCCGAGCACGAGCGCCGCGCCCTCGCGGAGAAGCTCGACTACCCCCTGTACACGGCCCGTTCGACACCGAACCCCGAGGCCTTCCTCCGGGAACTGGCCAAGGTGCGCGAACAGGGCTGGGCCACCGACCTCGGTGGCCACGAGGAGTCCATCAACTGCGTCGCCGCACCGATCCGCGGCGCGGACGGCCGGGTCGTCGCCGCGATGTCGGTCTCGGCGCCCAACGTCGTCGTCACCGGCGACGAACTCCTCACCCTGCTCCCGCTGGTCCGCCGCACGGCGGACGCCATCAGCGGCGAGTACTCCGGCAGGACCCCGACGAAAGAGCTGGCATGACCGAGAAGACCGCCCTCACCCCCAAGACCCACACCACCCCGCCCGCGAAGTTCTCCCACGGCGTGAAGAAGGGCAACATCCTCCAGGTCGCCGGCCAGGTCGGCTTCCTGCCCGCGGTCGAGGGGCAGCCCCCGACGCCGGCCGGCCCGACGCTGCGTGAGCAGACCCTCCAGACGCTCGCCAACGTGAAGGCGATCCTCGAGGAGGGCGGCGCCTCCTGGGACGACGTGATGATGATCCGTGTCTATCTGACGGACGTGGACCACTTCGCCGAGATGAACGCGATCTACAACGTCTACTTCGAGGAGCAGGGCCTCACCCAGCCGCCGGCCGCACGGACCACCGTCTACGTCGGACTGCCCGCCGGTCTCCTCATCGAGATCGACGCCCTCGCCGTCCTGGGCTGACACCTGACGCTCCGTCAGGTCACCTGGCCCGTTCAGCTCCCTCAGCTCGCGCACACCGATTGCCGTCACGGCACGGCGCCCTCTCCCCTTGGGCGCCGTGCCGTGATCCCCCATGCCCGAAAGCACCATGTGTTTACGCAGAGGACCCCGCATGTCCTACATATCCGCCGCGCCGGCCCCCGAGACCCCACCCCACACGGGCGGGCTGCTCCTCCTCGTCGACGGCACGGCAGGCCTCCTGACCGTCGCCGCGATCGGCATCGCACTGCTGCTCTTCCTGATCATCAAGGTCCGCCTCCAGCCGTTCGTCGCCCTCCTCGCGGTCTCCATCGCCGTCGGCCTGATGGCGGGCCTGTCGGTGACCGAACTCTTCGGCACCGTCCAGAAGTCCGACGCCGTCTCCACCATCGAGTCCGGCATGGGCGGCATTCTCGGCCATGTCGCGATCATCATCGGCCTGGGCACCATGCTCGGCGCGATCCTCGAAGTCAGCGGCGGCGCCGAGGTGCTGGCCTCGCGCCTGCTGGGCCTCTTCGGCGAGAAGCGCGCCCCCCTCGCCATGGGCCTCACCGGCCTGATCTTCGGCATCCCGGTCTTCTTCGACGTCGGCATCTTCGTCCTGGCGCCGCTCGTGTACGCGGCCGCCAAGCGCTCCGGCAAGTCGGTGCTGCTCTACTGCCTGCCGCTGCTGGCCGGCCTGTCGATGACCCACGCCTTCCTGCCCCCGCACCCGGGTCCCGTCGCCGCCGCCGGTCTGCTCCACGTCGACCTCGGCTGGGTCATCCTCATGGGCATCGTCTGCGGCATCCCCGCCGTACTGGCCGCCTGGGCGTACTCGGCGTGGATCGGCCGCCGGATCTTCGTGCCGGTCCCGCAGGACATGGCCGAGGCGGCGGAGGAGGCCAAGCGCGCCGTGCTCGACGAGCAGCGTGCGGGCGGCACAGAGCCCCGGGAGGCGCCGGTCGCCCTCGGCACCGTCCTCACCATCATCGGCACGCCGCTGATCCTGATCCTCGCGGCCACCTTCTCCTCCATCGCGCTGGACCCCTCCACCCCGCGCTCGGTGATCGAGTTCTTCGGCCACCCGTTCGTGGCCCTCACCATCGCGCTGCTGCTGGCGTACTACCTGCTCGGCATCCGGCGCGGCTGGTCGCGCAAGTCGCTGGAGACGGTGTCCACTTCGTCGCTGAAGCCCGTCGGCAACATCCTGCTGGTGGTCGGCGCGGGCGGCGTCTTCGGCGCCGTCCTCAAGGCGAGCGGCGTGGCCCAGGCCCTGTCGGACACCTTCAACGACGTCGGCCTGCCGGTGATCGTCCTCTCCTACCTGATCTCGCTCGTCCTGCGGGTCGCCCAGGGCTCGGCGACGGTGGCGATCGTGACGACGGCGGGCATCGTGGCCCCGCTGCTGGCGGAGGGCGACCACTCGCAGGCGTTCGTGGCCCTGGTCATCATGGCCATCTCCGCGGGTTCCATCTTCGCCTCGCACGTCAACGACGGCGGCTTCTGGATCGTCGCCAAGTACTTCGGCATCAGCGAGCGGGACACGCTGAGGACGTGGACGGTGCTGGAGTCGGTGCTGTCGGTCGCCGGGTTCGTGGCGGCGGCGGTGCTCAGTCTCTTCGTGTAGGCGGTGTGCCATGGGGCCCCGGCGCCCCATGGCACAGCGATGTCCGCCATACTGCCCGCTGTGGAGCAGCGCATAGGTACGAGCAGTCAGCCCCTGGACGCCGGGGTGAACCCGGCCCACATCCCCGGGCTCACCGGCCCGGAGAAGGCCGCCGAGCCCGAGGACGCGGCGCAGGTCGAGGACGCGGCGCAGGTCGAGGAGGAGGCCGCCGCGCCGGCGGACCCCGAGGAGCCCGAGGCCGCGGACGACGCGGAGGACGCCGACGACGCAAAGGCCGAGGACGCCGAGGTGTCCGGCGGCCCCGTGTTCGAGGCCGCCGACCGCCGGGCCCGCGTCGTCGCCGACGCCAAGGGCGTACGCCTCAGCCTCGACGAAGAGAGCTGTGAGTTCCGCTGGGACGAGATCGGCGCGATCGAGACGGAGTCCCCGCGCTTCGGCAAGCGGTTCACGGTGACCGTGCACACGCCGGAGCGTCGCTGGTACCCGATCGAGATCGAGGCCAAGTCGAAGTCCCAGCACAAGCAGTGGGACGAACAGCTGGACGAGGTCCTCGACGCCTACTTCGAAGCGGACGCCGAGGACGACGACTAGCAGTACCGGACTTGCAGTCCTGGACCAGCAGTACTGGGCTAGCAGTACTGGGCTAGCAGTACTGGGCTTCCTTCCCGATCGACCGGTACATGCAGTCCGAGTTCTCCAGCAGCTGCAACACCGCGTCCCGGTTCCGTGAGGTCTCCCGCTCGATCACCTCGTCGGGCGGGTAGAACCCTCCCCCGGAGGACCCACGCGGATACATCTCGAACGTGTACGCGAAGATCTTCTGCGAGCCCCACAGATAGTCGTCGATCGACCCGTCCGTGATGTACAGGTCGCTGGCCTGCTCAGGCGTGTAGCCGTTGCTCGCGGCCATCTTCTGCCCCACCGTGGCGAACGCGTTCCGGTCGTCCGCCGTCATCCCCGTGGTCGTGTCGGAGTACGTGTACCCGAACGGCCAGAGCACCAGCTCGCTGTACGTGTGGAAGTCGATCCCGGCCCTGATCTGCTGCTTCCCGCCCACCACACGGCTGCGTACGAAGTTGGCCACGACCTTCACCTCGGGCGCCGACTCGGCCGCCGCGCCGCGGTACGTCTCGGAGGACGGCGAGCCGGACGAGCCACCGCAGCAGCCCCACCGGTAGTTCCAGTTCCGGTTCAGGTCCGTACCGATCGCCGACGAACCGGAGTTGGGCTGCCGGTTCTTGCGCCACGACCGGTACGAGCCGGAGGCGATGTCGTACTCGCCGCCGTCCGGGTTGAGGTCGGGGACGATCCAGATCTCCCGGTTGTTCACCATGTCGGTCACGCGGGAGTCCGTGCCGTAGTCGGACGTCAGCTCGCGCAGCAGATACAGCGCCATCTCGACGGTGAGGTGCTCACGGGCGTGCTGGTGGTGGGTGAACAGCACCTCGGGCTCGGCCTCGTCCGTGCCGACGTTGTCGCTGATCTTGACGGCGACGATGTTCCGGCCCTGGTACGACGTGCCGATCACGCGCTGGCTCACGATGCCCGGGTTCGCCGCGACGACGGAGTTGATCTCGCTCGTCATCTCCGCGTGGTTGTGGTAGCGGGAGTCGGCGGACGGGAAGTCGAAGAGCCGGACGTCGTCCTCGCCGGCCGAGCGGTCGGGGACGGCGCCGAGCGGGGTGATCTCGTAGCCGAGCGAGCGCAGCTTCCTGATCTGGTTCGCGCGGCCGGAGACGACGACGGTGTGGTCGTCGGCGTCGTCCACGCTCACGCCCGTCCGTTGGATCGCCGTGCGGTCCTCGGCGGTCGAGTGCGTGTGGATCTCGTACTGGCGGATGTCGTCCGCCGAGGCCGCCGCCCTGCCCGCGCTGTCGGCGGTGGCGTCGGAGGCCGTCGACGAGAGCGGGGCCGCGAGGGCGAGGGCCAGCAGGGTGGCGAGCGCGGCGGTGCGTCTGCCGCTTCGGACGCCTGAGCCGCGGATACGAAGTCGCATGAAGTCTCCTTGGATCTCCAGGAATTCCGGGTTCTCCGGAAGTGGGGGAGTGGAGCTGTGGGGGTGGTTCTTCCGTGCGACGTACGAGGTTCTGGTGCGGGTGTGGCGCTCATCGTGCGGTCCTGGCATGAGCAGGTCAAGGGTGGTCCCTGAAGTGCCGCCCGGAAACCGGCGGAAAACGGCCGCGGCCGACGCCGGGCGGAGGGCCGCGCAGTGTACGCCGACCGGGCCCGCCGGAATGGGTCCCCGGCAAATACCACCCGCCGGTGTGACCGGCGCGTGCATATATGTACACATGGCGGAAGAGTGAGGTGCGCGCACACGACCTCACCCACCCTCCAAGGACTGGCTGATCATGGGCGGATCAGCGCCACGACGGGACAGCCGGCCGCCGGTCGAGACGACCAGCTTCGTCGACCGTCGGGCCGAACTGGCCGAAGGCCGCGAGCTGTTGGCCCGGGCTCGTCTGGTCACGCTCACCGGACCCGGCGGCGTCGGCAAGACCCGGCTCGCCGGACGCATCGCGGCCCGCGTTGCCCGCGCCTTCCCCGACGGCGTGCACGTCGTCCACCTCTCCGGCCTGCACGACCCGGCACTCGTACCGGTCGCCGCCGCGGACGCCCTCGGCCTGCACGACCACTCCGCGCAGCCCCCGCTTGACGCGCTGGTGGCCCAGGTACGGGAGCGCCGGCTGCTGCTCGTCGTCGACAACTGCGAGCATCTGCTCGGCGCCTGTACCGACCTGGCGGCGGCGCTGCTGCGCGGCACCACCGGCGTCCGGGTGCTCGCCACCAGCCGGCACCGGCTCGGGCTCACCGAGGAGCACCTCCTGGAGGTACGGCCGCTGCCCGTGCCGGACCCGGACGGCGACCCGTCCGGCACCGGACCCGGCCCGGCGCTCGCCCTGTTCGCCGACCGGGCCGCCGCCGTCGTGCCCGGCTTCCGCCTCACCCCCGCCAACCGGTCCGCCGTGGCCCGCCTGTGCCGGCGCCTGGACGGGCTGCCGCTCGCCATCGAACTGGCCGCCGTCCGCATGCGCGTCCTGTCCGTCGAGCAACTCCTCGAACGCCTCGACGACCGCTACCGCCTGCTGTCCGCCGGCAGCCCCGCCGTCCTGCCCCGGCACCGGACGCTGCGCGCGGCCGTCGACTGGAGCCACGACCTGTGCACCGGGCCGGAACAACTGGTGTGGGCGCGGCTGTCGGTGCTCGCCGGGGGCTTCGACCTGGAGACCGCGGAGGCGGTGTGCGCGGACGGCGAGCGGATCCGGTCGTACGACGTCATGGAGGCCGTGGCCGGCCTGGTCGACAAGTCCGTACTGTGCCGTGAGCCCGGCCCGGACGGCGTGCGCTACCGCCTCCTCGACACCCTGCGCCACTACGGTCTGGAACGGCTCCGGGTACTCCCCGGCGACGAACCCGCCACCCGGCGGCGGCAGCGGGACTGGATGCAGCGACGGGCCGCGGCCTGCGAAGAGGCCTGGTTCGGACCGGGCCAGCGCGAGATCGTTGCCCGGCTGCACGCCGACCAGGACAACCTGCGCGCCGCCCTGGCCTTCGGCCTGGACGAGCCCACCACCCCCGACGACGCCCTCGCCGCCCTGCGGCTGGCCGGCACCCTCTGGTTCTACTGGCATGCCTGTGGTGCGCCGCGGGAGGGCCGGTACTGGCTCGACCGGGCGCTCGACGCCGCCCCCGAGCCCACGCCCGAGCGGGCCCGTGCGCTGTGGGTCGCCGGGCTGCTCGCCGGCTGCCCCGAGGACCTCACCCGGGGCCGTCGGCGCGCCGAGGAGGCGCGGACGCTGGCCCGGCGGCTCGGGGACGAGGCCGAGGCGGCGCACGCCGAGTACGTGCTCGGCGTCATCCTGCTGTTCACCGACGACCTGCCGGCCGCCCTCGCCCACTTCCGCGCCGGCGTCGCGCGCGGCCGCGTCCCCGGCCAGCACCTCAGCCTCGCCGGACTCGACCGTGTCGAACTCGCCTGCGCCCTGGGCTTCCTGGGCGAGGCCGACCAGGCCATCGCGGTCAGCGAGGAGACCCGGCGGCTGTGCGAGCGGCACGGCGAGGAGTGGGTGCTGTCGTACGTGCACCGCATGCTCGCCCTCGCCCACACCGTGAAGAAGGACCACCGCCGGGCCGAACGACACGCCCGTGAGGCCCTGCGCCTCAAGCTCGCCGTCCACGACGTCACCGGCATCGGCCTCACCCTCGACCTGCTGGCCCAGATCGCCGGCCGCGGCGGCGCCCACGACCGCGCGGCCGTGCTGCTCGGCGGCGCCGACCGGGTGTGGGCCGACGTCGACCGCGACCGCTGGGGCTCCGCAGCCCTCGGCGCCACCCGGCGAGGCACCGAGACCCGGTGCCGGGAAGCCCTGGGCACGGCCGCCTACGAGCGGTCGTACGAGGAGGGCGCCGCCCTCGGCCTCACCGGCATCGTGGGCTACGCGCTGGACGAGCAACGCCGCGAGCCGCACGGCCCCGGACAGCCACCCACCGCCGAACGCGGCCACCCCGGCGTCCGGCTCACCCGCCGCGAGACGCAGGTCGCCGAACTGGTCGCCGAGGGTCTCGCCAACCAGCAGATCGCCGACCGCCTGGTGATCGCCCGCCGCACCGCGGAGGGCCATGTCGAACGCATCCTCAGCAAGCTCGGCTTCAGCAACCGCAGCCAGATCGCCTCCTGGATCACCGCCCGACGCTGACCACCCCACCCGCCCCACCGCCCCACCCGAACACCCCGACAGCCGTTCCCCCGGCGGGCCCCCGGACCACCGCTTCGGGCTTCGGACCACCGCCCCACCCACCGCGACCGACAGGAATGCCATGTTCTCCCCGTCCGCACATGCCCCAGGCACCTTCGATCACCGTATGGCCGTCTTCGCCTCCGACGAGGAGTTCGTCGCCGCCGCGCTGCCCTTCCTCGCCGAGGGGCTCGCCGCTCCCGACGAGCCCCCGCCCGTCGCCATCGCCGCCCCCGGCAAGCTCGACCTGCTCCGTGACGCCCTCGGCGGGGACGCGCGGCACGTCGGCTTCGTGCCGCACACCGAGTGGTACAGCGGGTCCGCCGCCAACGCCGTGGCGCAGGGCGCCGGTTACCTCGCCGCGCACGCCGGCCCCCAGGGCCGTATCCACCTGCTGATGGAACCCGACTGGGGCGGCCGTGCCGGACGCTCCGTCCGCGAGAGCACCGAGTGGATCCGCTACGAGGCCTTCGCCAACCTCCTCTTCGCCCCGCTCGCGACCACCGCCCTGTGCGCGTACGACACCCGCACCGCGGGCCCGGCCGTGGTCGCCGCCGCCCGCCGCGCCCACCCCGGCACCGGCGTCTACGAGGACCCGCTGCGGATCGCCGCCGAACTGGACGCCGTACCCCTCTCGCCCGTACCGCGCGACGCGCACCCGCTGCCCTCGCCCGAACCGCACACCGTGCGCACCTGGGCCGCCGGCCGTGGCCTGCCCGCCGCCGAGGCGGAGCTGTTCGCCGCGGCCGTCTCCGAGGCGGCGGACCCGCTCGACCCGGTCAGCCAGGTCCTGCTGTGGGGCGAGGCGCCCGGCTGCGTCTGCGAACTGCGCTCACCGCACCGCGTCGACGACCCGCTGGCCGGCTTCGTCCCGCCGCCCACCGCCGAGACGGCCCCCGGGCAGGGGCTGTGGTTCGCGCGGCAGGTGTGCGCGTACGTCGACGTACGCGACGACGAGGCGGGCGCGGTCGTGCGCCTGCAGTACGCGTAGCCCGATCCGTATGCGCGCCCCCAGGCAGGTATGGAATCAGGTAGTCCTCCCCGTGCGCCCCGGATCCGGCACGCCTCACCCTGAAGGCATGCTGCAACTCTCCGGGACCGGCCGCCCGGATCCCGACCCCCGTTACGGCGCCTACCCTCAACCGCCCCTGGGAGCGGGCCACCTGAGCGTGGAGTACCCACCGCGTCCGTCCGCCGTCCGGGAGGCCCGCGCGCGGGTGCGGCGGCAGCTGGAGTGCTGGGGACTGGCCGACGGCGACGGTGCCGGCGCCGACCTCGTGGCGACGGCCGAGCTGCTGGTCAGCGAGCTGGCCACCAACGCCCTGCTGCACGCCGCCAGCCGCTTCCGGCTCACCCTCTCCGCAGCCCACGGCGTCCTGCGCTGCGAGGTCGCCGACGGCGGCCGGCGGGTCCCGCAGGTGCTCGACGCGGGCACCTCGGAGAGCGGCCGGGGGATGTTCCTGGTGGAGGCGTTCGCCCGGCGCTGGGGATGCCACCAGGACGGGCCGGGCAAGACCGTCTGGTTCGAGCTCGGCACCTGCGCGTGCGACGGCTGCGGTCGGCGACAGCCGTGACGCGCCCGTTCCGGGCCCCGGCGGCACTCCCGTCCGCCGGGGCCCGTCCCCGTTCCCGGGCGTTTCCCGGGCCGGCGAACACATCGAGTGAAGATCCCGCACGCCCTCTTGTCCCCCGACCGTCCATGGGCTTACTTGACGTGCATGGCGGACACCACGGGAAACACCAGTGAAACCGGGGCGGCACCCGGCCCGAACTCCGAATCGACCCCGCGCAAGGCCAGTTGGAAGTACATCGGCCCCGGCATCGTCGTCGCCGCGACCGGCGTCGGGGCCGGCGACCTGGTGGCGACGCTGATCGCGGGCAGCAACTTCGGCTACACCCTCCTGTGGGCCGCCGTCATCGGCTGCCTGGTGAAGATCTCCCTCGCGGAGGCGGCCGGCCGCTGGCATCTGTCCACCGGCCGCACCCTCTTCGACGGCTGGGCGAGCCTCGGCCGCTGGACGACGTACTTCTTCGTCGTCTACGTCGTGGTCTGGGGCTTCGTGTACGGGGCGGCGGCGATGTCGTCGAGCGCGCTGCCGCTGCAGGCGCTGTTCCCCGACGTGATGGACCTGAAGTGGTGGGGGATCGCCTGCGGTCTGGTGGGCCTGGTCTTCGTCTGGTTCAACAAGTACGCCGTCTTCGAGAAGGTGATGACGGTCCTGGTCGGCGTCATGTTCGTGGTGACGGTGTACCTGGCGATCCGGGTCACTCCGAACATCCC
Organism: Streptomyces sp. NPDC059861; assembly: GCF_042731435.1. Classification (NCBI taxonomy): domain Bacteria; kingdom Bacillati; phylum Actinomycetota; class Actinomycetes; order Kitasatosporales; family Streptomycetaceae; genus Streptomyces; species Streptomyces sp. NPDC059861. Next base: position 26,527 of record NZ_JBHWJQ010000032.1, on the reverse strand, counting down.
GGACGCGTTCGCCGGCCTGCTGCCCGTACTGCCCGACGAGAAGGACTCGGTCCTGAACACCCTCGGCCTGATCGGCGGCGTGGGCGGCACCATCACGCTGGCCGCCTACGGCTACTGGGTCAACGCCAAGGGCTGGACCAACACCGGCTGGATGAAGGTCATGCGGCTGGACAACCGGGTCGCCTACGCCACCACCGGCATCTTCGTCATCGCGATGCTCTTCGTGGGTGCCGAGCTGCTCCACACCCGCAACGTCGCCATCGAGAGCGGCGACAAGGGCCTGATCCAGCTGACCGACATCCTGGAGGCCGAGTACGGCACGGCGACCGCGAAGTTCTTCCTGATCGGCTTCTTCGCCACCTCCTTCACCTCCCTGATCGGCGTCTGGCACGGCGTGAGCCTGATGTTCGCGGACTTCGTGGCGCGCTACCGCAAGCGGGCGCAGACGAAGGGCGAGGAGATCGCCTCGGGAGAGCGGGAACGGTCCTGGCCGTTCCGCGCGTACCTGCTGTGGCTGACCTTCCCGCCCATGGTCCTGCTCTTCGAGGGCCAGCCGTTCCGGCTGGTCATCCTCTACGGCGTGCTCGGCGCGGCGTTCCTGCCGTTCCTCGCCGGCACACTGCTCTGGCTGCTCAACACCGACCGTACGCCCAGGGAGTGGCGCAACGGCTGGGTCAGCAACGGGATGCTGGCGATCGCGGGCCTGCTCTTCCTGGTGCTGTGCGTGAAGCAGATCTCCGACCAGCCGTGGGCGGAGTTCTTCTAGCCGGCACCGTCACTTCAGCAGGGTCGGCCACTTGGGGTCGAGGGCGATCCCGCGGAGCTGCCCGACGGTGAGGGCGGGGGCTTCGCGGGTCGCCGGGGTGTGCTGGGCGCCGGAGTTGAAGGCGCTGATCACCACGCGAAGACCGTCCGTCCGCAGGGTGTCCGCGGTCCACATCACGACCCCCTCGCCGCCCTTCTCCCCGGGCTCCTGGTGTGTGGTGACCAGGGTGCCGTCGGGGAGGTTCTCGGCACCGGTGAAGAGCTCACCGGCGACGTCGCCCATGCCCGGCTGCACATTGATCTGGACGAGGCTCCGGCCCTCGCCGTCGTCGACGACGGCGTAACCGAACTCGCCCTCCCCTCCCTTGTCCACGACCTTCGCGCCCTCGGGAAGGAGCGTCACGAGCGTGTCCACGGCCGAGCCGCCGAACGTCGCCTGCGGGTCGGCGGGCCGGCCGTCGTCCGTCTGCCCCTTCCCGCCGTCGGGCGCCGCGGGGACAAGGGCCAGCCACTGCCCGGCGGTGGCGACCGCCTTCAACTGTGCGAGCGTCAGGGGAGGTTCGCCGCGCGTGACCGGTGCGTCCTTCTCGGCCTCGGCGTTCCACTCGCTCACGCTGACCTGCTCGCCCTCGGGGGTGACGAGTTCGGCACGCCACAGCTTGGTGTCCACACGGCGGTCCGGATACTCGTACCCCCGGAAGAGCATCAGCACGGACCCGTCGGACAGCCGACGGCTCTCACAACCGTCGTGCGGGACATAGACCTTGTCCGGGCAGGTGACGGCGTCGCGGGCCGCCTGGCTGCCCGGCTCGACCCGGTTGAGTCCGACACTGATCGCACCGCCGCCCTCGCCGTCGTCGTGGACGAGCCGCACGGACGGCGCGGGCCGCTCGCCCCCGCCGCCCCAGGCCTCCGCGCCGCTGACCTTCCCCTCCGGGAGCAGCTGCGTCAGCGTGGCGATCATGCGCTCGGAGGAGAAGGACTGCGGGGTGATCGAGGTGGCGGGCGGCATGGTCACGGGCCCGGCGCCGACGGACCGCTGGTCGCGGACGTCGCTGCTGCCGCCGCCGCTGCCGTTGCCGGGCAGGACCAGCGCTCCGGCGACACCCACTAGTGCGATGCCCGCCGCGCCACCGGCCACCGCGGCGCGGCGGCGCAGCCGCAGCCTGCGTCCACGGGTCTGGCCCGCGGCGATCAGGGCGGGGCGGTCGGTGTCGAAGGTGTCGCCGGTCTGCCGCAGCGCGACGCCGAGCCGGTCTTCGAAAGGGTCCTCGTGGTGGTCTGTGGGCATGGCGAATCACCGTCTCTTGAGGGTGGTTGGTGAGGTGACTTGACGGGCGGGCGGGCCGACGGGCTCGACCGGGTCCGGGGTCAGGTCGCCGCGTACTCGGCGAGGTCCTCGCCGAGCAGCTCCCGCAGCCGGGCGAGGGCGCGGGAGCAGCGGGTCCGTACGGCGGCCGAGCTGGTGTTCATCGCGTCGGCGGTCTCCTCGACGCTGCGGTCCTCCCAGTAGCGCAGCACGACGACGGCGCGGTCCTTGACGGGCAGCCGCGCGAGCGCCCCCAGCAGGGTCAGCCGCAGGGTCGCGTCCCCGTCGGGGCCCGGCGTCTCCGGGAGTACGGCGGTGGCGCGCTCGGTGCTGCTGCGCCGCCGCTTCTGGGCGAGGAAGGTGCGGGTCAGAACGGTCTGCGCGTAGGCGGCCGGATTGTCGGCGCGGGAGACCCTCCCCCATCTCAGGTACAGCCGCCCGAGGGTCTCCTGCACCAGGTCCTCGGCGAGATACGTGTCACCGGCGGTGAGCAGACAGGCGGCCCGGTAGAGGTGCCCCGCGCGTGCCGCGGCGAACTCCTCGTACTCGTCACCGCGGACCTGCATGGTCGATTTCCCCCCGTCGTCGGTGTCCGTCACCCCATTGATGCGCCGGGCCCGGGGAAATGTTTCACGCCCGTGCCGGAACCGTTGACACGGCCCGGGCGCACCGGGAAACTCACAACCCCGCAAGAGTGAACCTGTTTTCACTGGACGAACACCCTGGATGGACACCCCTCACCGCAGCGGCAGAAAGTGAGTGGCCCCCGTGGCATCGACCCCGTCCCCTCCCGATCGCTCCTTCCGGACCGTCGGTGTGGTCATCGCCCTGTGCTGGCTCGCCGTCTTCTTCGACGGCATGGACGTCAACATCTACGGCGCGACCATGCCGCACCTGCTTGCCGACGAGAGCCTCGGTTTCAGCACCGCGCTCGCCGGGACGATCGGCAGCTGGACCACGTTCGGCATGCTGATCGGCGCGCTGGCGGCGGGCACGCTCACCGACTGGCTGGGCCGCAAGCCGCTGGTGACGGCGAGCGTGGTGCTCTTCTCGCTGGGCTCGGCGCTGTGCGCGGTCGCGCCGGGCGCGGCGGTCTTCGGGGCGGGCCGCTTCGTCTCCGGCCTCGGTCTCGGCGGTCTCATGCCGATCGGCCTGGCGATCGTCGCGGAGTTCGCGCCGCCACGCCGGGCGGCCCTGGCGACCGGCCTGATGATGACCTCGTACCACGCGGGCGGCATGGCGGCGACGGGCATCGGCCTCGCCGTGGCCCCCGGGCACGGCTGGCGCTGGGTGTTCTGGGCGGGGGTGCTGCCGGCGGTGATCGCGGTGCCGCTGGTCCTCAAGTGGCTTCCTGAGTCACCGGGTGTGCTCTTCGCGAAGGGGCGCACGGAGGAGGCGTATGCCGTCGCCGACCGCTACGGCCTGACGCGCCCCGGAGTGACGGAGGCGCCGAAGGCGGGCGCGAAGGGCCGACTGTCCGCGATCCGCGCCCTCTTCGCCCCCGGCACCCGCTGGGCGACCCCGCTCCTGTGGCTGGCCTCCTTCGCGGGCCTCCTCCTGGTCTACGGCGTCTCGACCTGGCTTCCCGAACTGATGCGTGCCTCGGGCTACTCGCTCTCCTCCTCGGTCACCTTCCTGTTGATCATCAACGCGGGCGGCATCGTCGGCATGCTGATCGCTGGGCGTACGGCGGACAGGTTCGGGCCGGTGAAGGTGTCGGCGCTGTGGTTCGTCCTCACGGCCTGCGGCACGTTCCTGCTCAGGACCGAGATGCCGCTCGGCGCGGCGTACGCCGTCGTCTTCCTCACCGGCATCTGGCTGTTCAGCGCGCAGGTCATGGTCTACGCCGCCACCTCCCGCGTCTACGCCCCGAGCGAGCGCGCCACCGGCCTCGGCTGGGTCACCGGCATCGGCCGCACCGGCGCGGTGGTCGGCCCGACGGTCGGCGGCGTGGTCCTCGCGGGCGGCAACGCGAGCCTGGGCTTCACGACGTTCGCCCTGACGGCGGTACTCGGAGCGGCGGCGATCTCCCTGGTCCCTCCGGCAACAGCCGGCCCGGCCCGTGACAGGGCCGCCACAGCCCTCCTCACCACGGGTGGCCGGCCTTCCCGCCCTTGAGCGCACGAAGGGAACGCGGCAGCGCCGGCCGCGTCGTATCCGGCGCGGCCGGCGCCTGTGGAACCAAGGGTCACGGCAGTGCCTTCACATGCGGCCCCACCGCGTTCGACCACGCGTTGCCGCTCGTCGCGTCCCAGTTCGTCGACCATGTCATCGCGCCGCGCAGGTCCGGATACGTCCGCGGCGGCTTGAAGGTGCCGCAGTTCGTCGCGCGGGTCAGGCAGCTCAGCGCGTTGTTCACGACCGACGGGGCGACATAGCCGCTGCCCGCCGCCCGGGTCGAGGCCGGGACGCCGAGGCCCACCTGGGACGGGGAGAGGCCGTTCTCCAGCTGGATGCAGGCCAGCGCGGTCAGGAAGTCCACCGAGCCCTGGCTGTAGACCTTGCCGTCGCAGCCGAGCATCGAACCGCTGTTGTAGTACTGCATGTTGACGACCGTGAGGATGTCCTTCACGTTCAGCGCCGTCTGGAAGTACGAGTTCGACGTGGACTGCATGTCGATGGTCTGCGGCGCCATCGTGAGCACCATCGACGGCCCCGCCTTCGCCGCCAGCGACCGCAGCGCCTGGCTCATGTACGTCGCGTTGAGACCGTTCTCCAGGTCGATGTCCACGCCGTCGAAGCCGTACGTCTGCATCAGCGAGTGCACCGAGTTCGCGAAGTTCGCCGCCGACGCGGAGTCGTTGACCGCGACCCGGCCCAGCTCACCGCCCACCGAGATGACGACCTTCTTCCCGGCGGCCTGCTTCGCCCGGAGGTCGGCCTTGAACTGGTCGACCGTGTACCCGCCCAGCCCCGCCGAGTCCAGGTTGAAGGTCACGGCCCCCGGCGTCGCCGTCGCGTCCGCGAACGCCACCGCGATGATGTCGTAGTGGCCCGGCACGTCCGACAGCCGCTGCACGGTCGCGCCGTTGTTGAAGTTCTGCCAGTAGCCGGTCACCGCGTGCCGGGGGACGCCGGACCCGCCGCCCGTGGGCGCCGTCGTGCCCGTCACCGTCGCCGACCTCGGCGACTCACCCGCCGCGTTGGTCGCCGTGACCTGGAAGCTGTACGACGTCGACGCCGCGAGCCCGGTCACCGTCCCCGACGTGCCGGTCACCCCCGTCACCCGCGTGCCGTTGCGGTAGATGTTGTAGCCCGTCGCGCCCGGGACCGCGTTCCAGGACAGGGAGACGGAGGAGGACGTCGTACCGGAGACCGTGACGCCCGCCGGGGCGCCAGGGATCGTCGGGGTCGGGTCGCCGCCCCCGCCGCCGTCGGGGCCGAACACCGAGACGTCGTCCACGTGGTACGCCGCCTGGCCGTACCAGCCGTGCGTGTAGACCGTCACCGAGCGGGTCGAGGAGCCCGTGGTGAAGGTGGTCGAGAGCTTCTTCCAGCTCGACGAGTCGGGGGTCCAGGTGGAGACGTCCGTGGTGCCCGTGCCCGTGGCGCCGAGGTAGGCGTAACCGCCCTGCACCCACGCGCTCAGCGTGTACGTCGAGTTGGGCTGGACCGCCACCGCCTGCGTGCAGCGCGCGTTGTCCTGCCCGGCCGGCGTCGCCTTCAGCGCGGACGAGCCGGCGTGCACCGGTGAGGAGACCGTCGTACCGCTGCCCGCCGAGCAGGCCCAGTTGCTCAGGCCCGACTCGAAGCCGGCGTTCTTGGCGTTGTTGATGTCCGCGGCGGATGCCTGGCCGATCGCCGGCACGGTGAGCGCCAGGGCGGCGATCACCGCTCCCGCCCACATGCCGGTACGTCTGCGTCTGGGTGCGCGGTCCACTGGGGCCTCCGGTGGGGGAGTGGGGACTTCCATGACGGGGGAGAACGACGGTGGCCACCGTTGGAGCTACAAGTTGGTCCAGACCAATTCGACTGTCAAGGGTTCCGGTCCGCGCACTCTTCAGGGTTCGGTCGGGATGCTCCCCCTGCCCCGATATGGCGTGTCTTGTGCAAGAGGAGTTGCTGCTCGGCTACGGAAACGCTGTTCTCCGGTCACGGAGGCGTGGATACAGTGCTGAGGTAGTCACGCAATGAAGTCGTCCAGGTGCACGAGAGTTGCGCCGGCGGGCCGGACTTGGGTGGGATCGGGGAGCTGCGCGTGCCAACAGCCATTGCCGTGACCAGTGCCGACATGGCGCTGCCGGCGCAGGACGAGCGGACCCTGCCCGCCGTCGTCCTGCGCGACGTGGACAAATGCCCGCTGGACCACGCGCTGACCGAGATGCAGACCCTCGTCGAGGCGCACGGCCATGTGATCGTGGTGTGCTCGCAGGCCGTTCCGGCGGCGGTGGAGCGGCGGCTGCACACCATCCGCTCCCTCCTGGAGAGCGACCGGATCGCCCTCTTCCGGCCCGACTTGCCCCCGCTGGGACTCGCCGTCCTGGCCAGGCAGTTGAGACAGCTGGCCTCCTGCGACCTCGGCCCGGGCGTCCTCGCCTCGGCGGGCCGGCTGCTCACCCACTACATCCACGCCGGCGCGCTCCTCGGCACGGTCGCCCGGCTCGACCGCGTCCCCGTCGGGCTCAAGTCGCACGCCAAGTCCTGGGTCCCGGGCAGTCAGTTCGGCGTCATCGCCCATCCCGAGCCGCAGCTGGTGCGCATCGGCCCCGAAGCGCGGCTCGCGGGGCCGGAGTTCGGCACCTGGATGCTGCTCGCCCGAGGACAGCTCCAGTCCGACTGGGTCACCACCACGCTCGCCCCGTCCTGGCGTGTGCGGGGGCTGCGCGAGGCCCAGCTGCCCACCGAGTCCGCACGGTGGTGGGGCACCGGCAAGCTGATCGAGTTCTGCAGTTTTCTGCCCGACCTGTCCGTGCTCTACCAGCTGGTCGGCTCGGTACGCCGGAACAGCTGCCACTGGTGCGGCATCGACGTCATCGGCGACCGGTGCGTGTTCTGTTCCGCGACGGCGCCGGCATACGACGACCAGCTCCAGCTCCCGGCGGGGTGACCCGCCGCCCGACGAGACCCCAGACCCGTTCGACCCCACCCCCAACGAGGTTGCACGCTTCATGAACTCCCGTCAGCGCCGCGGCGTGATACTCCTGTTTCTGTCCGTACTCTGCGCCCTCGGCGCGTTCGCGGGCGTGCTCTCCGTCATCGACGATGTGCAGTCCAAGGTCGGCCCCGAGGTCACCGCTTACCGGCTGAAGGGTGACGTGGCGCCCTACACCGCCCTGACCGCCGACAAGTTCGAGCAGGTCCGGATGCCCGAGCGCTGGCTGTCTCGGAACGCGGTCACCGATCTGCGGCAGGTCAGGGGCAAGACCGCCGTCACCACCCTGCGCAAGGGCTCCCTGCTGCAGAGCGACATGATCGTCGACCAGCCCGCGCTGCGGCCGGGGCAGCAGGAGGTCGCCATCATGATCGACGCGGCGACCGGAGTGGCCGGCAAGATCACGCCGGGATCCACGGTCAACGTGTACGCCACCTTCGCGGGCGAGCGCGAGGGCGACCCGGCCCAGTCGAAGATCATCGTGACGAACGCCCAGGTGATCGACGTCGGAGAGCTCACCGCGCTGGAGCCCGACAGCGACGACCGCACCCGGCGCTCCACCGACGCCGTGCCCATCACCTTCGCGCTGTCCACCCTCGACGCCCAGCGCCTCACGTACGCCGAGTCGTTCGCCGAGCGCGTCCGGCTCGCCCTGGTCGCGCCCGGCAGCGACACCACCGTCCCCGACGCGGACCGCACCTACGAACTCGCGAAGGACAAGTGAGGCCCGGATGCCCACGAGGATCCTGCCGGCCGTCGGCGACGCGGACGCGGTCCGCTCGGTCACGACCCTGCTCAGCCAGCTCCCGGACGCCGAACCGGTCGCCCCGGTCGTCGACTCCACCCAGCTCGTCGACACCCTCGCCCGGCTGGCCGCCGAGTCCGTCGACGAACTGCCCGAGGTCGTCGTCGTACACGAACGCATCGGACCCGTCCCGGCCCTGGAACTGATCCGCGAGGTGGCGCTCCGCTTCCCCGCCGTCGGCGTCATCCTCGTCACCTCCGACGCCGGCCCCGGCCTCTTCCAGGCCGCCATGGACTCCGGCGCTCGCGGCCTGGTCGCCCTGCCGCTGTCGTACGAGGAACTGGCCAACCGCGTGCAGGCGGTCGCCCAGTGGTCCGTGGGCGTACGCCGGCACCTCGGCCACGGCGGCGACGTCTTCACCGGCGTCGGCGGCACCGTCGTCACGGTCAGCGGCGCCAAGGGCGGCGTCGGGGCGACGCTGGCCGCCGTCCAGCTGGCGCTCGCCTCCCAGGCGTCGGGCCGCTCCACCGTGCTGGTCGACATGGACCTCCAGACGGGGGACGTCGCGTCGTACCTGGACGTCCAGTTCCGGCGCAGCGTCGCCGACCTCGCCGCCATCACCGACATCTCGCCGCGCGTCCTCGCCGACGCCCTCTTCCGGCACGACACCGGCCTCGCCCTGCTGCTCGCCCCCGGCGAGGGCGAACGCGGCGAGGAGGTCACCGACCGCGCCGCCCGGCAGATCGTCAGCGCCCTGCGCTCCCGCTACGAGACCGTCGTCATCGACTGCGGCGCCCAGCTGAGCGGCGCCGGCGCGGCCGCGGTCGAGATGGCCGACACCGCCCTGCTGGTGACCACGCCGGACGTGGTCGCGGTCCGGGGGGCCAAGCGGACCGTACGGATGTGGGACCGGCTCCAGATCCGCAAGGCCGAGGAGACCACGGTCGTCGTCAACCGGCACACGCGCAGTACGGAGATCCAGCCGCCCCTCATCCAGCGGATCACCGGCACCACCGTCGCCGCGACGGCGGTGCCCGCCAACTTCAAGGAACTCCAGGCCGTCGTGGACGCCGGCCGCGTCCACGAGCTGGACAGCAGGAGCGCGGTGAAACAGGCGCTGTGGGGGCTCGCGGGGGAACTGGGGCTGGTCAAGGCGCCCGTGGGCGAACGGAAGGGCGGCCGGCCACGTGGGGACCGCGGGTCGGGAAGCCTGCGGCGGCGGAGGGACGGATGAAGCCGGCCCGCCGAGGCCGCGACCGGGGCCAGGTCACCATCGAGTTCCTCGGCATGACCCCGCTGATCGTCCTGACGCTGGTGCTGCTGTGGCAGTTCGTACTCGTGGGGTACACCTACTCGCTCGCGGGGAACGCTGCGGACGAGGCGGCACGGGCGGGCACGGCGGCCGAGGACCGCCAGGCGGCCTGTGAGGCGGCGGGGCGGGAGCATCTGCCGTCCGCGTGGGAGGGGGGTGCCGAGGTGTCCTGCGGCGAGAGCGGCGGCCTGGTCACGGCCGACGTACGGCTCGACGTGCCGGTCCTCTTCCCTGGCTCGATCGGCTTCCCCTTCCCCGGCGTCGCGGGCCACGCGGGGGCCGTGGTGGAGGAGACGGACTGAGATGACGTACCGGCGAAGCGACCGAGACCGCGACCGGGGCCAAGTGGCCCTGGAGTACCTGGGGTTCATCCCGGTCCTGATCCTCGTGGCGATGGCCGCCGTGCAGATCGGCCTGATCGCCTACACCGCGCAGCAGGCCGGCACCGCCGCCCGCACCGGCGCGCGCAGCGCCTCCCTCGACGGGCCGTACGCGCAGGACTGCCAGAACGCGGTCAGCTCCTGGCTGGACGCCGGCTGTGCGGCGTCGTACCTGGGCGAGGAGGTCGAGGTCACCGCGACGATCGACATCCCGTCGATCGTCCCCGGCTGGGAATTCGGCCCCGCCCGCAAGACCGCCACCATGCCGATGGACCACTGAGCAGGGAGGACGGCGATGAGTCTGCGCGCGCGGATCAACTCCCCCGAGGAGAACGGCAGCCGGGGCGAGGACGGGCACCTGGTCGCCTCGTACCGGGCCAAGCTCCTGGAGGAGATCGACCTCGCGGAGATGAGCGCGCTCGCGCCGGCAGAGCGCAGGGCGCGGCTGGAGCGGGTGCTCGGGCACATCATCAGCCGTGAGGGCCCCGTGCTGTCGACGGTCGAGCGGTCGCAGCTGATCCGGCGGGTGGTCGACGAGGCGCTGGGCCTCGGCATCCTGGAGCCGCTGCTCGAGGACGCCTCGATCACCGAGATCATGGTGAACGGCCCCGACGCGATCTTCGTGGAGCGTGCCGGCCGGGTGGAGCAGCTGCCGCTGCGGTTCGCCTCGAACGACCAGCTCATGCAGACGATCGAACGGATCGTGTCGACCGTCAACCGCCGCGTGGACGAGTCGAATCCGATGGTCGACGCCCGCCTCCCGTCCGGCGAGCGCGTCAACGTCATCATCCCGCCGCTGTCCCTGACCGGCGCCACGCTCACCATCCGCCGCTTCCCGCGCTCCTTCACGCTCCATGAACTGATCCAGTTCGGCTCGCTGGAGGAGCCGATGGTGTATCTGCTGGCCGGGCTGGTGCAGGCGAGGTTCAACATCATCGTGTCGGGCGCGACGGGCACCGGCAAGACGACCCTGCTGAACGCGCTGTCGGGCCTGATCCCCGAGAGCGAGCGGATCATCACCATCGAGGACTCCGCCGAACTCCAGCTCCAGCAGCAGCACGTGGTCCGCCTCGAGTCCCGCCCGCCGAACGTCGAGGGCCAGGGCCAGGTGACCATCCGCGACCTGGTCCGCAACTCGCTGCGCATGCGCCCCGACCGGATCGTCGTCGGCGAGGTCCGTGGCGGTGAGTCGCTGGACATGCTCCAGGCGATGTCGACCGGCCACGACGGCTCGCTGGCCACCGTCCACGCCAACAGCGCCGAGGACGCGCTGATGCGGCTCCAGACCCTGGCCTCCATGTCCGACGTGGAGGTCCCCTTCGCCGCGCTGCACGACCAGATCAACAGCGCGGTCGACGTGATCGTGCAGCTCACCCGGTTCGCCGACGGGCTCCGCCGGGTCACCGAGGTCGCGCTCCTCGACAGCCACGGCGGCGAGCCGTACCGGCTGGCCACGGTCGCCCGCTTCGACGCGCAGCCCATGGCCGCCGACGGCCGGATCCACGGCGCCTTCCACTACTTCCCGCTCACCCGCCGCAGCGCCGACCGCCTCTACATGGCGAGCCAGCCCATCCCCCAGGCCTTCGGCGTCGCCCAGTCCGCAGACCAGCTGGCCACCCGAGAAGCCAGGTAGGCAGGAGCCGACCATGGAACTGACGACCCTCGTCTCCCTCACCACCGGTGTCACCCTGCTGACCTGCGTCCTCGCCGTGGCCGGACTGCACGCGTACGCCATGGGCAGGGCCCAGCGACAGGCCCTGGTCGAGCGCCTGTCGTCCACCGGCCAGGTCCAGATCACCGGCCGCCGGCGCCGGTTCCGCGATCTGGACCGCCGCCTGCGCCGTACCCGCCTGGGCCGGAAACTGGAGCTGCGGCTGCTGGCGACGGGCCTGGACGTGACCCCGGGCGAGTTCTTCGTCGCGATGCTCGCCACGGTCGCCGGACTGTGGCTGATCGGCCAGGCCGCCCTGGCCCCCTTCTTCGGCCCGATCGCCGGACTGCTGGGCGTCTGGGCGGCCGTCCAGTTCCTCAACTGGCAACGCCAGAAACGCATCGAGAGGTTCATCAACCAACTCCCCGAACTCGCCCGCATCCTGGCCAACGCAACGCAGGCCGGCCTCGCCCTGCGCACGGCGATCGGCATGGCGGCGGAGGAGCTGGAGGCCCCGGCGGGGGAGGAGCTCGCCAAGGTGGCCAACCAGCTGGCGGTGGGCGCGTCGATGGACGAGGCACTGGGTGAGATGGCCGAACGGCTCCCGTCCCGCGAGCTGGTGGTCCTGGTCACCACCTTGGTGCTGTCCAACCGGGCGGGCGGCCAGCTGGTGAGCGCGCTCAGGAACCTCACGGAGACGCTGGAGGAGCGCAAGGAGACCCGCCGCGAGATCCGCACCCAGCTCTCGCAGGTGAGCATGACGTCGTACGCGGTCCCGGTGATGGGCGTGGGCTCGCTGTTCCTGATGAACGGCGTCAAGGACGGCGCCCTGGACCGGATGACGGGCTCCCCGGTCGGCCAGGCCTGCGTGATCATCGCGTTCGCGCTGTACGCCGTCGGCTTCGTCCTGATCCGCCGCATGTCCCGCATCGACGTCTGAGGAAGGGAGGGGATCGGCATGGCACTTGTGCTGGCACTGGTCATGGGCCTCAGCGTGTGGGGCGTCTTCGCCGGGATCCGGATGTACCGGGCGGAGGCGAAACTCCCCGCCGACCTCGTCCTCGCCCTGGAGGTGGGCGCGACCCGCACGGGCGCGGTGGACTCGCTGGTCGACCGGATGGGCATGCGGTACGCGCCCGCCGTACTGCGTCTGATGGGCCCCAAGCAGGTCGCCAGGTACCGCCGCCGGATCGACCTGGTGGGCAACCCCGGCGGCCTGACGATCGACCGTTACGCCGCGCGCCGCGCGGTCTACGGCTTCCTCGGCGGCGTCGGCGGCCTGGTGTTCCTGCTCCAGGGCAACGTGCTGATGACCCTGCTGCTGCTCGCCTTCGGCGCGTTCTGGACGGAGGTCGGCATCTGGTCGGCGATCCGGGTCCGCAAGGACGTGATCGACCGGACCCTGCCCGACTTCCTCGACGTCCTCGCCGTCGTGGTCAGCGCCGGCCTCGGCTTCCGCCAGGCCCTCGACCGGGTCGCGTCCCGCTACGAGGGCCCCTGGGCCGACGAGATCCGCATCACCCTGCACCAGATGGACCTCGGCATGAGCCGCCGCCAGGCCTTCGCGGAACTGCGGCGGCGCAACGACTCCGAGCAGGTCGCGATGTTCGTGACGGCGTTGCAGCAGGGGGAGGAACTGGGCGCGCCGATCGTGGACACCCTGGTGTCGCTGGCCAAGGACATGCGTCGCACGGATGCGCAGAACGCCCGGCGCAAGGCCGCGCGGGCCGTGCCCAAGGCCACGATGATGATCACGACGTTCATGGTCCCGGCGACGATGCTGCTGCTGGGCGCCGGCCTGCTCCTCGGCTCCGGCACGGACTTCGGCACACTCACGGGTGAGTGAGGACCATGACACTCACACCTACTGAGGGGGCGAGGGCGGCCTCGCGGGGGCGCCGCCAGGCGGAGGTGCCGGGTGCCGGGCCGGCGGCGGTGCGGGTGGGGAGGGAACCCGGCGGGGCGGCCGCCGACGGTGCTCATGTCCCCGACGGACCATCCGCACGGAACGACGACGGCCGCACGGACGGTGAGGGAGACACGCCGGACCAGGCCGAAGGCCGGGCGCCCACCACCGCACCCGCGCTCTCGATCCAGGTCAACGCCCTCCAGGCACTGTGCCGCCAGGTCTTCGGCTTCCGGCTCGCCATGATCGCCCTGGCCGCCCCGGCGGCCCTCCTCAACGCCTCGCCCGGCCTGGGCGTACGCGTTGTCGGCGCGGCAGTGGTCGTCACCTTCATGGCCTCCTACGTCCTCTTCAGGGACTGGGAACGCTTCGCCCCCCTGCTGCTGCGCCACCCCACCCTCCTCGCCCTCGACACCCTCGTGGGCTCCCTCCCCCTCATCTCCGCGGGCCCCGACAGCACCCTCGCCTACGTCAGCGTCGGCACCCCCCTCCTCGCCGGCCTCGTCTACGGCTGGCGAGGCGCCGCGGTCTTCGCCTCCCTCCAGTCCCTGATCCTGCTCCTGGTCCACGCCACCCTCGCGAAGTCCCCCGACGCCACTCCCGCCGAGACGCTCCTCCTCCCCGGCCTCTGCGTCATCACCGGCGCGGTCGGCTCCACCCTGCGCAACCTCATGCTCCGCTTCGGCGAGGCCACCCACGCCCTGACCACGGTCCAGGCCCGTCTGGCCGTCACGGAGGCGGTGGCGGCGGAACGCGCCCGGCTGGCCCGCGAACTGCACGACTCGGTGGCGAAGACCCTGCACGGCGTGGCCCTGGCGGCGGACGGCCTGGCCAACTCGGCGGACCGACTCGACCCTTCCTCGGTCAAGGACCAGGCCGAACTGGTGGCCCGCTCGGCCCGCCGAGCCGCCGCGGAATCCCGCGAGCTCCTGACGGACCTCCGCCGGGAATCGGACCCGGCCCACGGCACCGACATACTCGCGGAACTCGCCGCCCGCACCGCCGACTTCACCGCCCGGACCGGCGTCCCCACCACCTACCGCCCCACCGGCGGCAGCGCTGTGCCGCCCGTCCCCCCGGCGGTGGCCCGCCAGCTCCTCACCATCGCGACGGAGGCCATGGAGAACGCCCACCGCCACGCGGACGCCACCCACGTCGACGTCACGGCGGGCGTCCAGGGGGACCTGCTCCTGCTCAGCATCTACGACGACGGCCGGGGCCTCGCCCCGGAAACCACCCTCGAACGCCTTCGCAGAACGGGCCACTTCGGGGTGGTCGGCATGGTCGAACGCGCCGCCTCGGTGGGCGCCCGCATCCGCATCGGCCGCGGCCGGCACCCCAAGGGCACGGAAGTACGGCTGGAACTCCCGTTGGCGGCCCTCGACCCCACCTCCGAGAGGAGGCCGAACGATGCCCGGCCATGAGCACCCCTCCGCCCCCTTCCCACCCCCCTCGGACCCGGCCGTCACGTCCCTTCGCGTGATCGTGGCCGACGACAACCCCGTGGTCCGCGCGGGTCTCACGGCCCTCCTCTCGGGCCGCGAGGACATCACGGTCGTGGCGGAGGCGGCGGACGGCCGAGAGGCGTACGAGGCGACCCGGACCCACCGCCCGGACGTGGTCCTCCTGGACGTCCGCATGCCGGGCGTGGACGGCATCTCGGCACTCCCGCACCTCGTACGACTGGCCCCCGTCGTCATGCTCACCTACAGCCGCGAGCCGGACATCGTCGAGGAGGCCCTGCGGCGCGGCGCGGGCGGCTACCTTGTCCATGGCGAGTTCACGGCGGACCAACTGGTGGCGGCGGTACGGGACATCAGAGGCGGAAAGCCCCACTTCACCCCCACGGCGGCGGAGGCCCTCCTGGCCCAGCTCAGGCAAAGCGGCCCCGCAAATGCGACTGCAAACCCAAGATTCCTTGCTGCGCCTATTTCTTCGGAAAGCCTTTCGCAAGTGCAACCGGCTGTGGCACAGTCTTCGTCATACCGGTCACAGGCCCAACTCAGCACGAGGGAGGCGGAGATCATGGACCTCATCGCATCCGGCATGAACAACCAGCAAATCGCCGCCACGTGCTTCATCAGCGAGAAGACGGTCAAGAACCACATCAACCGCATCTTCGCCAAGCTCCACAGCACGAGCCGCTCGGAGGCCACGGCGAAGTGGCTGGGGCTGGGGTGAGCGCGATGCATCGTCGACCGGCTCGTGATTGGGCCCACGATTGGGCCCTGGGACCCTCGGCGGACCCGGCGGTTCCCTCGTACGGTCGCGGCACCGAAGCCGCCACACCGGGAGGGGAACGCCATGAACAACTGGATGAACACCACCACCTCGTACCTCCGCACCCGCGCCGCCCACAACGACAGGGGCCAGACGGCGGTGGAGTACCTGGGGATCATCGCGGTTGTGGTGGCGATCGTGCTGGCGATCACGGGGACGGACATCGGGCAGTCGATCTACAACGCGATCACCGACAAGATCACCGAGGTGACCGGAGGCTGATCCGGCTTCCGAGGTACCGCGACGCAGGGCAGGCCTTCCCCATCTACATCACGGTGGTGGCGGGTCTGCTCTTTCTGGCGTTTGCGTACCTTGCGGTCGGCCAAGCCGCGGCCACGCGTAACGAGGCCCAGACGGCGGCGGACGCGGCGGCACTCGCGGCGGCCCAGGACCTCCGGGACCAGATCACGGGCGAGTGGGTCGAGAACCTGCTGGAGCCGACCTCGTGGCAGGCCATCTTCAACGGCGATGTGGAGATGTTCGAGGACCCTTGTGACCGCGCGGGTCAGCTCGCGGCGCAGAACGACGCTCACGTGAACGGTTGCCAGGGGGAGGGCCTCCTGGGCTACAGGGTCGACGTCACGACCGACGAGCCTGTGGGGGACAGCATCGTGCCCGGCACGGAGGGCCGTTATGCGACAGCATCCGCCGAGGCCGTCGTGGAGCGGCGGTGCACCTTCGAACTCGCCGGTGGGGATGCAGAGGACGAAACCCTGCCGAGCCTCAACTGCGAGGGCGGCGAGAAGTGGGACGTGGACCCGGAAGCCCCCGACACCCTTCCGGACCCCGAGGACCTCTTCGACGTCCATCTGTCCGACTGACAAGCGAACGACGAGTGACGAAGGAAGCAGAGGCATGAGCATTCGGTTCACTACGAAGGCCCGTAGGGGGATGGTCGCATTGACCGTTGCGGCCGGTCTGGCCCTCGGTGTGGCCGGCTGCGGCGGCGGTGGCAGTGACGACGAGAAGCCGAAGGCCTCGGCTTCCGCCTCCGAGGACAACGGATCGCAGCCGAGTGCTCAGGAAGGCGATCCGGGCGCTCCTCTTGCCGAGCTGAAAGGCCCTGACGGCCTGCTCCTCCAGGTCACGTCGGCTGCGCGCGACGCGGGTGGATTCGTCACCGTCAGCGGCACGTTGAAGAACGACGGCAGTGAAACGGTCAATGTGCCCGCGCAGCTGAGTGGCAACGAGACGGAGATCATCCGGAACGGCAGGTCACTGGGAGGAGCCACCCTTGTGGACTCCCAGGGGAAGAAGCGCTACTACGTTCTGCGTGACACGGACGGTCGCCCGCTGACCACGACGAACTTTCCTGCTCTGAAGTCCGGAGAGTCGGTCCCCGTCTTCATGCAGTTCCCGGCGCCCCCCAGCGGTACTTCCGAGGTTGCCTTCCAGCTCCCGATGTTCGCCGCCGCCTCCATCGAGATCTCCGGTTGAGGCCACCCATGACCCCTACCCGCCTCCCCCTGACCCTCACCACAGCCACGATCATGCTCGCCACGACCCTCTGCGCCACCGCGACCGCGTACGCCGAGGACGATCCCAGCGTCCCCCCGGGCACCGAGGCAACCGCCTCCGCGCCCGTCGAGGTCGACGCCAACGACCCGGACCTGAAGATCCCGGAAGGCGCCACCCTCGCCGAACCCAAGGTCCTCGACATCAAGCAGGTCGTGGAGGACCAGAGCGGAGACGAACGCCGCGAGGACACCAACGCCGACGTGAAGTTCGCCCTCCAGGCGGAAGTCCTGTTCGGCAAGGACAGCGCGAAGCTCGGCGCCGAGTCGAAGGCCCGTATCGCCGCGATCGCCGACGAGATCAAGACCCAGAACGCGACCAAGGTCCGCGTCTTCGGCTTCACGGACAACCTCGGCTCCTCCGCCCACGGCGACTCCCTGTCCCGCCGCCGCGCCAACGCCGTGCACGACATCCTCGACACGGAACTGAACGACCCGGACATCACCTTCGAGGTACGCGGCTACGGCGAGCAGTACCCCATCGCGGACAACTCCACGGAGTCCGGCCGCAAGAAGAACCGCCGCGTCGAGGTCTCCTTCCCCCGCACCGAAGGCTGACGCACCCCGCCGGGCAGCCCACCCGGCGGGCACCACGACCCCCTCACCCCGCCCCGACCGCCCCCCGAACCTCCACTCTGACGCCCACCCGAACCCCCCACTCCGCCATCCCCCCGGCCTCCGCCTCCAGCACATGCCGCGCGCGCAGCCGGGGCAGGCCCAACCGCCACGGCCTCATCGTGCGGACGGCGACGACGACCAGCTCCCGGTCCAGGTAGGCGACGTCGATGGGCATGCGCATCCGGAAGGTGTGGACGCTGTTCGCGGGGGACAGCAGCATCGCGCCCTCCGCGGCGTCCCGCCCGAGCAGCCCCCGCGTCCGTGCCCGGTACGACGCCGCGATCTCCAGCGGCACCGTCGCACCCCCGTACACGACCAACTCCCCCCGCCCGTCCCGCCAGCGCCGCCCCATGGCCATGTGCGTGCCCCTCCGCCGTCCGCCCGTACCCGGTGTGTCGACCGACCGTATCCGCAGCGGGCGGCCTGGAACCGGGCGCCGGCCCACACCTCGGTGACGCAACGTCCACCGCCTTTCCATTTCGACGCAGAGCGGCACCACGCCGGCACCGTAAAGCGGTTGTCCGCTCAACCGACCCCGGGTAGGAAGGCCGCATGACAGGACTCGGCGCTGTGTTCCGTCCCCAACTTCCCCCCGAGCGGCTGCGCGCCCTCGCCCAACTGGCCGACGACACCGGCCTCGACGAACTCTGGCTGTGGGAGGACTGCTTCCGCGAAGGCGGTGTCTCCACCGCCGCGGCCGCCCTCGCCTGGACCGAGCGGGTCCGGATCGGGGTGGGCCTGCTCCCCGTGCCGCTGCGGAACGTCGCCGTCACCGCGATGGAGGCCGCCTCGCTGCACCGTATGTTCCCCGGCCGTCCGGTCCTCGCAGTCGGGCACGGTGTGCAGGACTGGATGGGCCAGGTCGGCGCCCGCGCCGCCTCCCCGCTGACGCTGCTGCGCGAGCATCTCGACGCGCTGCGGGCGCTGCTGCGAGGGGAGCGGCTCACCACCGAGGGGCGGTACGTGGAACTCGACGACGTCGCCCTCGACTGGCCCCCGCAGGGCCCGGTCGAGATCCTCGCGGGCGCCACCGGCCCACGCACCCTCCAGTTGTCCGGCGCGGCGGCGGACGGCACCGTCCTCACCGCGGAAACACCCCCGGAGGGCGTACGCCGGGCCCGTCGGCTCATCGACGAGGGGCGGACGTCGGCCGGCCGCACCGACCCGCACCGCGTCGTCGTCTACCTCCTCGCCGCAACCGGCCCCGACGCGGCCGACCGCCTGCGTGCCGAGCTCACCGCCGAGGGCCTCGCCGACGTCCCCGACCTCGGTGTCGCCGGGGACGCGGCGACCGTCGCCAAGGCCGTCGAGCAGCTCACCGAGGCCGGTGCCGACACGGTCATCCTCCAGCCCACGGGCGACGAACCCGACCCCGAGGGCTTCATCCGCTTCGCCGCCCAGGAGGTCCGTCCTCTCGTCCCGTAGCCGAAGGAGCTACCCGGCGGGGCGGTGGTCGCCCGTCGTCCCGTCGATGAGCTCCCGCACGACATCCATGTGCCCTGCGTGTCTGGCCGTCTCCTCGATCAGGTGGACGATCACCCACCGCAGGGACATGGACCCCTCCCGCCAGGCCGGGCTGCCCGTGTCGTCCAGCGACAGCTCGGTGATGGTGCGGTCGGCGGCGGCGCGGGCGCGGCCGTAGAAGTCGACGATCTGCTGGGTCGTCTCACCCTGGTCGGCCCGCATGTCCTCGTCCTCGTACGGGTCGAACCAGAGCGGCTCCACCTCGCGGCCGAACGTATCCACCAGCCAGCCGTACTCCACCGACCCCAGATGCTTCACCAGGCCGAGCAGGCTCGTGCCCGACGGTGTCACCGGTCGCCGCAACTGCTCGTCGTCCAGGCCCTCCAGCTTCCACAGCACCGCGTCCCGGTGCCGGTCCAGACTCGCGTGCAGCGTCGCCTTCTCGCCGCCCCGGTACGGCATGCCCGCACCGCCCTCATGCGCCCCGCCCTCGTTCACCATGCCGGAAAACTAACAGCGGCCACTGACAACGCCCTGCGACGATCGAGCCCATGCACGACGACTACCGCCGCACCGATCCCCGCCCCACCTTCGAGGAACTCTGCGCCGAAGGTGCCGCCGTCCCCACCGAGGGCTGGGACTTCTCCTGGTTCGAGGGCCGCGCCACCGAGGCACGGCCCTCCTGGCGGTACGCCGCGTCGCTCGCCGGGCGTCTCGCACGCGCGCGTGCGGCCCTCGACATCCAGACCGGCGGCGGCGAGGTCCTCGACTTCGCGCTCGGCGCCGCCGCCCGCCGGCCCGGGCTCGCCGCCGCGACCGAGGGCTGGCCGCCGAACGTCGCCAAGGCCACCGAGCTGCTGGGCCCGCGCTGCGTCGTGGTCGTCGCCGCGCCGGAGGACGCCCCGCTGCCCTTCGCCGACGCGGCCTTCGACCTGGTCTCCAGCCGCCACCCCGTACTGCCGCACTGGGACGAGATCGCGCGGGTGCTGCAGCCGGGCGGTACGTACTTCGCCCAGCACGTGGGGCCCAGCAGCGTCTTCGAGCTCGTCGAGTACTTCGTCGGCCCGCAGCCCGAGGAAGTGCGGGCCGGTCGCCACCCCGAACACGAGCGGGCGGGCGCGCAGGCGGCCGGTCTGGAGGTCGTCGAGCTGCGCGCGGAGCGGCTGCGGATGGAGTTCCACGACATCGCCGCCGTCGTCCACTTCCTGCGCAAGGTGATCTGGATGGTGCCGGGCTTCACCGTCGAGGCGTACGAGGACAAGCTCCGCGCCCTGCACGAGCGGATCGCGACGCGGGGCCCCTTCGTGGCCCACAGCACCCGGCACCTCTTCGACGTCCGCAAGCCGGCCGGCTGACCGGGGCCGGGCTCAGGCGTGCGGCCCCGCCCTCACCTCCCCGATCACCAGCTCCGCCCCCGCCTCCACCACCGCCGCCACCCGTTCGGCCTGCTCCGCCAGCTCCCGTTCCTGCCGTGCCGTGAGCGCGCCCAGGGGCTCCACCGTGACCGTCATCCGCCTCCCCCGGCGCCGTTGGTGCCACACCCCGGCCACCACGCCGTCGACCAGCAGCAGCGGATGGTTGCCCGCCGAGCTGACGAGCGAGCGCTCCTCCCACAGGGCGGCGCGTACGTCCGCCCGGGTGATGTCGGCGCGCCGGACCCCGACGGACAGTTCGGTCGCCGACATCACCTGCGCGTGCGCCCCGCGCATGGCGGCGACGACGTCGGCGACCGGAGTAACGGCCGTCGCCGGATTGGCCAGGAACTGCCGCTCCAGCCGTCGTGCGCCGGCCTGGTCCCACGTGATCCCTTTGCTCTTCACGGTCATGGCAGGACGCCGGGGCGGAACGAGGTCGAGTCCGTCCTCTTCGAGGCGGATCCGGTGTGCCGCGCGCCGCGGAGCCCGCCCCCGCGCCCCCGTAGCCCGCTGTGGGCACGGCCAGGGTTTTCCACATTGTTATCGCCGACCACTCGCGTCACCCCTGACACATCGCGTAAGTTCAGACCAAGGTAATTCGCGCCAGCAAAGCTGCGCGGGCGGCACCGCGCAGTGGAGGGGGCTGCGCGGTGCCCGGAACCTCTCTGCGGGCGTCAAGCCGCCGTCACCCACGGGGTCGCCCGTCGGAGGGACGCCCGAAAAGTCCTGTGCGCCCGCCGTGAACCGGCCATGAAGAGGCTGTGAACCAGGCATTCCGCGGCCACCGGCGCGTTGCGGGGCGATTCCGGAGAGTAGTTGTCTCGCGCCGATGCACGCAGCAGCCCTTACGAAGGGTTATGGTGGAAGCCCCCCCTCGGGCCGGTCCGTCTCCCCCCCACGGACCGGCCCGTTTTTTTGCCCTCAACACCCGTCGAGGGCACTGTCGTAGGGCGGGGGTAGGCTTCGGCCCCGGGGACCGCCATGCGGACAGGGGCCGCGCTCGGCCACACCTGTCCGATCCGTACGGAGGGGCTGACAATCACGTGAACCTGCGCGACAAGCTGCGCGGCCTGCTGGTCAGGCTCTACGCACGCCGGGTGGAAGGTCACCTGGACCACGCTCAGGTGCCCAAGCACATCGGCGTCATCATGGACGGCAACCGGCGCTGGGCGAAGGCCTCGGGTTCCACCACCGTGCACGGTCACCGGGCCGGTGCCGAGAAGATCGAGGAGTTCCTCGGCTGGTGCACCGAGACGGACGTCGAGGTCGTCACCCTCTGGCTGCTCTCGACGGACAACTTCGACCGGCCCGAGGACGAACTCGTCCCGCTGCTCGGCATCATCGAAGGTGTGGTGCGCTCCCTCGCCGCCGACGGCCGCTGGCGCGTGCACCATGTCGGCACCCCCGACCTGCTGCCGTCCCCGATGCGGACCGCGCTCAAGGAGGCCGAGGAGGCCACCGCGCACGTCGACGGAATACTGGTCAACGTCGCCATCGGCTACGGCGGCCGCCAGGAGATCGCCGACGCCGTCCGCGCCATGCTGCTGGACGCCGCCGACAAGGGCCGCTCCGTCGAGGACATCGCCGAAGCGGTGGACGTCGACATGATCGGCCGCCACCTCTACACGGGTGCCCAGCCCGACCCCGACCTGGTCATCCGCACCAGCGGCGAGCAGCGGCTGTCCGGTTTCATGCTGTGGCAGACGGCCCACTCGGAGTACTACTTCTGTGAGGTCTTCTGGCCGGCCTTCCGCAAGGTCGACTTCCTGCGCGCCCTGCGCGACTACGCGGCCCGCCATCGCCGCTACGGCGGCTGACGGAGCCGCCCCACCCCTTCGGGCGTAGAGCGCTTCACACGGAGTTCACCGGCGCGCCGTCATATGCCGTGGCATGGCGGCGCGCTTTCGAGGGCATAAAGCAACCAGGTCGACGCCCGAACCACGGGTGTCGGATCTCAGCGGACGGCACGGGGCCGTCCGCCCGGGAGGCCCTTTGCACCAGCCCGATCGTGCGGTCACAGCACGGACGAAGCGGCGAGGGGCCGGTTTCCGGCCCGTGCATCGCGGCCGGCAACCGGTCCAGACCGTCTCCGTCGCTCCCCGACCTCATCCGAGGGGGTACGTCCTTCCGTGGTGACCAGCACAAAGCGCCACAAGCCCGACCGGCGCACCTATGTTCTCGACACCAGCGTCCTGCTGGCGGACCCGAATGCTTCGAACCGCTTCGACGAGCACGAGGTCGTGCTCCCGGTCGTGGTGGTCACGGAGCTGGAGGCGAAGCGGCACCATCCCGAACTCGGCTACTTCGCCCGGCAGGCCCTGCGTCTGCTCGACGACTACCGCGTGCGGTACGGCCGTCTGGACGCCCCCATCCCGATCGGGGAACTCGGCGGCACCCTCCGTGTCGAGCTCAACCACTCGGACCCCAGTGTGCTGCCGACCGGCTACCGCCTGGGGGACAACGACTCCCGCATCCTCGCGGTCGCCCGGAACCTGCAGGCCGAGGGGTTCGACGTCACCGTCGTGTCGAAGGACCTCCCGCTCAGGATCAAGGCGTCCTCCGTCGGCCTGCAGGCCGAGGAGTACCGCGCGGAACTCGCCATCACGGACTCCTCCGGCTGGACCGGAATGTCCGAACTGACCCTCCCCGGCGAGCAGGTGGACGTCCTCTTCGACGAAGGCCACGTCCATGTTCCGGAAGCGGCCGGACTGCCCGTCCACACTGGCCTGACCATTCAGTCCGAGCGCGGAAAGGCACTCGGCCGGGTGACACCGGAGGGCAACGTCCGGCTGGTGCGCGGCGACCGGGAGGCGTTCGGCATCAAGGGGCGCAGCGCGGAGCAGCGCATCGCGCTGGACCTGCTGCTCGACTCCGACGTCGGGATCGTCTCGATGGGCGGCAGGGCCGGCACCGGCAAGTCGGCGCTGGCGCTGTGCGCGGGCCTCGAGGCGGTCCTGGAGCGCCGCCAGCACGAGAAGATCATGGTCTTCCGTCCGTTGTACGCGGTGGGCGGGCAGGAGCTGGGCTATCTGCCGGGCTCCGAGGCCGAGAAGATGAGCCCCTGGGCACAGGCGGTCTTCGACACGCTGTCCGCGGTCACCAGCCGCGAGGTCATCGAGGAGGTCACCGCGCGCGGGATGCTGGAGGTGCTCCCGCTCACCCACATCCGCGGCCGCTCGCTGCACGACGCGTTCGTGATCGTGGACGAGGCGCAGTCACTCGAACGGAATGTCCTGCTGACCGTTCTGTCCCGAATCGGCGCTAATTCACGGGTCGTTCTCACGCACGATGTGGCGCAAAGGGACAATTTGCGGGTCGGGCGATATGACGGTGTGGTCGCCGTCGTCGAGAAACTGAAGGGGCATCCCCTTTTCGCCCATGTGACCCTGACGCGGTCCGAGAGGTCCCAGATCGCGGCGCTTGTGACCGAAATGCTGGAGGAGGGGACGATCTGACCCCCACGTCCCATCCCGGGGCGGTGACGGGCTAGTTGGCGCCGTTCGGCAAAGGCGAAGAGCCTAGCCGGGCGGCGCCTTCGCGCGTCACTGTTTCTCGATATCGCCAGGGCCAAACGGCATGTGAGCTTTCACACGCAACTCGGAATTGCCTTGCGGTGTCGGGTTACGGCAGAGTCTCACTCCTGTCAGGCCCCGCATACGACACATCTGTACCCCCAGCGGTACGGCACAACAGGAGCACCACACCTAACTCCATAGCGTCGTCGTATGCCGCCCGAGCACCATGCGGCGCTCCCCTCGCGGGAGTTGCCCACCGGGCCCGTGCCTTCCGTGACCCGCAGTTGGGGAGGCCAGTGTCAGGGGGCACGATTGCGTCCGCCAGGGTCACCGAGCGGGCGATGCTGGAAGGAAACCGTGTGAGCCGGATTTCGGTCCGGGGATTCGCAGTGGCCTCGGCCACCGCGGTCACCGCTGTCGGAAGCGTTGTCGGCGTTGCCTCGGGCAGTGTCGCGCAGTCCAATGACGCCGAGGCGGCGGCAACCGACCTGACGCTCCTCGCGGACATCCCCGCGGGCCAGCAGGCGCAGGTGCAGACCGCGTCCCTGACGCAGCAGGCCGACGTCCAGGCCATCGCGGCGGACGCGAGTGCCAAGAAGGAAGCCGAGGAGGCCGCGCGCAAGGCGGCCGCCGAGACCGCGATCGCGAAGAAGGAAGCCGCCGAGAAGGCGGCACAGGAAGCCAAGGAGCGCGAGGAGGCGGAGGAGGCGGCCAGCCGTTCCGCCGCCCGGGAAGCCACCAGCTTCGCGGTCCAGAGCTCCTACTCCATCTCCGAGATCCAGTCGATGGCCGCGGCGATGGTGCCGGGCGACCAGTTCCAGTGCTTCAGCAACATCGTGGACCACGAATCCGACTGGAACTACCAGGCCGTCAACCCCTCCTCCGGTGCCTACGGCCTCTTCCAGGCGCTGCCCGGCTCCAAGATGTCCTCCGTCGGATCCGACTGGCAGACCAACCCGGCCACCCAGATCAAGTGGGGCCTGAACTACATGAACGACCGCTACGGCAGCCCCTGCGGCGCCTGGTCGTTCTGGCAGGCCAACCACTGGTACTGAGCCCCGGTCGGGCAACGTCCCACTCAACTTTTCCGAGCCCCTCACCGTCCTTCGGTGAGGGGCTTCGGCCATGTACGGTCTGACGGGACGACTCCGGGGGGAGTGGTGGGGACAGTTGGGGGAAAAGGACGGATCATGTCGCGAGTGCCAGGGTGGCTCGGTCGGGTCGGCACCCGGCTGACCGAGATGGGGCAACGGTGGGAAGAGCGCCGGGCCGAGGCGGAGCGCGCCCATGGCGCGCCGGAGCCGGAGCCCGAGGAGTCGGCCCGAGCGGCGGGCTCTCCCTCTTACGCGCGTGACGTCCCGGTCGGTACCCGTCCCGACCCGGCGCAGGCCGTGCCGTGGGGCATGCGGGTCGCGGCGGAGGCCGGATGGCGGCTGCTGGTGCTGGCGGGCACGCTGTGGGTGCTGATGCGGGTCATCAGCGCCGTGCAACTCGTCGTGCTGGCCTTCGTGGCGGCGCTGCTCATCACCGCGATGCTGCAGCCGACGGTGGCGCGGCTGCGGCGGTACGGGGTGCCGCGCGGGCCGGCCACGGCGATGACCGCGATCCTCGGGTTCGTGGTGATGGGGTTGATCGGATGGTTCGTGACCTGGCAGGTCATGGAGAACATCGACAACCTCTCCGACCAGGTGCAGGACGGCATCGACGAGTTGCGGCGGTGGCTGCTCGACAGTCCCTTCCATGTCACCGACAAGCAGATCAACGACATCGCCGAGAACCTGCGGGAGGCGGTCGGGGCCAACACCGACCAGATCACCACCGCGGGACTGGAAGGCGTGACGGTCGTCGTCGAGACGCTGACCGGAATCCTGCTCGCGGTGTTCTCGACGCTGTTCCTGCTCTACGACGGCCGGCGGATCTGGGAGTGGACGCTGAAGCTGGTGCCGGCGGCGGCGCGGCCGGGAGTCGCCGGGGCCGGTCCCCGGGCCTGGCAGACGCTCACGGCGTATGTGCGCGGCACGGTGATAGTCGCTCTGATCGACGCGATCTTCATCGGCCTCGGCATCTACTTCCTCGATGTGCCGATGGCGGTGCCACTGGCCGTGTTCATCTTCCTCGGGGCGTTCATCCCGCTGGTGGGCGCCGTGATCTCCGGTGCGCTGGCGGTGGTGGTCGCGCTGGTCACCCAGGGCGTGTTCACGGCCGTGATGACGCTGGTCGTGGTACTCGCGGTGCAGCAGATCGAGGGCCACATCCTGCAGCCGTTCATCCTCGGGCGGGCGGTGCGGGTCCATCCGCTGGCGGTGGTGCTGTCGGTCGCCGCGGGCGGCATGGTGGCGGGCATCGGCGGCGCGGTGGTCGCGGTGCCGCTGGTGGCGGTCACCAACACCGTCGTCGGCTATCTGCGCGCCTACTCCCATGAACGCGTCCTGCGCCAGTCCCCGCGCCCCCACGGCGCGACGGCGTCCGACGCCTCCCCGGCCGCGCCCACCGACCCACCGGCCCCGGCCGGCTGAGACCCGCAACGCCCAGGTCCCGCCCACCGATCGGGGGGCGGGACC
>NZ_JBHWJQ010000031.1:9444-108118 GCF_042731435.1 Streptomyces sp. NPDC059861 | reverse complement strand
GCAGTGCGACTACCCGCTGCACCTGGGTGTGACGGAGGCGGGTCCCGCTTTCCAGGGCACGATCAAGTCGGCGGTCGCCTTCGGTGCGCTGCTCAGTGAGGGCATCGGGGACACGATCCGTGTCTCGCTGTCGGCCCCGCCCGCCGAGGAGGTCAAGGTCGGCATCCAGATTCTGGAGTCGCTGAACCTCAAGGAGCGGGGCCTGGAGATCGTCTCCTGCCCCTCCTGCGGCCGGGCCCAGGTCGACGTCTACAAGCTGGCCGAGGAGGTCACCGCGGGGCTGGAGGGCATGGAGGTGCCGCTCCGCGTCGCCGTCATGGGCTGCGTCGTCAACGGCCCCGGTGAGGCCCGCGAGGCCGACCTCGGCGTCGCCTCCGGCAACGGCAAGGGCCAGATCTTCGTCAAGGGCGAGGTCATCAAGACCGTCCCGGAGTCGAAGATCGTCGAAACCCTCATCGAGGAGGCCATGAAGCTGGCCGAGCAGATGGAGGCGGACGGGGCGGCGACGGGCCTCCCCGCCGGCACGGGGAAACCGGCAGTGACTGTGAGCTGACACAAGGCACGGACCGAGAGGGGGCCCGAGCGTGACGATTCTGGAGAGCATCCGGGGACCACGCGACCTGAAGGCGCTGTCCGAGGTGCAACTTGGCGAACTGTCCGAAGAGATCAGGGAGTTCCTGGTGCACGCGGTCGCCAGAACCGGCGGCCATCTCGGGCCCAATCTGGGCGTGGTGGAACTGTCCATCGCGCTCCACCGGGTCTTCGAGTCACCGGCCGACCGCATCCTCTGGGACACCGGCCACCAGAGCTACGTGCACAAACTCCTGACCGGACGTCAGGACTTCTCGAAACTGCGCGGCAAGGGCGGCCTGTCCGGCTATCCCTCGCGCGAGGAGTCCGAGCACGACGTCATCGAGAACTCCCACGCCTCCACCGCGCTCGGCTGGGCCGACGGGCTCGCCAAGGCGCGCCAGGTGCAGGGGGAGAAGGGCCATGTCGTCGCGGTGATCGGCGACGGCGCCCTGACCGGCGGGATGGCCTGGGAAGCGCTGAACAACATCGCGGCCGCCAAGAACCGGCCCCTGATCATCGTCGTCAACGACAACGAGCGCTCGTACGCGCCCACGATCGGCGGCCTCGCCAACCACCTGGCGGCGCTGCGCACCACGGACTCGTACGAGAGGGTGCTGGCCTGGGGCAAGGACGTGCTCCAGGGCACGCCGCTCGTCGGGCACACCCTCTACGAGGCGCTGCACGGCGCCAAGAAGGGCTTCAAGGACGCGTTCGCGCCCCAGGGGATGTTCGAGGACCTCGGTCTGAAGTACGTCGGGCCGATCGACGCGCACGACGTGCGGGCAGTCGAGTCGGCGCTCAGGCGCGCGAAACGCTTCCACGGGCCGGTGCTGGTGCACTGCCGCACCGAGAAGGGGCGCGGCTACGAACCGGCCCTCGCGCACGAGGAGGACCACTTCCACACCGTCGGTGTGATGGACCCGCTGACCTGCGAGCCGCTGGCGCCCGCGGGCGGGCCGTCCTGGACCTCGGTGTTCGGGGACGAGATCGTGAGGATCGCCGAGGAGCGCGAGGACGTCGTCGCGATCACCGCGGCCATGCTGCACCCGGTGGGCCTGGGCAAGTTCGCCCAGCGGTTCCCGGACCGGGTGTGGGACGTCGGGATCGCCGAGCAGCACGCGGCCGTCTCCGCGGCCGGCCTCGCCACCGGCGGCCTGCACCCGGTCGTCGCCG
The DNA here is from genome assembly GCF_042731435.1 of Streptomyces sp. NPDC059861. Classification (NCBI taxonomy): domain Bacteria; kingdom Bacillati; phylum Actinomycetota; class Actinomycetes; order Kitasatosporales; family Streptomycetaceae; genus Streptomyces; species Streptomyces sp. NPDC059861. The sequence continues at coordinate 106,372 of NZ_JBHWJQ010000031.1, read as the reverse complement.
TCTACGCCACCTTCCTCAACCGCGCCTTCGACCAGCTCCTGATGGACGTGGCCCTGCACCGTTGCGGAGTGACGTTCGTCCTCGACCGGGCCGGTGTGACCGGCGTCGACGGAGCCTCGCACAACGGCATGTGGGACATGTCGATCCTCCAGGTCGTGCCCGGGCTGCGGATCGCGGCGCCGCGCGACGCCGACCAGCTGCGGGCGCAGCTGCGTGAGGCGGTCGCCGTCGACGACGCGCCCACGCTGGTGCGGTTCCCGAAGGAGTCCGTGGGGCCGTGCGTCCCCGCGGTCGACCGGGTGGGCGGCATCGACGTACTGCACCGGGCCGGGGCGCCCGAGGTGCTGCTCGTCGCCGTCGGGGTGATGGCGCCGGTCTGCCTGCAGGCGGCCGAACTGCTTCAGGCCCGGGGGATCGGCTGCACGGTGGTCGACCCGCGGTGGGTCAAGCCCGTCGACCCCGCGCTGCCCGGCCTCGCCGCGGAGCACCGGCTGGTGGCCGTGGTCGAGGACAACAGCCGGGCGGCGGGGGTCGGTGCCGCCGTGGCGCTGGCGCTTGGCGACGCCGACGTGGATGTGCCGGTACGGCGCTTCGGCATCCCGGAGCAGTTCCTGGCGCATGCCAAGCGGGGCGAGGTGCTGGCCGACATCGGCCTCACGCCGGTCGAGATCGCCGGCCGGATCGGCGCGAGCCTGGCCGTCCGGGAGGAGCGGTCCCGGGGGACCGCCGGGGCGGACGGGGAGCGGGCCGTACCGAAGAAGCCGTCCACGGGGGCCGTCGTACCGGTGCCGGAGCAGTCCTCCAAGGCGACCGTCACCGGGGAATCGCTGTCCAAGGAGACCCACCCATGACCACCGCGGAATCCGCGTCCCCACCGCCGGAGCCCGCGCCCGGCGGCGCGTTCGACCTCGGCGCGCTGCTCGCCGAGCGCGGAGCCGAGCGCTACGACCTGCACGCCCGCTACCTCAACCACCAGCTGCCGCGCATGCTGCACACCATCGGCTTCGACAAGGTCTACGAGCGCGCCGAGGGCGCCCACTTCTGGGATGCGGACGGCAACGACTACCTGGACATGCTCGCCGGCTTCGGGGTGATGGGCCTGGGCCGCCACCACCCCGTCGTCCGCAAGGCGCTGCACGACGTCCTGGACGCACAGCTCGCCGACCTCACCCGGTTCGACTGCCAGCCGCTGCCCGGCCTGCTCGCCGAACGACTGCTGGCGCACAGCCCACACCTGGACCGGGTGTTCTTCGGCAACAGCGGGACGGAGGCGGTGGAGACCGCGCTGAAGTTCGCCCGGTTCGTGACCGGCAGGCCCAGGGTCCTGTACTGCGCGCACGCCTTCCACGGCCTGACCACCGGCTCGCTGTCAGTGAACGGTGAGGCGGGCTTCCGGGACGGCTTCGCCCCGCTGCTGCCCGACACCGCCGTACCGCTGGGCGACCTCGACGCCCTCGCACGGGAGGTGAAGAAGGGTGACGTCGCCGCGCTGATCGTGGAGCCGGTCCAGGGCAAGGGCGTGCACGAGGCCCCGCCCGGCTACCTGCGGGCCGCGCAGGACCTGCTGCACCGGCACAAGGCGCTCCTCATCGCCGACGAGGTGCAGACGGGCCTCGGCCGCACCGGCGACTTCTACGCCTACCAGCACGAGGAGGGCGTCGAACCGGATCTGGTCTGCGTGGCGAAGGCGCTCTCCGGCGGCTATGTGCCGGTGGGCGCCACGCTCGGCAAGGACTGGATCTTCAAGAAGGTCTACTCGTCGATGGACCGGGTGCTGGTCCACTCGGCCAGCTTCGGCTCCAACGCGCAGGCCATGGCGGCCGGGCTCGCGGTGCTCTCCGTCATGGAGAGCGAGCAGGTCGTCGCGGGCGTCCGGGCCACGGGCGAACTGCTCAGGTCCCGGCTCGCCGCGCTGGTCGACAAGTACGAGCTGCTCGCGGACGTGCGCGGCCGGGGGCTCATGATCGGCATCGAGTTCGGGCGGCCGCAGTCGCTGAAGCTGCGCAGCCGCTGGGCCGTGCTCCAGGCAGCCCGCAAGGGTCTCTTCGCGCAGATGGTCGTCGTGCCGCTGCTCCAGCGGCACCGGATCCTCACCCAGGTCTCCGGCGACCACCTGGAGGTGATCAAGCTGATCCCGCCGCTGATCATCGGGGAGCGGGAGGTGGACCGGTTCGTGGCGGCCTTCACGGATGTGATGGACGACGCGCACAGCGGGGGCGGGCTGGTGTGGGACTTCGGCAAGACGCTCGTGAAGCAGGCGGTGGCCAACCGCTGACGCGCCGGGTTGGCCGGTGGGATGGCGGGGTTTGCCTCTGAGGCAAGGAATTTGCCCCAGGGGCAAGAATCCGGCTGAATGGAGGCATGAACTCCTCCTCAGAGCTCGGGGCCGAAGCGGCCGGTGTGCTGCCGGTCGTCGCCCCGCAGCTCCGCGACCTGCGCCACCGCGCCTCCCTCACCCTGGAGGCCGCCGCACGTGCGGCCGGACTGTCGCCCGCCCATCTGTCCCGGCTGGAGACCGGGCAGCGCCAGCCCTCGCTGCCGATGCTGCTGGCGCTCGCCCGCATCTACAGTACGACCGTCTCGGAGCTGCTCGGCGAGACGGTCCCCGACCGGGACGCCGTGGTGCGCGCCGCCGACATGGAACCCACTGGCGCGGGCGGCTGGACGTACTGGCAGGCCGGTGCTTCCGGGCGGGGCATGCAGGCACTGCGGGTGCACGTGCCGCACGGCTCGCAGGGCGACGTCGTGCGGATGCACCCCGGTGAGGAGTGGCTGTACGTCCTCACCGGACGGCTGCGGCTGCGCCTCGGGGACGCCGCACACCGGCTCGGCCCGGGCGACAGCGCCCACTTCGACTCACTGACCCCGCACCGCATCGCCGCCCAGGACCCGGGCGGGGTCGACCTCCTCTTCGTCCACACCTTGCTGCAGAGCCCCACGGCCGCGATGTGCCTCGGCCCCGACACGGGAGACACGCCATGAGTGACCTCGAGCAGAAGATTCCCCGGGCCATCTGGGTCCGTCTGCTGATCTACATCGTGGCGGGGCACCTCTTCGCCGCCTTCCTCTACCTGCTGTTCGAGGTCGGGGCCAAGTAGGCGTCGGGGCCGGGCAAGGGCCCGGGGTCAGTCGAGCAGGCGCTCGCGCAGTCGCTCCCGGGTCTCGGGGGTGACGCCGAGCCCCTGTGTCAGGTAGGTGTCGACGTCGCCCCAGGTCTTCCCGATGGTCTCGAACGCCGCTGTCAGGTACTCGGCGCGCGCGTCGAAGAGCGGGCTGAGCAGCTCCATGACCTCCGGAGAGTAGGCCGAGGTCGAGCTGCTGTTGCGGTGCACCTTGTAGCGACGGTGCTTGGCGTTGGACTCCAGGTAGTCGGCGAGGATCGCCTCGCGCTCCACGCCCACCGCGAGCAGCGTGACGGCGATCGACAGGCCGGCGCGGTCCTTGCCCGCCGCGCAGTGCATCAGCGCGGGGACGCTGTCCTCGGCGAGCGCGTGCAGCACCTGGGAGTGCTCGGCGGTGCGCTCCTTGACGATCACGCGGTACGAGGTGATCATCCGGTCCGCCGCCTTGCCGTCGGCCAGGATCTCGCGCAGCTGCTCCACGTCGCCGTCCCGGACCATCTTCCAGAACTCTGCGCCGTCCGCCGGGTCCGTCAGCGGCAGGTTCACGTTGCGCACGCCCGGCAGCTCCACGTCCGGGCCCTCCAGCTTCTGGTCCGCGGCGTTGCGGAAGTCGAAGATCGTGTGCAGCCCCAGGGACGCCAGGAACGTGGCGTCCTCCGCGGTGGCGTGCGCGAGGTGGCCGCTGCGGAACAGCACTCCGTGCCGCACCCGGCGCCCGTCCACCGTCGGCAGTCCGCCCACGTCACGGAAGTTGCGCACTCCGGCCAGTTCGGGCTCGGTCGACGGCACCTGCTGCGTCACGGGGGCTCCCTCCCATCGGCCCCGCCGGCGCGGCTCGTCGACGGGCACGTCCTTGACGATACGACACGCGTTCCCGCGCGAATGAGGTGTCCACAGGTGGTCACCGGGAGTTGGAGCGGTTGTCCACGGGCCAGGCAGGTGGCTCCCCCGATCGGGTAACGGGCCGGGCGGAGTGGACGTCAGGAGGGTGAATGAAGGGGAACGGCGGCTTCTCGCTATATCTGCCCCTTCTGTCCTAATTAGCCATTTCCTTCCAACTCGCCGTGAAATGCGGAAACCTGGAGCAGGGTCACGTGAGCAGCGTCATATCCGTGACCGAGCGTCGTTCGTCATGTTCACGTAATTCACATGCCTTCAAGGGCGTTTATGGAATTCACACGCGCCCCAATGCACGGAGTGTGACCGGAATTCGGGCGAACGGATCACGAAAACGGCGTTCCGGTGGAACCTCTTGCTTGTCCCATTGCGTCTTGGTCGCTTACGTTCCACCCGATCCGGACGGACGCCGAATCCTGCCGCCGCCCGGTGCCCGCGCTAACTCACCCGTGTTCGGCAGGAGCGGGGGACCCACAGGTAGAACTGCCTGTTCCGGTCTCCGGAACGGCTTGGGGTAAAGCCGCGTCCCACACGCGGCCGGACATCTCCAGTCCGCACCCGACAGCTCACCTCGCAGGCACCGGAGAGGAATTCGCCATGCCCGCCAAGGGTAAGCACCGCCGTCCGAAGACCCAGCGCTTCACTCGCTCCATCGCCGTCGCCGGAACCGGTGGCGCCGCGCTCGCCCTTCCGCTGATGGGGGCCGCCGGCGCCCACGCCGCCACTCCCCAGTCCGCCGCGGAAAAGGCCGTCTCGTCGATCCCGACCCAGAAGACGGCCGTTCAGCAGCAGTCCGCCGAAAAGCAGTCCGCCGCCCAGGAGTCGGGTGCCCGGACGTATTCCGTGAGGGTGGGCGACTACCTCTCGAAGATCGCCGAAGAGCAGAATGTCAGCGGTGGCTGGCAGCGGCTCTACGAGGACAACCGGGAAGCGGTCGGCGAGAATCCCTCGCTCATCCACCCCGGCCTGAAGCTCGCGATAGGCGAGAAGGGCGAGGCGGGCGGCGACAAGCCGGCTTCCTCTTCCTCCGAGTCCTCCTCCGACTCCTCGGCCGAGTCGTCGGCGGCGAAGACGTCGCAGTCCTCGGACGAGTCCGAGCCGGCGGCGGAGGCTCCCGAGTCCGCCGCGGCCGAGGCCCCGGCCGCCGCCCAGGCCGCGGACTCCGCCGCCTCCACCGGCTTCACCGCCCCCGTGGACGGCGCCGGCATCGGCACCGCCTATCGCGTGGCGGGCAGCATGTGGTCCAGCGGCTACCACACCGGCGTCGACTTCGCCGCGGCGAGCGGCACCCCGCTCAAGGCGGTCGGCGAGGGCACGGTCGTCTCGGCGGGCTGGGCCGGCTCGTACGGAAACCAGGTCGTCATCAAGCTCGCCGACGGCTACTACGCCCAGTACGCCCACCTGTCCTCGCTCTCCGTCTCCAGCGGTCAGACCGTGACCGCGGGCCAGCAGATCGGCCTGTCGGGCTCGACCGGCAACTCCACCGGCCCGCACCTGCACTTCGAGATCCGCACCACGCCGGACTACGGCTCGGACGTCGACCCGGTCGCCTACCTCTCCTCCAAGGGCGTCTCGATCGGCTGACGCACGCGTCGCCCGCAGACCACCGAAGGCCGGATCCCATCCACGGGTCCGGCCTTCGGCGTCGGCGGTGCCGTCCTCGGCCATCAGGCCTTATTCCGCAATTGACCAATCCTTTGGCCGTGGCCTTTCTCACCGTCCGTCAACCCCTTCCTACGGTCGCGTAGGTCACATTCGAAGGGGAATCATGTCCCGACGTGGCAGACGATTCGAAGAGTGGCAGCAGATCAGTGATCGGGTCGTACGTGGCGGTGGGGGACAGCTTCACCGAGGGCGTCGGCGACCCCGGCCCCGACGGGGCGTTCGTCGGCTGGGCCGACCGGTTCGCCGTACTGCTCGCGGACCGCCGACCCGAGGGCGACTTCCAGTACACCAACCTCGCCGTGCGCGGCAGACTGCTCGACCAGATCGTGGCGGAGCAGGTCCCGAGGGCCGCCGAACTGGCGCCGGACCTGGCCTCGTTCTGCGCCGGCGGCAACGACATCATCCGGCCGGGCACCGACCCGGACGACGTGGCGGAGCGCTTCGAGCGTGGGGTCGCGGCGCTGACCGCCACCGTGGGCACCGTCCTGGTGACCACCGGCTTCGACACCCGGGGCGTCCCCCTGCTGAGGCATCTGCGCGGCAAGATCGCCACCTACAACGGGCATGTGCGGGCCATCGCCGACCGGTACGGCTGCCCGGTGCTCGACCTGTGGTCGCTCAAGTCCGTCCAGGACCGCCGAGCCTGGGACCACGACCGGCTGCACCTGTCGCCCGAGGGGCACACGCGTGTGGCGCTGCGTGCCGGTCAGGCCCTGCGCCTCGCCGTCCCCGCCGACCCGGAGCAGCCCTGGCCGCCGCTCCCGCCGCGCGGCGCCTTCGACGTGCGCCGGGACGACGTCCACTGGGCGCGTGAGTATCTGGTGCCGTGGATCGGCCGTCGGCTGCGGGGCGAATCGTCGGGCGACCATGTCACCGCCAAGGGCGTGCTGTCGCCGGACGACATCAAGATGCGGATCGCGTCGGTGGCTTGAGGGCCGCCCCGCGGCGACCTCGTGGTGCCGTGCCCAAAGCGGGCCGGTCCGGCTCCCGGCCGGTTCGGGCCGTGACGGGCGCGGACCACGGGATCATATGCCGCAAAGCAGGTGAAACGGGCGGACGGTCACTGCTGTTGGGTCGCCGGCACCTCTGTCAGCCCCAGTTCCCGGGCCAGCGCCTCGTCCACCCACTCCTGCGCACGCGCGCGTGACACGGCTCCCGCGTAGGACGTGATCTGCACGGCGAGCCCGTCGAGCAGGGCCGTCAGGCGCAGGGCCGCGCCCATGGGGTCGGGGCAGCGGAACTCGCCCGCCGCCACACCCTCGGCGATGACCTCGGCGATGGCCGCCTTCCAGCGCTTGTCGAGGTCCTGCGTGACCTCCCGCAGCGCGGGCTCGCGCGGCGCCGCCGCCCAGCCCTCGATCCACAGCCGCCAGCCCTTGGCCTGGCCCGTCGGCGCGTACCAGCGCACCGCCGACCGCAGCCGGCGCTGGGCCGTCGTGCGCCGGCCGAGCAGCTTGGAAAGGTGGGCGAGATCGTCCTCGGCCGCGTACGCGAACGCGGCGGCGACCAGCTTCTCCTTCGTGGAGAAGTGGTACAGCACCAGCGCGTTGCTCACGCCGAGCGCGGACGCGACATCGGCGATCCGCACCGCCGCCACGCCCCGCACCTCGATCTGTGCCACGGCGGCACGCAACAACTCCTCGCGCCGCTCCGCCACGCTCAACCGCACTCTCGCCACCCCGTCACCCTAACGGGCCACGTCCGGACGGCGGCCGGGCGGTGACCTCCCCGTCAGCGGTACGACCCGAAGCGCTCCGTGAGCAGCGGCAGCCGGTCACCGGCGAGGGCGTGCGCGGCCGCACGCGGCGTGCTCCCGTCGGCCTCCGCACGGGCCAGCACCAGGTCGGTCAGGGCGCGCATCGAGCGCCGCGTGTACGCGAACGCCTCCTGCGCGTCCGCGCCGATGTCGCCGAACAGCGTCCACCACCACCAGGCGTTCGTCCCCGAGTTGACCACCACGTCGGGCAGCACCGTGACCCCGCGCGCGGTGAGCAGTGCCTCCGCCTCGGGCACGACCGGCATGTTGGCGGCCTCGACGATCCAGCGGGCGGTGATCCGCTCCTGGTCCGCGGCGCCGATCGCGTACGAGACGGCGGCGGGCACCAGCACCTCGGCGTCGGTGGCCGGCCAGGCGTCGCCGGGAAGTTCGAGGAGGCCGGGCCGCAGCGCCGAGCGGTCCACCGTGCCGTACGCGTCCCGGGCGGCGAGCAGTTCGTCGACGTCGAGTCCCGCCGGATCGGCGATCGTGCCTCGGACGTCGGCGACGGCCACCACCGTGAGGCCCGCGCGCGCGAGGAAGCGTGCCGTCGCGCCGCCCATGGTGCCCAGGCCCTGTACGGCGACCCGGGTGCCCGCGTAGGGCACGCCGGCCCGGTCCAGGGCGGCGAGCACCGACTCCGCCACCCCGCAGCCGCCGACCAGCTCGCCCAGCCCGATCCCGTCCACCTCCACCGCGAACGCGTCGGCGAGCCGCCGCCGGGCCGCCGCCTCGTCGTCGAGCAGCGGATACACGGCCTGGATCGACGAGACCAGCCCCACCTCGGCGGCGGCCCGGTCCACCAGGTCCTGGGTCAGGCCGAGGTCCTCGCCGGTGGTCCAGAAGGCCTCTATGTACGGCCGCACGGCCCGCAGGTAGCGCACGAGCAGCCCGTACGCCGCCGGGTCCCGGGGGTCGCAGTCGATGCCGCCCTTGGCCCCGCCGAGGGGGACGTAACGGGCCTCGGGGTCGTAGTGCAGGGCCTCCTTCACGGTCATTCCGCGGGCGAGCCCGGTGACCTCCTCCAGCGTGCAGCCCGGGCGCATCCGCAGCCCACCGCTGGCGACACCGCGCACCAGACGGTCGACGACCAGGAAGCCCCGGCGGCCGGTGACGTGGTCGGTCCAGGTGAGCGACAGGAGGGGGACGGTCACGGAAGCTCCTTGTGGCAGCGGCTGTTTCCGGGCTCGCGCGCGAACACGCGTACTGAATCACGAGTCAGTATCGGGTTCGGGCGGCGGGTGGTGTCGGTGGGGCGGACCATAATGGAGCTCTCACCGATTCCACCTGGAGGTACCGTGGCCGGTTCCCGTTCCCTGAGCTCCGGGCTCCGCGCGCTGCAGCCCGCGGCCTTCGGCGTGGAGCCGAGCGGCGAGCGCATGGCGCGCATCCGCAGATCGCCCCACTTCAAGGACGGCGTCTTCCAGAACCCGGGAGGGCCTTCGCGGATCCGGCCGTCGGGTTCGACGCGCGACCTCGCGAAGACCTACTTCGACAAGGACGCCCGCAACCGCCGCACCCCGCACGGTGCGATGCCGGTGTATCCCACGACGGCCGCCGACCTCGCGCGACCGCCCGCCACCGGCCTGCGGCTGACCTGGCTGGGCCACTCCAGCGTCCTCGCCGAGATCGACGGGCAGCGGGTGCTCTTCGACCCCGTCTGGGGCGAGCGCTGCTCCCCGTTCGCCTTCGCCGGGCCCAAGCGGCTGCACGCGGTGCCACTGCCCCTGACCGCGCTCGGCCCGGTCGACGTCGTGGTCATCTCGCACGACCACTACGACCACCTGGACCTGCCCACGATCAAGGCGCTGGCCGGCACGGACACACTGTTCGCCGTGCCGCTCGGCGTCGGCGCCCACCTCGAGCACTGGGGCGTGTCCGCCGACCGGCTGCGCGAGCTGGACTGGCAGGAGTCGACCAAGGTCGGCGGGCTCACCCTCACCGCCACCCCGGCCCGCCACTTCTGCGGCCGCGGCCTGCGCAACACCCAGCACACCCTCTGGGCGTCCTGGGTCGTCGCGGGGGAGAAACACCGGATATTCCACAGCGGTGACACCGGCTACTTCGAGGGCTTCCGGGACATCGGCGCCGACCACGGCCCGTTCGACGCCACGATGATCCAGATCGGCGCGTACAGCCAGTACTGGCCGGACATCCACATGACCCCCGAGCAGGGCGTCCGGGCGCATCTGGACCTGCAGGGCGGGGACGCCTCGTCGGGTGTGCTGCTCCCGATCCACTGGGGGACCTTCAACCTGGCCCCGCATCCCTACGCCGAGCCCGGCGAGTGGACGAAGGACGCGGCCGAGGTGGCCGGAGCGGCGGTGGCGCTGCCCCGGCCCGGCGAGCCCTTCGAGCCGGCCGGGGAGCTCCCCGTGGACCCCTGGTGGCGCACGGTCACGGCGCCCGTCGCCCGCCATTGGCTGCGCACCCGGGGCACCGGCAGCGGCACCGACGCCGGCACCGCGCCGTCCGCCGTCCAGGGCGACCTCGACCTCGCGGGTGACCGGTAGCGGGCTCGTTCTTCCGGCGGTCAGGTGATCGCCGTCTGCCGGTCCGGGACCGGCGCACCGGCGGGGCCGGGGCTCATCAGCCCCGGCCCCTCGTCGGTCGTGGGGCGGTCCGGGTCGGCGAGCGGCCGGGCGACCGCGTTGTGCGTCCCCGTCGTGGCGACGCTCAGGTGCCTGTCGCGGCCCGGCGCTTCGTGACCGCTTTTGACCAGGTCGGATCGATCGAAGACGGCATCGGGGTAGTCGTCGCCGCGCGCTTATCGGTCTGTCGTACGAGACCTCATACCAGAGCGGGACGCATGCCGTAGGACTTTGTCAACTGCCCACCGCACATGATGTGTGGCCGACTACTGTCAGTGTCCGTCGGGCGACGCAGGGCCGAATTCCTCTCGGCGTCGTCGACCGGCACCGAGCCGCCGCATGCCCGTGTCACGCCGACCGGGCCGCCCGCCCCGGCTTCCGACCGCTGGACCAGTACGAGGACGCCCGATGTCACACCTCCGCGCACCGGCCGCACGCGCAGACCGCCGCGAGGGCGGGCGGCACGGACGGCCGGTCGCCCACACCGCACCCTCGCTGCCCGAGGCCCACATACGGCCCCAGCTGCTGCGACTCGCCGTACTGCCCCCGCTCGCGGTCGCCCTCAGCGCCTGCGCGGCCGTGCTGTTCACCGTCCGCTCCACCGGCGCCCGCACCAGCCTCACCCTGTGGGCCGTGCTCGCCTGCGCGGTCTGTGTGACGCTCGCGGGCATCGGGATCGCCGTGATCGCCGCCGGCCGCGCCGCCCGGGCGGTGCACGACCGCGTCGGCGCGCTGCGCCGCGGCAGCGCCCGCCGCGAGGCCGATCTGCGCACCCTCGTCGAGGCGTTGCGCCGGGGCGAGCTGCCGCCGCAGCGCAAGCCGCGCGGCGGTCCGCCCGCGGACGCCGACGACTTCGAGCTGCTCGCCGCCGACCTGTCCCGCGCGCACGACTGCGCCGTCACCGCCGTCGTGCAGGCCGCTCAACTCTCCAGCCAGGCAGGCAGCGAACAGAAGCTGGAGGTCTTCGTCAACCTCGCCCGGCGCCTCCAGTCGCTGGTGCACCGCGAGATCGCGATCCTGGACGACCTGGAGAACGAGATCGAGGACCCCGACCTGCTCAAGGGCCTCTTCCACGTCGACCACCTCGCGACCCGCATCCGCCGCCACGCCGAGAACCTCGCCGTGCTCGGCGGCGCCGTCTCCCGGCGCCAGTGGAGCAACCCCGTCTCCATGACCGAGGTACTGCGCTCGGCCATCGCCGAGGTCGAGCAGTACTCACGTGTGCGGCTCGTGCCGCCGATCGACGGCACCCTGCGGGGTCACTCCGTCGCCGACGTGATCCATCTGCTGGCCGAACTGGTGGAGAACGCCACAGTGTTCTCCGCCCCGCACACCCAGGTGCTGCTGCGCGCCAACCTCGTCACCTCCGGTCTCGCCGTGGAGGTCGAGGACCGCGGACTCGGCATGCCCGTCGGTGAGCAGAACAGGATGAACGCCCTGCTCACCGACCCCGACCAGGTCAACGTGGGCCGCCTGCTCGCGGACGGCCGAATCGGGCTGTTCGTGGTCTCGCAGCTGGCCCGGCGGCACGGCATCACCGTCCGGCTGCAGACCAACATCTACGGCGGCGTGCAGGCCGTCCTCGTCGTGCCGCAGGCGCTGCTCGGCAACCAGCCCGACACCGGCCGACCCGCCCCGCCGCAGCAGCAGCCGCACCACCGGTCCGCACCCGAGGTGGGCCGGCCCGCACCGCCCGTGTCGCCCCCGCAGCGCCACCGGCCCGCGCCCGACGCCTCGACCGCACCTGCTCCCCCCGCCCCGGTCCCCGCTTCCGGCACCACCCCCTCGCCCCTGCCGGTCCGCGGCACGCACGAGGAGCAGCCCAACCCGGCCGAGGCCGTGCCCGGCATCCGGCCCGGCGACCGGCCGACCGTCGAGGAACACGCCGCCGCGCCGCTCGCCCCGCGCACCGGCACCGTCCGCGGCACCATGGGCAAGCCCACCCTGCCCCGGCGCCGCGCCCAGGAGCACATCGTGCCCCAGCTGCGCGGGGGCCCGGCACCCCGCCAGGACGCCGAGGACCCCGTCGGCCACGACCCCGGTCTGATGGCGGCGTTCCAGCGCGGCATCGGCCTCGCCGAGGCCCAGCAGCAGGCAGGGGCCGGCCACTCGGCGCCGGGCCACCCGGAGGCCCCGTACGGCGAGCTCAGCCCGTCTCCGGAGCCGCCGTCCCCGGAGCCGTCACGCCTGGAGCTTTCACCCCCGGGGCCCGCGCAAGCCGGGCCCGCGCACCCCGAGTCCTCGCACGCCGAGTCCTCCTACCCCGGGCCCGCGAACGCCGGGTCCTCGCACCCCGAGTCCTCGCATGCCGGGCCCTCGCACCCGGAGCCGTCATGCGCTGGGTCCTCGCACGCCGGGTCCGCACACGCCGAGTCCCCGCACGCCGGCCCCTCGCACCGGGACTCCTCGCACCGGGACTCCTCGTACCGAAATTCCTCGTACCGGGACTCCTCGCACTTGGACTCCTCCCACCCGGAAGGCCCCCAAGGCGCTCACGCGCCGTCGGACTCCCCACCGGACGGCCGTCACACGGTCGTTCCCCCCGTGGCGACGCAACTCCCCATGGCCGTACCGCACGGGGACGTGCGGCACACGGATGCCGTGCGCAGGGACGCGCCCCCGCACTGGGAGGCCGCCCGTACGACCCCGGACCACCCCGCCCGGCACGACGGGAGCGGATCAGCCGGATGACCGCCGCAGCTGCCGCCGCCGTCGCCACCCCCACCGCAATGACCGCCGGCGCCCCCACGGGCGCGCCCGCAGACCTTCGTATCCCAAGGAGTCGATCCACCATGGCGACCGATGCCCCCACCGGCCATGTATCCGATCTCGACTGGCTGATGAGCGGCCTCGTACAGCGCGTGCCGCACACCAGCAGCGCGGTGCTGCTCTCCTGCGACGGGCTCGTGAAGTCGGTCCACGGCCTCGACCCCGACACCGCCGACCACATGGCGGCCCTGGCCTCCGGCCTGTATTCCCTCGGCCGCAGTGCCGGTGTCCGGTTCGGCGACGGCGGTGAGGTCCGGCAGGTCGTCGTCGAGCTCGACTCGACCCTGCTGTTCGTCACCACCGCCGGCTCCGGCACCTGCCTGGCCGTGCTGGCCGGCCGCGAGGCCGACGCCGCCGTGCTCGGCTACGAGATGGCCATGCTGGTCAAGAGCGTTCGCCCCTACCTGGTGACCGCTCCCCGGCAGCAGTCCGTCGAACCCCCGGCGATGAGGCCTTGAGCGTGACGGCGGCCGGCGACGGGCCATGGCTCGACGAGGCGGCCGGACGGCTGGTGCGCCCCTTCACGGTCAGCAACGGCCGTACCCGCCCCTCCGTCGCGCTCGACCTCATCTCGCAGGTGATGGCCACCGGAGCCACCCCCCTCGGCTATCTCGGCCCCGAACACGCACAGGCGCTCGACCTGTGCCGGGCGCCGGTGTCGGTCGCCGAGGTCGCCGCGCACCTGATGTTGCCGGCGGTGGTCACCAAGGTGCTGCTGTCGGACCTCGTCGACTGCGGGGCGCTCACCACCAAGCCCCCCGAGTTCCACCACAACCCCACGGACCGGGCCCTTCTGGAGGCAGTGCTCGATGGACTACGACGACAGCTCTGACCACGACTCCGACTACGACGACGGATCCGGCCATGGAGACGGATCCGGTGCCGACGGCGGCTCCGGCTACGGCGCCGACCCATTCCCCACCGCGCTCAAGATCCTGGTCGCGGGCGGCTTCGGCGTCGGCAAGACCACCTTCGTCGGCGCCGTCAGCGAGATCGCGCCGCTCAGCACGGAGGAACTGCTCACCACCGTCAGCGCCGCCACCGACAACCTCGACGGCATCGAGAACAAGGTCGAGACGACGGTGGCCATGGACTTCGGCCGCATCACCCTCGACCCCGAGCACGTCCTGTACCTCTTCGGCACACCGGGCCAGGAGCGCTTCTGGTTCATGTGGGACGAGCTGTGCGAGGGCGCCCTCGGCGCGGTGATCCTCGCCGACACCCGGCGGCTGGAGCAGTGCTTCGCGGCCGTCGACTTCTTCGAGGAGCGCGGCCTCGGATTCATCGTCGCCGTCAACGAGTTCGACGGCGGCCACCGCTACGACCCCGAGGAGGTGCGTGCCGCCATCGACCTGCACCCCGAGGTCCCCGTGGTGTGCTGCGACGCCCGGATCTCCGCATCCGGCGTCCAGACCCTGCTCACCCTCGTCCGCCATCTCATCGCCCACGCACCCGTCACTCCCGCGCCCAGCCACGGCGCCCACATGTGATACCCGCACACACCGCACCGGAGCCGCATATGACATACGCCCACAGCGACGGGACCCGGACATGAGGTACGACCCGCCGCGCCCGGCCGGTCGGCTGCTGCTCACCCCCGAGGACAAGGAGGCACCCGCGAGAACGCACCGACTGCTCCAACTGGGCCTGGGGGAGCGTCCGGAACCCGCCCTGGACGCCTTCGCGGGCCATCTGGCGTCGCTGACCGGCGCGCCGTACGCCATGGTCAACTTCCTCGGCGAGAAGGGCCAGTTCTTCGCCGGCCTGTACGCGCCCGACACCGGGCTCGTCATGAAGGAGGACGGGACCCGCCCGGTGATGGGCCGCTTCCTGCCCCGCGACCACGGGTTCTGCCCCCACGTGGTGGTCCGGCACAAGGCGCTGGTGCTGGAGGACGTCCGCGACTACCCGCGGTTCGCGGGCAATCCGGTCGTCGACGAGTTCGGCATCCACTCCTACCTGGGCGCGCCGCTCATCGACACCACGGGGATGGTGCTCGGCACCGTCTGCGTCGCCGATGTCTCCCCCCGCCCCTGGGGCCGGACCGGTCTGGAGACCATCAAGGCGACGGCCGCGGATCTCGTCGTACGGCTCGAAGGGCCCGGGAACGGCGGAGCTCTGCTCTGACCAGGTGAACGTCGCCCGGGGCGTGAAGGAAAGCTGCGGCGGCGGTTAAGAAATCCTCGATGGACCAGGACGGCGGCGTACGGCAGATTGCTGTGCGATTCCACTTCTCTCCCCGTCCGGGGGCTTCTTCGGCATGCCCGCGGCAGGGATCTCACCCTCAGGAGCCGTAGCGGTGAAGGCGCTGGTCAAGGACAAGGCGGAACCAGGGCTGCGGCTCATGGACGTGCCGGAGCCGCAGGTCGGCCCCGGCGACGTACTGATCAAGGTGCTGCGCACCGGCATCTGCGGCACCGACCTGCACATCCACTCCTGGGACGGCTGGGCGCAGCAGACGATCCGCACCCCGCTCGTGCTCGGGCACGAGTTCGTGGGCGAGGTCGTCGGGACCGGCCGGGACGTCACTGAGATCAAGTCCGGCGACCGGGTCAGCGGCGAGGGCCATCTCGTGTGCGGCAAGTGCCGCAACTGCCTGGCCGGGCGCCGCCACCTGTGCCGGGCGACCATCGGGCTCGGGGTCGGACGGGACGGCGCCTTCGCCGAGTACGTCGTGCTGCCCGCGACCAACGTGTGGGTGCACCGCGTGCCGGTGGACCTCGACGTCGCGGCCATCTTCGACCCGTTCGGCAACGCAGTGCACACCGCGCTGTCGTTCCCGCTGGTCGGCGAGGACGTGCTGATCACCGGGGCCGGCCCGATCGGGCTGATGGCCGCCGCCGTGGCCAGGCACGCGGGCGCCCGCAACGTCGTCATCACGGACGTCAGCGAGGAGCGGCTCGACCTGGCCCGCAAGATCGGCGTCAGCCTCGCCCTCGACGTGCGCGAGTCGTCGATCGCGGACGGGCAGCGCACCCTGGGCCTGCGGGAGGGCTTCGACATCGGCCTGGAGATGTCCGGCCGCGCGGAGGCGCTCCAGGACATGATCGCGAACATGACGCACGGCGGGCGGATCGCGATGCTCGGCCTGCCCGCGCAGGAGTTCCCTGTCGACTGGGCCCGGATCGTCACGTCGATGATCACTCTCAAGGGCATCTACGGCCGGGAGATGTTCGAGACCTGGTACGCCATGTCGGTGCTGCTGGAAGGCGGCCTCGACCTCGCCCCCGTGATCACCGGCCGGTACGGCTACCGCGACTTCGAGGCGGCGTTCGCCGACGCGGCGAGCGGCCGCGGCGGCAAGGTCATCCTCGACTGGACCGCGTAACCCCCACAGCACTTCTAGGAGACCCCGTCATGTTCGACTCCGTGCGCGACGACCTGCGCGCCACCCTCGACGAGATCCGCGCCGCCGGTCTGCACAAGCCCGAACGCGTCATCGACACCCCGCAGTCCGCGACCGTCAACGTCTCCGCGGGCGGCCGGCCCGGTGAAGTGCTCAACTTCTGCGCCAACAACTACCTCGGCCTCGCCGACCACCCCGAGGTGATCGCCGCCGCCCACGGGGCCCTCGACCGCTGGGGCTACGGCATGGCGTCCGTCCGTTTCATCTGCGGCACGCAGGAGGTGCACAAGGAGCTGGAGGCGCGGCTGTCCGCCTTCCTCGGCCAGGAGGACACGATCCTGTACTCCTCCTGCTTCGACGCCAACGGCGGTGTCTTCGAGACCCTGCTCGGCCCCCAGGACGCGGTGATCTCCGACGCCCTCAACCACGCCTCGATCATCGACGGCATCCGGCTGTCCAAGGCCCGCCGCTTCCGGTACGCCAACCGTGATCTGGACGACCTGGAGCGCCAGTTGAAGGAGGCGCAGTCGGCGCGGCGACGGCTGATCGTCACCGACGGCGTCTTCTCCATGGACGGCTATCTCGCGCCCCTGCGGGAGATCTGCGACCTCGCCGACCGCTACGACGCGATGGTCATGGTCGACGACTCGCACGCCGTCGGCTTCGTCGGCCCCGGCGGGCGCGGCACCCCGGAACTGCACGGTGTGATGGACCGGGTCGACATCATCACCGGCACCCTGGGCAAGGCACTCGGCGGCGCCTCGGGCGGCTACGTCGCCGCCCGCGCCGAGATCGTCGCGCTGCTGCGCCAGCGCTCCCGGCCGTACCTCTTCTCGAACACCCTTGCCCCGGTGATCGCCGCCGCCTCGCTGAAGGTGCTCGACCTGCTGGAGTCGGCGGGCGACCTGCGGGAGCGGCTCGCCGAGAACACCGCGCTGTTCCGGCGCCGGATGACCGAGGAGGGCTTCGACATCCTGCCCGGCGACCACGCGATCGCGCCGGTGATGATCGGCGACGCCTCGCGGGCCGGCCGGATGGCGGAGCTGCTGCTGGAGCGCGGCGTGTACGTGATCGGCTTCTCGTACCCGGTGGTGCCGCAGGGGCAGGCGCGGATTCGCGTCCAGCTGTCGGCCGCCCACTCGACGGAGGACGTCGACCGCGCGGTGGACGCGTTCGTCGCGGCGCGGGCGGAGCTCGACGCCTGAGCCCCGGAAGGGGTGACCTGCGGACACGGCCGGTTTGAGAGAATCGGTGCCATGATCGAGGCGCGGCGGCTCCACATCCTCCGTGCGGTGGCCGACCACCGCACCGTGACGGCGGCTGCCGCCGCGCTGTATCTCACCCCCTCCGCGGTGTCCCAGCAGCTCACGGCCCTGGAGCAGGAGACGGGGCACCGGCTGGTGGAGCGGGGCGCCAAGGGGGTACGGCTCACCGCGGCCGGCGAGATCCTGCTCAGCCACACCAACGCCGTCCTCGCCCAGCTGGAGCGGGCGGAGGCGGAGCTCGCCGCGTACAGCTCGGGCGCCGCCGGCACGGTCAGCGTCGCCTCCTTCGCGACCGGCATCGCCCAGGTCGTCGCGCCGGCGGTGGCCCGCCTCGCGCGTACCGCGCCCGGCATCCGCATCCGCGTCCGGGACGCCGAGGGGGACGCCAGCCTGCCCATGGTGCTGGACCGGCAGGTCGATGTCGCGGTCGCCGTGGAGTACCGCGGGGCTCCGCCGGCCGACGATCCGCGGCTGGCGCACGTCCCGCTGTACGCCGAGCCCTTCGACGCGGTGGTGCCCGTCGGCCACCGGCTGGCGGAGACGGGCGAGGTGCCGCTGGCGGAGCTGGCCAAGGACGCGTGGATCGGCCCGTATCCCGGCAACCCCTGCCATGACGTGGTGGTGCTGGCCTGCGAGGCCGCCGGGTTCCAGCCCCGCTTCGAGCACTCCTCGGACGACTTCCGCGCGGTGGTGGCCCTCGCCTCCGCGGACGCGGGGGTGGCCCTCGTACCGCGCTCCGCGCTGCGCTGGATGGATCTCACCGGCGTCGTCGTCCGTCCGGTGGACGGGGAGGCGCCCACGCGCCGGGTCTTCGCCGCCATCCGCCGGGGCGCGGAGGAGCATCCGCTGATCAGGCCGGTGCTGGAGGCACTGGGGGAGGCCGCGCACGCGTGAGGATTCAGTAACACGGCCGTCTCATATTCGGGATAGCGTCCCGGATATGAGACATGAGCAACGCGACGCCCCGCCCGACGTCGACACCCGGCTCGGCGCGCGACTGGCCGAGCTGCGGGCCGAACACGGCTGGTCCCTCGGGGAGCTGGCCGAGCGCAGCGGGGTGAGCCGGTCGACCCTGTCCCGCGCGGAGCGCGCGGAGATCAGCCCCACTGCCGCCGTGCTGAACCGCCTCTGTGCCGTCTTCGGGCGCACGATGTCCCAGTTGCTGAGCGAGGTCGAGGGGGAGTCCGCGCTGCTGGTGCGGGCCGCCGACCAGCCGGTTTGGGAGGACCGGGCCTCCGGATTCGTACGCCGGTCCGTGTCGCCGCCGCACGCCGGACTGCGCGGCGAACTGGTCGAGGGGCGGCTCGCGGTGGGCGCGGACATCGCCTACGACCGGCCGCCCGTGCCCGGCCTGGAACAGCACATCTGGGTGCTGGCGGGAGCCCTCGCGGTGACCGTGCAGGACGTCGAGCACCGGCTCGCGGCGGGGGACACCCTGCGGTTGCGGGTGTGGGGGCCGACGCGGTTCCGGTGCGCCGGGGAAGAGGCTGTGCGGTACGTGCTGGCGGTGGTGCTGCCGTGAACGTGGAAACGCTGAACGAGTCCCAGGTGCTCGAACACGCCGAGGAGTTGGCGGACCTGCTGGTCGACACCGTGCACAGCGGCGCCTCGGTGGGCTTCCTCGCGCCGCTCGACCGGTGTGAGGCCCTGGCCTGGTGGCGGGGGCGGGCGGCCGGCGTGGCCGCCGGTGAACTCGCCGTCTGGGCGGCCCGTGAGGGGACGCGGGTGACCGGGACCGTGAGCCTGGCCTTCGCGGACAAGCCCAACAGCCGGCACCGGGCGGAACTGGTCAAGCTCATGGTGCGTCGCGAGGCGCGCGGGCGGGGCCTGGGGCGGCGGCTCCTCGACACCGCCGAGCGGGCGGCCGTCGCGGCCGGTGTCACGCTCCTCCACCTGGACACCGAGACCGACAGCCCCGCCGAGCGCCTCTACCGGGCGGCGGGCTGGACCCCGCTCGGCGCGATCCCCGACTACGCGGCGAGCCCGGCGGGGGTGCTGCGGCCGACGACCGTCTACTACAAGCAGGTCGGCACACCCGCCCTCGCCGGATGACTGTCGGTGGCGGGCGCTACCTTGCGTCTCATGCCGGATGCCGAAGACGTACGTCGTATCGCCCTGTCCCTGCCGGACACGACGGAGAAGATCGCCTGGAGCATGCCCACGTTCCGGGTCGCGGGGAAGATGTTCGCCACGCTGCCGGAGGAGGAGACCTCCATCGCCGTGCGCTGTCCCAAGGAGGAGCGCGACGAACTGGTCCTGGCCGAGCCGGAGAAGTTCTGGGTGGCCGACCACGAGGCGCAGTTCGCCTGGGTGCGGGCACGGCTGTCCGCGCTGGAGGACGAGGACGAGCTGCGGGACATCCTGGCGGACTCCTGGCGGCAGGCGGCGCCGACCCGGCTGCTCGAGGCCCACCCGGAGCTGGGGCTGCCGTCCGGGCGGTGAAATTCCCCCCGGGGTTGTCGGCGCGGGGTGGCATGATCCGAAGGGGTGGGCCTCGGCCGCTGGGGTGACCGGGGCTTCGTGGGACGTGGGGAGGGGAGCGCGGGGGATGGGCGGCATACCGGACAACGTTGCCGACGCGGGGGAGCGGGGCGGCTCGGGCAACGGCGGTGAGGCCCGTGCGGGGAGCCGTTCGGGCAAGGGCGGTGCCGGACCAGCCGTGCGGCCGGTCTGGTCGCGTGACTTCGGGTTGTTCTTCGTCGCCCGCGCCGTGGCCCGGCTCGGCGACACCATGCTCCCGGTGGCGCTCGCCGCGGGCCTGCTCCAGCACGGGTACGGCGCAGGTGCGGTCGGCCTCGCCATGGCCGCGACGGCCGGGGCGTTCGCCGCGCTGGTCGTCTTCGGCGGGGTCATCGCCGACCGGTTCAGCACGCGCAAGCTGATGATCTGGGCCGACGTGGTGCGGCTGGGTACCCAGGCCCTCACCGCGGCACTCTTCTTCGCGGACCGTGTGGTGCTGTGGGAGATCTGCGTGATCGGCGTGGTCAACGGCGTCGCGAGCGCCGTCTTCCAGCCCGGCGTCGCCAGCATGGTGCCCCGGCTCGCCTCCGACATCCAGGGTGCCAACGGCGCCGTACGCATCGCCGAGTCCTCGGCCCAGCTCGTCGGCCCCGCCGTCGCGGGCGTGCTGGTCGGCGTCGCGTCGGCGGGCGGTGTCTTCGCCGCGCACGCCGCCACGTACGCGGTCAGCGCCCTGTGCCTGCTGTTGCTGCGGCTGCCGCCGCCGGTGCCGGGCAGCCGTGCCGCGGGGCGCGGGGCGCGCGCCTTTCGGGACGCTCTCGTGGAGGGGTGGCGGGAGTTCAGGGCGCGCACCTGGCTGTGGGGCGTCATCGCCGTCTGGTGTCTGTACATGATCGCCGTCTTCGGCCCGACCGTACCGCTGGTGGCGACGGAGGTGGTCCAGGAACACGGCCCACGCGCCTACGGCCTGATCAACTCCGCTCTTGGCGCCGGCACCGTCGTCGGCGGGCTCATCGCGCTGCGGCTGCGCCCCCGCCGGATGCTGCGGGCCGGGGCGATCGCCCTGTTCGGCTTCGCGGGGTTCCCGGCGACCGTCGGGCTCGGCCTCGACGTGCCGGCGATGGCGGCCGGCGCCGCCGTCGCCGGGGCCGGGATGTCGTTCTGGGGCGTCATGTGGGCGACCAGCGTGCAGACCCAGGTCCGGCCCGCCGTCCTCAACCGCATCCACGCCTACGACGTGGCCGGCTCCCTCGCGATGCTGCCCGTCGGCCAGGCCCTCGCGGGGCCCGCCGCGGCCGCCCTGGGCGCGGACCGGGTCCTGCTCGTCTCCGGCGCGATGAGCTTCGTCGTCGTGTTCGCGCTGCTCGCGGTGCCCGCGATACGCGATCTGGTGCGCGTCGACACCCACCGCACCCGCGCGCCGGCAGCGGCGCCCTCGCCGCGGCGGGCGTAAACGGGTGCGCGACCACCGACCCGAGTGCGGTATTGTTTCCCTGCGCGTTCGCCCGGGGGAAACCCCAGGTCAGACCGCACCGGGACGTGGCGCAGCTTGGTAGCGCACTTGACTGGGGGTCAAGGGGTCGCAGGTTCAAATCCTGTCGTCCCGACTGGAGACAGTCGCAGGTCACGGCCGGTTTCGGAGGCATCCGAAACCGGCCCTTGATCATTCTTGGGGACCAGCTGGGGACCGGCGTCCTTGACCGGGGTCAGCGGGTCACGACGATCGGGCTCGGCAGCGAGCGAGATGCGCGGAGCACGCTGAGGTGTGCAGATCGGGCGCGTCGGCGGTGTTGAACCGGAACGGAACGCCGGCCTGGGCCAGATGCGAGCCAACCGTCAGCTCGGCGAGGTGGGTGCGGAAGAACTGCATGCCCGCCCCACTCATGTCCGTGAACGCGTGAAAGTCCCGGCGTTTGCCGTCCAGCCCCACGGGCGCCGCTGTCTCGAGAATGGTCAGCGTCTGCTGCACGGCCACCAGGATGGGGTTGTTCCACCACGCGACGACCACGCTGGGGTGCAAGCCTGGCCGGCGGTACTCGAAGTACCAGCGCAGCGGGTGGGAAGTCGCACTGTCCAGCCACCTTCGAGGACAGGGAGATCACCGCTGCTGTTCTGCGCGTTCACTCTCCGATGCTACGAACGACACTTGCTCTCCAGGCTCGGTCATCGCCGGCACCGCCCCGTTCGGAGCCCTGATCGCTATCCCGCGATCGCCAGTTCGCTCGGCGCCTCGATGCCGCTCTGCTGTGAGCGCACCGACGGCAGCACGGCCACCGACGTGACCCAAGCTGACTGTGGATCGAGGTGTGGACTCCGGCGGGTCCAAACGGCAGGCGATGGCAGGCGTACACCGACAGGGCGGCCGTTGACGCCGTGTTATCGCTAGCGGCGGCCGCTACACCGGTATAGCGTAGTGACTCAGCAGTCGTGGTTCCGAAGTCTCGTTCGCCCGTGATCGCAATCACGGGCGTTCTTGCTGTTCAGCGCCTCTCCGGACCAGGGCGATCACCTCCCGGGCACGCAGGGTGCGAGCCCGGTTTCCCTCGAAGGAGACAGTCATGGCCAAGGGCACGGTCAAGTGGTTCAACAGCGAGAAGGGCTTCGGCTTCATTGAGCAGGAGGGCGGCGGCCCCGACGTCTTCGCCCACTACTCCAACATCGCTGCCCAGGGCTTCCGCGAGCTGCAGGAAGGCCAGAAGGTCGAGTTCGACGTCACCCAGGGCCAGAAGGGCCCGCAGGCGGAGAACATCCGCCCCGCCTGATCCCGCAGCCTCGCTAGGGTCCGGCCTCCCTTCGGAGGCCGGACCCATCCCTGCGGATGGGCCATTACGGCGGCGATCCGAGCGGCGTTCTGACATGTGAGGTCCCGATGAGCCATCGGCGGCAGCGCAGATGTGCCGCGACGCCTCCGGATGCGAGACGGCCGATGATCCGCTGCCGCGATGAGTGGGGCAGTTCGCAGCTTCGTTGTTGCTGGGTCGCATCACGGAGAGGCATGGGGCAGAGCGAGGGCATGACGTGGGGACCACTTGGCGACCACACGGTGTGCCCGCTGGTGCACGACAGGCCGTCGCATGCACTTTCTGCGCCCGGACTAAGTCTGCTATATACGGAAAATACCCTTGCCCCTCACTCCTGGGGGTCAAGGGGTCGCAGGTTCAAGTCCTGTCGTCCCGACCAGCTTCATCGCAGGTCGGAGGCCGTCTTCTCAGAAAGCTGAGAAGGCGGCCTTTCCCGTGTGTGCGGGCACGGCCGAGGCCGTCCGGTCCGGCACACAGCGTGCCGGACCGGACGGCCTCATGGCTGACTCAGGTCAGACCAGGTCGAACCGGTCCAGGTTCATGACCTTGTCCCACGCCGCGACGAAGTCCGTCACGAACTTCTCCTTCGCGTCGTCGCTCGCGTAGACCTCCGCGACCGCACGCAGCTCGGAGTTGGAGCCGAAGACGAGGTCGGCACGGGTGCCGGTCCACTTGACCTCGCCCGTGGCGGCGTCGATGCCCTCGAACGTGGTCTGGTCCTCGGACGTCGACTTCCACGTCACACCCAGGTCGAGCAGGTTGACGAAGAAGTCGTTCGTCAGGGTGCCCGGGGTCTCGGTGAGGACGCCGTGCTTGGACTGCTGCGAGTTGGCGCCCAGGACGCGCAGACCGCCGACGAGCGCCGTCATCTCGGGGGCGCTCAGCGTCAGCAGGTTCGCCCGGTCGAGCAGCAGGTACTCGGCCGGCAGGCGGTTGCCCTTGCCGAGGTAGTTGCGGAAGCCGTCCGAGGTCGGCTCCAGCGCGGCGAACGACTCGGCGTCCGTGTGCTCGTCCGTCGCGTCGACACGCCCCGGGGTGAAGGGCACCTCGATGTCGTGGCCCGCGGCCTTGGCGGCCTTCTCCACGCCCGCGCAGCCACCGAGGACGATCAGGTCGGCCAGTGAGACCTTCTTCGCGGAGCCCGCGTTGAACTCCCGCTGGACGTTCTCCAGGGTGCGCAGGACCGAGGCGAGCTGGTCGGGGTCGTTGGCCTCCCAGCCGCGCTGCGGCTCCAGGCGGATCCGGCCGCCGTTGGCGCCGCCGCGCTTGTCGCTGCCGCGGAACGTCGAGGCCGAGGCCCACGCCGTGCCGACCAGCTGCGGGACGGTCAGGCCGGAGTCGAGGAGCTTGGCCTTGAGGGCCGTGATCTCCTCGGCGCCGATGACCTCGCCCTGGGCCTCGGGCAGCGGGTCCTGCCACAGCAGGGTCTCCTCCGGGACCTCCGGGCCGAGGTAGTGCGACTTCGGGCCCATGTCGCGGTGGGTCAGCTTGTACCAGGCACGCGCGAAGGCGTCCGCGAACTCCGCCGGGTTCTCGTGGAAGCGGCGGGAGATCGGCTCGTAGATCGGGTCGAAGCGCAGCGACAGGTCGGTGGTGAGCATCGTCGGGAGATGCTTGCGCGACGAGTCGTGGGCGTCGGGGATGACGGCCTCGGAGTCCTTCGCGACCCACTGCTTGGCGCCGGCGGGGGACTCGGACAGCTCCCACTCGTAGCCGAACAGGTTCTCGAAGAAGTTGTTGCTCCACTGGATCGGCGTGGTGGTCCAGGTGACCTCCAGGCCGGAGGTGATGGCGTCACCGCCCTTGCCCGTGCCGTAGGTGCTCTTCCAGCCGAGGCCCTGCTCCTCCATGGAGGCGGCCTCGGGGTCGTTGCCGACGTGGTCCGCCGGGCCGGCGCCGTGGGTCTTGCCGAAGGTGTGGCCACCGGCGATGAGGGCGACGGTCTCCTCGTCGTTCATCGCCATCCGGCGGAAGGTCTCACGGATGTCGCGGGCCGCGGCCAGCGGATCCGGGTTGCCGTTGGGGCCCTCGGGGTTGACGTAGATGAGGCCCATCTGGACGGCGCCGAGGGGGCTCTCCAGCTCGCGGTCGCCGCTGTAGCGCCGGTCGTCGAGCCAGGTGGTCTCGGGACCCCAGTAGACGTCCTCCTCCGGCTCCCAGACGTCCGCCCGGCCGCCGCCGAAGCCGAAGGTCTCGAATCCCATCGTCTCCAGGGCGACGTTGCCGGCGAGGATCATCAGGTCGGCCCAGGAGATGTTCTGGCCGTACTTCTTCTTCACCGGCCACAGCAGACGGCGGGCCTTGTCCAGGTTGGCGTTGTCCGGCCAGCTGTTCAGCGGCGCGAAGCGCTGCTGGCCGGCGCCGGCGCCGCCGCGGCCGTCGCTGATGCGGTAGGTGCCCGCGCTGTGCCACGCCATCCGGATGATCAGCGGACCGTAGTGGCCGAAGTCGGCGGGCCACCAGTCCTGCGAGGTCGTGAGCACCTCGGCGAGGTCCCGCTTGACGGCCGCCAGGTCGAGGGACCGGAACGCCTCGGCGTAGTCGAAGTCCTCACCGAGCGGGTTGGAAACGGCGGGGTTCTTGGCGAGGATCTTCAGGTTGAGGCGCTCCGGCCACCACTGGCGGTTGCCACCGCCCTGCGTGGGGTGCGCGGCGCGCCCGTGCGCGACCGGGCAGCCTCCTGTGCCCTCCGTCTTGGGGTCGGTGACGATTGCATCCGGGTTCTCAGCCATGGGCATCCTTCTTCGGGACATGGATCACGGTGCTCAGGAACTACGGGTGGAACAGGCGGGGCACAGGCCCCAGTAGATGACCTCGGCCTCGTCGATCGAGAAGCCGTGGTCGTTCGACGCGGTCAGGCAGGGGGCCTGGCCGGTCGCGCACTCGACGTCGGTGACCGTGCCGCAGGACCGGCACACGAGGTGGTGGTGGTTGTCGCCGACGCGCCCCTCGTAACGGGCGGGGCTGCCCGCAGGTTCGATCCGGCGGACGAGTCCCGCCGCGGTCAGCGCGTGCAGGGCTTCGTACACCGCCTGCAGGGATATGTGGCCCACACGGTCGCGCACCCCCGAAGCGATCGCCTCGACGCCCAGGTGGTCTCCGGCCCGGACGGTCTCCAGCAGTGCGACACGGGCCGCCGTCACCCGCAGGCCGGCACCGCGTAGCTCCTCGGCGGTGGTCGGTTTCGGGGACGCGGTCATGCGGGCGAACCTATCGCGGTAAACACGAACGGTTCAAGAAAACGAAGGGTTAAATCAAGAGCCGTGTCGGACGACGCCCGGCTGGGCGGGGCGGGCGCGGTGGTGGGCGGAGCCGTGGGGGAGAAGCATGGTGACCGACGCCGTTTCCGGACCACGCGGAGGTGAGGGCCATGACCGAGCTGCCCGAGGTGGTGTCCCGCGAGGAGTGGCTGAGCGCGCGCAAGGAGCTGCTGGCCGCGGAGAAGGAGCTCACCCGCGCCCGCGACCGGGTCAACGCCCGACGGCGGCGGCTGCCCATGGTCCGCGTCGAGGCGCCGTACACCTTCGAGGGCCCGGACGGCACGGTCGGGCTGGCCGACCTGTTCGAGGGGCGGTCCCAGCTGGTCGTGCACCACTTCATGTGGATCTACGACATCGACGCCGACGGCACCGAGCACCCCCGTGACCACGGCTGCTCCAGCTGTTCCTCCGCCGCCGACCAGATCCCCGCCCGTCTGCGCCAGCTGCACGTGCGTGGCACCTCCCTGGCCGCGGTGTCCCGGGCGCCGTACTCCAAGATCGCCGCGTTCCGCGACCGGATGGGCTGGACGTTCCCCTGGTACTCCGCCGCGGACAGCGCCTTCAACTACGACTTCCACGCGACGATCGACGACCGGGTGGCCCCGGTGCTGGTCAACTACCGCACCCCGGCCGAGCTCGCCGGGGCGGGCGAGCCCTGGGACGCGAGCCGGCGCGGCGACTACCCCGGCATCAGCGCCTTCCTCCGGGTCGGCGAGGAGGTCTTCCACACCTACTCCGCGTTCGGCCGCGGCATCGAGGAGTTCCACAACGGTGACAACTACCTCGATCTCACCGCGCTCGGCCGCCAGGAGGCCTGGGAGGAGCCGAGGGGCCGCGCGGAACCCCTCGGCCTGCAGGTCGGCGGCCCCGCGATACGCCTCCCCGACGAGTACGGCGACGCGCCCGGCGTCACCCCGTCGCCAGGGACACCTCCGTCGCCTTGATCAGGGCGACCACCGGAGAGCCCGGCGCCAGACCGAGGTCGTCGACCGCGTCCTTGGTGATCGCGGAGGTCAGCTCCCCGCCCTCCACCGCCACCTTGACGGAGGCCATCGCGCCGCCCGTGCCGACCCCCAGCACCGTGCCGCGCAGCCGGTTGCGGATGGAGAGTCCCTCCACAGGGCCCGTGGCGAGGGAGACCTCCGTGGACTTGACGAGGGCGCGTACGGCGGCCCCCTCGGTCAGCGCCAGGTCCCGTACCGCGTCCGCGGTGATCGCCGCGGTGATGTCCTGCCCGCCGTCGAGACGCACTCCGACGATCGCCATCACCTCGCCGGAGGTGATGGCGGTGACGGTGCCGGGCAGCTGGTTGCGGATACTCAGGGCCATGGTGAAACACCTCAAAGGGGGAAGAAACGGTGCTCGCTGCGCGCCCTACCGTAACCGTGTGATCGCACAGTGTGACCTACCCCACACCGGTGGCGTGGAACTCCAGCCGTCCCGCCCCCGACTCCTGTACCGGCACGGTGCGAACCGAGTGACGCCGTGCGACGCGATCTGGAGACCGGTGATGCACGACCCCCGACCACCCGCCCGCCGCGCCCCCAGGGCGCTGAGGGACCTGCTGCCCCCGCCCGCCCTCGGCGGATTCCTCCTCCTGCTCGCCGCGGTCTTCGTGGTGGCCTACGCCGTCGGATCGGCCGTCGGCCCGGTCGCGCCCGGCATGCACCGCCCGGACGGCGGCGCCACCGAGGCGGACCCCCACAGCGGCACCGGCACGCACGGCGACCACACCGAAGGCCGCACCCCATGACGACCAGGCCGGCGCCCGCCCTGACGACGACCGACCTCACCGTGGGCGGAATGACCTGCGCGGCCTGCGTGCGACGGGTCGAGAAACGGCTGGCCCGCCTCGACGGCGTCATCGCCACCGTCAACCTGGCCACCGGCCGGGCCCGGGTGACCCACCCGACCGTCGTCCGCCCCGAGGAACTGGTCGCCACGGTCGAGCAGGCCGGCTACACGGCCGCCCTGCCCACACCGTCCCAGGCCCCCGAACCCGGCGCCGGGAACGACTCCGAGCTCGGCCGGCTGACGGTGACGGCATCGCTCGCGGTGCCCGTGCTGGTGCTGTCGATGGTGCCCGCCCTGCAGTTCCGCAACTGGCAGTGGCTCTGCTTCGTCCTCGCCGCGCCGGTCGTCGTATGGGGAGCCTGGCCTTTCCACGTACGGGCCGCGCGGGGCCTGCGGCACGCGGCGTCGACCATGGACACCCTGGTCTCGCTCGGCGTACTGGCCTCCTTCGCGTGGTCGGCGTACGCGCTCTTCCTCGGCGGCGCGGGCGACCCCGGCATGCGGATGCCGTTCGGTCTGGTGCCGTCCGCGGCCGACGGCGTCGCGCATGTCTATCTCGAAGCCGCCGTCGCCGTACCGCTGTTCGTGCTGGCGGGCCGCGTGCTGGAAGCGCGAGCCCGGCGCGGCACCGGTGCGGCGCTGCGCTCGCTGGCGCGGCTCGCCGCCAAGGAGGTGTCCGTGCGGGAGGAGGGCGGCGGCGAACGGCTGGTCCCCGTCGGGCTGTTGACGACCGGGCAGGTCTTCGTCGTGCGTCCCGGAGAGCGGATCGCCACCGACGGCGAGGTGGTCGAGGGCAGTTCCGCCGTGGACCTGGCCCTAGTCACGGGGGAGAGCGAACCCGTCGAGGCCGGCCCCGGCACCGCGGTGCTCGGCGGGGCGGTCAACGTCGGCGGGCTGCTCCTCGTCCGGGCCACCGCGGTCGGGGCGGACACCCAACTCGCCCGGATCACCGCGATGGTGACGGAGGCCCAGGCGGGCAAGGCGAAGGCGCAGCGGCTGGCCGACATCGTGGCCGGGGTGTTCGTACCGGTGGTGCTGACGCTCGCCGTGACAGTCCTCGGCTTCTGGCTGGGTGCCGGGGCCGATCCACAGGCCGCGATCACCGCGTCCGTCGCCGTCCTGGTCGTGGCCTGCCCGTGCGCGCTGGGCCTCGCGACCCCCACCGCCCTGATGGCCGCGACCGGCCGCGGCGCCCAGCTCGGCGTGCTGGTCACCGGGCCGCAGGCGCTGGAGGGGCTCCGGCACATCGACACCGTCGTCCTGGACAAGACCGGCACGCTCACCTCCGGGCAGATGACCGTCGCCCGGGTCACCACGCCGCCGGGCGGGCCGGGCCGGGACGCCGTACTGCGGCTGGCCGGGGCCGTGGAGCAGGGATCCGAGCATCCGCTGGGGCGGGCGATCACCGCCTACGTGGGGCGGCCGCTGCCCGGCGTGCGGGACTTCTCCGCCGAGGCCGGACGGGGCGTGCGGGGCAGGGTCGAGGGGCGGCTCGTCGAAGTCGGCGCCTGCGAGGGGGAGTTGCCCGGCGAACTGGCCGAGGCGCGGCAGGCGGCGCACGCGGCCGCGCGGACGCCGGTCCTGGTGCGGGTGGACGGGGCGGCCGCCGCGGTCGTCGAGGTCGGGGACGTCGTACGGCCGGGCAGTTACCGCGCGGTGGAACGGCTGCGCCGCCTCGGTATCGAGCCCGTCCTCGCCACCGGCGACGCCGACGCGCCCGCACGAGCCGTCGCGGCGTCGCTCGGCATCACCGAGGTGCACGCCCGCCGCACCCCGGAGGGCAAGACCGACCTGGTACGGCGGCTGAGGGCGGACGGACGCCGGGTCGCGGTGGTCGGCGACGGGGTGAACGACGCCGCCGCGCTGGCCGGCGCCGACCTCGGCATCGCCATGGGCGGCGGCACGGACGTGGCCATCGGTGCGGCCGACGTGACGCTGGTGCGCGGGGACATCGAGGCGCTCGCGGACGCGGTTCGGCTGGCCCGGCGCACCCTGGGCACGATCCGCGCCAACCTCGTCTGGGCCTTCGGCTACAACGCGGTGACGCTGCCGCTGGCCATGGTGGGGCTGCTCACCCCGATGCTCGCCGCGGCGGCGATGTCCGTGAGCTCGCTGCTGGTCGTCGGGAACAGCCTGCGGCTGCGCACCTGGCAGCCCGGGCGTGGACGGCGGCCCGCGCGATGAGCCGACCGCGTGCCGCCGACAACCTGCTCACCGCCCTCGCCCCGGTGGCGGCCTGTGCGGTCGCCCTCGGCGCGCTGACCGCGTGGGTCGACACCGGCCGGGCGGGCAGACCGCCCCGGATCGAGGTCGCGCCGGGCCGGGTCTTCCTGCCGTTCGGCGACACCGAGGACACGGCGGCGTTCTTCGACATCACCAACTCCGGGGGAGCGGAGGACCAACTGGTCGCGGTGACGTCCGGCACGGCCGGCCGGGAACCCACGCTCAGCCGCCACCGGATGACCGACAGCGGAGCCGCCTACCGCGCCGCCGTCGGCTCCGCCTTCGTCCCCGCGGGCGGCGACCTGTCGATGACACCGCTCGGCCTGGACGTGAGCCTGCGGGCCGACGCGGGCTGGCACGTGGGCGACGTCGTGCCGTTCACGCTCCACTTCGAGCGCAGCGGCCGGGTCGAGACGTCGGCGGTGGTGGTGCTGCCGGGCGGTGGCCAGGCCCCCGGCCAGAGGTGAACGTCAGCCCTGTCGGCGGGCGGGGCGGCCGAAACGTACCGGCACCCCCGGTGAGTACAGGACGCTCGCCGGTTCGCCGACCGGCGCCGGCAGGCCCGCCGCGGCCACCAGGTCCTCCTCGCATTTCAGGACTTCGGCGCGGTGCAGGGGCCAGCGCGGGTGGGTGTTCGGGAGGTGGACGGGGCGCCCGAGGAGCGTGGTGTGCATACCCCAGCGGGCGGTCAGGAAGTGTTCGACCTCGGTGGGCTCGGCCACGGGCTCGCCGACGCGCAGGGTGATCCGGCTGTACGCGCCCCTGGGGCCGGGCAGCCGCCGCGTGCTGGTGTAGGTGAGGACGTCGCCCTCGCGGGACACGGTCATCCTCGACCACGCGTAGGGGAGCCGGAACACCGAGCGGCCGACCGCCACCGGCAGCAGCCGGGAGGCGTCCAGCGAGCGGAAGACCACGCCGCGGCGCCCGTGGCTGTCGACCGAGTAGAGCCGGACGTTGGTCTCCGGGAAGTTCCCCAGATACGGCACGCCGGGCAGCCCCAGCCAGCCGACCCGGTGCATCCGGAACGCCACGAGACCGACGTACGTCACCCCGTCCAGGGTGTCCGGGACGCAGCCGGCCGGCAGCAGGGGCGCCACGTCCGCGGGGTCGGCGGCCCAGTGCAGAAGGGCCAGATCCAGCCATGACTGGGTGAGCAGCGGGCGGGGCGTGGAACCGGGCGGATCGGCGGATATCGGCTCGGGTTCGACGGCGGGGCGGGGGGAGGGCACGTTTCGAGGATGCCAGAGGGGAGGCGGGCCAGGGAGTACGTCGTCTTCCACAGCGGTCGGCCCGAACGCCGGGCTGGTTCCGGCATATGTGTGTGGTCTGTCTCACGCGTCTCGGATTGAGTCACCGACACCACCCAATTCCGTACCCACCGTTGACGACCGCGCGCCGGATGCAAGGATGAGGGCCGTCATGACTGTCGGGTGGTGTCCTCGCACGGTTCGGGCCGCGGTGTTCGCGGCCGTCTGTGTGCTGCTCGCCGCCCTGGGTCACGTGCTGATGTCCGGCAGCGATGTGCCCTGGTGGACGCTGGCCGCGGGCGCCGCCGTGACCGGTGCCGCGGGCTGGGGGCTGGCCGGCCGGGAGCGCGGACTGCCGCTGATCGTGACCGTCGTCGTCGTCGCCCAGACGGCCCTGCACTCCGCCTTCTCCGTCGCCCAGTCGATGGCCGCCGGGCCCGCGCTCCGTACGCACTCGGATGACACGGGGCACGACATGTCGGCGATGCCCATGGACGCCGCGGACATGGCGGCGATGCCCATGGGCTCCCCGCACACCCACTCCGCGGACGCCATGGACGTGGCCCATGGCGGGGCCATGGACCACGTCATGGACGGCTCGTCCTCGTTCGGCATGCTCGCCGCGCACCTGCTGGCCGCGCTGCTGTGCGGCCTGTGGCTCGCGCACGGCGAGCGCGCCGCGTTCCGCCTCCTGCGCGCGGTGGCCGGATGGCTCGCGGCACCACTGCGGCTGCCGCTCGCCGTGCCCGCCCCGCCGCACCACCCGCGCCCCCGCCTGCGGCGCCGCAGGTCGGCGCGGTCACCGCGACGGCTCCTGCTCGTCCACGCGATCACCTCTCGGGGGCCGCCCCTGGGGACCGCTGTCTGACGACAGCCGGTAACCCGGGGCAGCCTGTGCGCGCCTTGGGTCACGGCCGTACGCCCGCGCGGGCATCCGACACCGCGCAGGACGCCGTACGGCCGCTCCCCCCTCACCGGATCCCGTACCGCACGCGCGCCCACGCGCCGCCGGCCGGGGTCCTGGACGGCCGACAAGGACACCAGGTGATCACTCCTGCCCTGCCCGACGTACGCGAGAGAACCGAGGACCACGGGAAGACCGACGACCACGAACCGACCGCGCCCCACGGGGCCGAATCCGCCGACGACTCGATAACGGCATGGGCGCTGGCCGCCCGCACCGGTGACCCGGCGGCCGTCGACCGCTTCGTCCGCGCCCTGCACCGTGACGTCCTGCGCTACGTCGCCCATCTGTGCGGCGATCCGCAGGCCGTCGACGACCTCGCGCAGGACACGTTCCTGCGCGCGCTCGGCAGCCTGCACCGGTTCGAGGGGCGCTCCTCCGCGCGGGCCTGGCTGCTGTCGATCGCGCGGCGCGCGGTGATCGACAGCTACCGCTACGCCGCCGCCCGGCCACGCCTGTGCGACGTACCGGACTGGCGGCTTGCCGTGGAACTGGCCCAGCCGCGTGACCTGCCCGGCTTCGACGACGGCATCGCGCTGCTCGACCTGCTGGCCGTGCTGCCCGAGGAGCGGCGGGAGGCGTTCGTGCTCACCCAGTTGCTGGGACTGCCGTACGCGGAGGCGGCCGCGCTGAGCGGCTGTCCGGTCGGCACGGTCCGCTCCCGGGTGAACCGGGCCCGCGCCACGCTCGTCGACCTGCTGGCTGCGGCGGACCAGCCGGCTGCGCTGGTGGCCTGACCGACGGGAGGGCGCCGGTCAGGACCGGCGCCCTCCCGTCCGCACGCCTCGTGGCCACGGCGTCATCCGGTGCGACCGGTCAGAACGCCAGCCCCACGTGCGCCAGCGCCTGCTTGAGCAGCACCCCGTGCCCGCCCGGCATCTCGCTCTGCAACGCCGGCGAGGCCGCCTCGTGCGGCTCGAACCACTCCAGGTCGAGCGCGTCCTGCCGGGGCCGGCAGTCGCCGGTCACCGGCACCACGTAGGCGAGGGACACCGCGTGCTGGCGGGGGTCGTGAAACGGCGTGATGCCCTGGGTCGGGAAGTACTCGGCGACCGTGAAGGGCTGGAGGGAGGCCGGGATCCGGGGCAGCGCCACCGGGCCGAGGTCCTTCTCCAGGTGCCGCAGCAGGGCGTCCCGGACCCGCTCGTGGTGCAGGACCCGGCCGGAGACCAGGGTGCGACTGACCGTCCCGTCCGGTCCGATGCGCAGCAGCAGGCCGATGCTGGTGACTTCACCGCTGTCGTCGACGCGCACCGGCACCCCCTCGACGTACAGGATCGGCATGCGGGCGCGCGCCATCTCCAGCTCGTCGGAGGACAGCCAACCGGGCGTGGTCTCGGTCATGTCAGACATTGCTTGATCATACTTTCAGGTGTCGTCGGAAAACCGGTAGACCCGGTGGGCGTTGTCCCGCCCCGCCCACCGCACGACGCGCAGCGCGTCCGGCAGGCCCAGCTCGTCCGAGTCGACCCGCTCCTGGAGCAACTCGGCCAGCCCCCGCCGGAAGGCCAGGGCACCCAGCAGGTGGAACTCCGCCACACCGTAGGCGTCGGAGCTGTACAGCAGCTTGCGGAACGGCGTGATCTCCGTCGCTTCGGCCAGCACCGCGCCCGCCCGGCCCGGCCCCACGTGGTGCAGGGTGAGGCCGACGTCGAGGTACACCTGCTCGAACACGGCCGCGAGATAGGCGGCTTGGCGCTGGTACGGCCAGCAGTGCAGCAGCATCACCGGGATCGTGCCGGAGGTCAGGTGCAGCCAGTCGGTCAGGTGGGTGGGGTCGCAGCGGTGCAGCCGGACGTCGTTGTCCCCGAAGCCGGTGTGCAGCTGGAGGGGGAGCCCGAGGCCGACGGCCGTCCACAGCAGGTGCCGTACGAGCACGGGGTCGTCCAGCCGGCCGCCGTCCGCCGGCAGGTGCCGGGCGGCCTCGGTGATCTCGGCCTCCGTGGGGCGGGCCGGGTCCAGGTCGAAGCCCGTGCGGTAGGCGGCCACCGACTTCACCGCCACCACACCGGGCTGCCGTACCGCCTCCCACGCGGCAGCCTCGAACGTCCGCGCGTACGCGTCCGGTTCGACCCCGGCCGCCAGCACGGCCTCGGCGACGGTCTCCAGCCGTACGACCTCGTGCGCGAGGGCACCGGCACCGGCGAGCTCCGCCAACTGCTCCGGCGTGGTGAGGCCTTCGGGGGTGTAGCCGGTGTCGACGCAGAACACCTTCGTCCCGGCGGCGGACAGGAACCGCCGGTTCACCTCCTCCGGGCCGAGCCCCGCCCGGCGGGCCACGTACTCCCCGGCCGGGGCGTGGCGCGGCAGGTCCAGCAGGGGCGCGCAGTGGCGGCGGACGGCGACGCCGACGGGGCTGTCGAAGGGCGAGACGCCCGGCCATGCCTCGCCCTCGGTGAGCAGCGACGCGAAGCCCGGCATGTCCAGGCCGGCCGTGACGACGCCGTGGCAGTGGTGGTCCACCAGGGGCAGCGCGTCCAGCGCCTCCGCGACCGGTCCGGCGGTGCCCACGTCAGTAGACCCAGCGGTAGGCCGCGGCCACCCGCTCGTCGTCCAGCCCGGCCACGGCGGCGATCTCCCCGAGCCGTACGGCGATCACCGCGTCGGCCAGCACCTCTCCCAGCGCGGCCCGCACCCCGTCGTCCCGGCGGAACGCGGCGACGGCCTCCTCCAGCGACTCCGGCAGCCGGCGCACCCCCCGTCGCGCCGCCTCCTCGGCGCCCAGCCGCGCCGGGTCGCCCGTGGTCTGCTCCGGCAGCGGTGCGGCCGTCGCGAGGCCGTCCAGTCCGGCGGCGATCACGGAGCCGAGGGCGAGGTAGGGGTTGGCGGCCAGGTCCACGGGCTTCACCTCCAGGTTCGCGGCCTGGTCGCGCAGGCCGGCGGTGCCCGTGATGACCCGCACCGCGGTCTCCCGGGTCTCCAGGCCCCATGCCGTGAACACGCCGGCCCACTGTGCCGGCCGGAGCCGCAGATAGCTCGCCGGGCTCGGGGCGGTCACCGCCAGCAGGCCCGGCAGATGGCCGAGGATCCCGGCCGCGAAGGACTCGGCGTCCGCGGTCATGCCGTGCCGGCCGGTGCCGCCGGAGTGCAGGTTGACGCCGTCGCGCCAGGCGGAGAGGTGCAGATGGCCGCCGTTGCCGACGCCCTCGCCGGAGACGGCCGGGGCGAAGGAGGCACGCAGACCGTGCCGCCCGGCAACCGCGCGGATGGTCTGCCGCAGCAGCACGCTCCGGTCGGCAGCCGCCACCGGGTCGAGCGCCCCCACCGAGACCTCGAACTGCCCGGCCGCGTACTCGGGGTGTACCTGGTCCACGTCCACGCCCTGCGCGGCGCACGCCGCCAGCAGATCGGCCGTGCAGTCGCTCAGCTCCACCTGCCGGGTGGCGCCGTACGCCGGTCCTGACACCGCCGGTACGAACTCCCCGCCGGGCGCCGACCCCAGCCCGAGCGCCCACTCGATCTCCACGGCCGCCCGGAAGGTGACGCCGTGCTGCCGGGCCGCACGGTCGACGACCCGGCGCAGAAACGTGCGGGAGCAGGCCGGGTGCGACTCGCCGTCCTGGGTGATCCGGTCCACCGGTGCCCACGCCCAGCCGGGCTGCGCGGCGAGCACGGTCAGCTGGTCCAGGTCGGGGTAGAGCCGCAGATCACCGTCCGGCGAGCCGAGCACATCGGTGGTGACGACGGAGTCGTTGGCGAGGAAGGTGTCGAACACCGGTGACATCCCCACGCCCCAGGCCGTGGCCGCCGGGAGCCGCGCCGTCGGGATCCCCTTGACCCGGCCGATGCCCGCCGTGTCGACGTACGACAGGACGATCCCGTGCACACCCCGCGAGGACAGCTCACCGCTGAGCGCGGAGGCCCTTTCGGTCTCACCGGGACGGCCACCGGGGACCGGGTCGGCAAGGGTCGTCATACGTCCTCCTCGACGGGGCGCGGCGGCCGGGTCGGTACCGGAGTCAGGGTTTCACGGCCACCGCGCCGTACTGCGGTACCACGACGGGGGCGTGCAGCTCGGCGCGCCAGGCGGAGCATGACACCAGGCCCGGTTCGAGCATCTCCAGCCCGTCGAGGAACGACGCGATCTCGGCGCCACTGCGGGCGGTGACCGGCGGGGTGGCGTTCTCGTTCCAGAACTTCATGGCCGGGATCTGGCCCTCGCCGCCCAGCTCCGCGTCGTGCGTGGGGTGCGTCATGGCCAGGTAACTGCCCGAGGGGACGGCGGCCATGACCCGGCGCACGATGTCCCGCGCCTCGTCGGTGTCCAGCACGAAGTTGAGGATGCCCAGCATCATCACCGCGACGGGACGCGTGAAGTCCAGGGTGCGCGTGGCCCGGTCGAGGATGAGGTCCGGGTCGCGCACGTCGGCGTCGACGTAGTCGGTGACGCCGTCGGAGGTGCCGGTCAGCAGGGTCCGGGCGTGTATCAGCACGATGGGGTCGTTGTCGACGTACACGATCCGCGACTCGGACGCGATACGCTGGGCGATCTCGTGGGTGTTGTCCGCCGTCGGGAGCCCGGTGCCGATGTCCAGGAACTGCCGCACCCCGCGCTCGCCGGCCAGGAGGGACACCGCCCGGCCGAGGAACTCGCGGTCCGCCCGCGCGATGTCCCGGACCAGCGGGAACATCGAGGCGACATGGTCGCCCACCTGGTGGTCGACCTCGTAGTTGTCCTTGCCGCCGATCCAGTAGTTCCAGACCCGTGCGTTGTGCGCCACACCGGTGTTCAGGCGTGCCGATCCCTCCGCCGGGGTGGGAGCCTCGCTCACGTCTCTTCCTCTCCTCGCCCGTACCGCAGTTGCCGCCATTGTGCCGCGTTCAAGATCGGCCCGCGGGCGAACCGGCGGACCGGGGCCTCACTCGTACGAAGGAGAGTTCTGGGTAGGGTTGACGGCCGCACCCGGAACGACGAGCGGCGCGCGATCGGGCACCTCAGGGAAACGGCCGAGCGCCCCAGGAAACAGGACATGCCCCACTCCCACGCGACCCTGCCCACCACGTCCGCCCCCGCGGCGCCCGGCAACGCCGACATCCGCCTCGTCGTCACCGACATGGACGGCACGCTGCTGGACGACGACAAGCGCGTCCCGGCCGGGCTGTGGGAGGTGCTGGAGCGGCTGCGGGAGCGCGGGGTGCTGTTCACCCCGGCCAGTGGCCGCCAGTACGCCACGCTGGCACGGGAGTTCGCCCGGGCCGCCGAGGGCATGGTGTTCATCGCGGAGAACGGCACCTACGTCGTCCGGGACGGCGTGGAAATCAGCTCCGACACGCTGGCCCCGGCCGTGGTCACGGACGTCGTCCGGGAGGTTCGGCGGCTCGCGGCGGACGGCGTCGACCTCGGCGCCGTCGTCTGCGGCAAGCGGTCCGCCTACGTCGAACGCGCCGACGAGCCCTTCCTGGCGGAGGTCCGCAGGTACTACGTCGAGCACCGGGTCGTCGACGACGTCACCGCGGTCGACGACGACATCCTCAAGGTCGCCCTCCACGACTTCGGCCCCGTGGAACGCGTCACCGCCCCGGCCCTCGCCCGCTTCGGCGCCACCCACCAGGTCGTCGTCTCCGGCGCGCACTGGGTCGACATCATGAACCGCACCGCCAACAAGGGCGCCGCCGTCCGCCGCCTCCAGCGCGAGCTGGGCATCACACCCGCGCAGACCGTGGTGTTCGGCGACTACCCCAACGACCTGGAGATGCTCGACACGGCCGAGTGGTCCTACGCCATGGCGAACGCCCACCCGCAGGTCGTCCGGCGCGCCCGCCACCTGGCTCCGGCCAACACGGACAACGGCGTGCTCCGCACGATCACGCGCCTGCTGGGCCTGCCGGAGATTCCGGACGTCGGCATGAAGAACGCGTAAAGATTGCCGGAACCCGGCAGTGCGAGCTGGCGGCCCCGCATGTCAGGATCCCGTCAACGGGGAGACCGGCGGCGGGCGGGAGGGGGCGGCACAGATGGCCTGGTTCCTGGGACTCGGCATCACGGGGGTCGTGCTGCTCGCCCTGGCGCTGGTACTCGACGGGGTGTTGGACAGCGTGCTCGACGGCGCGCTGGACGGCGTCCTCGACGGGTGGCTGTCGTTGCCGGTCATTGCCGGGTTCCTGGCGATGACCGGCTTCGGCGGAGCCCTCGCCATGGGGGTGACCGGGGTAGGCCCGGCACTCGCCACCGGATGCGGCGCCGTCTGCGGCGGGGGCACGGCCTGGCTGACGTACCGGCTCAGCCGCGCCCTGATGCGTGACGGGTCGGCTGTCGCACCGCGCGGCGAGGACCTCGTGGGTACCTCCGGCAACGTCGTGACCGCCATCCCGGACGGCGGCTTCGGCGAGGTGCTGTTCCAACTCGCCGGTCAGCCCGTGAAGTTCGCCGCGCGCAGCGCCGTGCCGGTGGCCAGGGGCGCCGAGGTGTGGGTGGAGGCGGCACCGTCCGCGACCTCCGTAGTGGTGCGCGCGGTCGACTGAGTGCCGGGCCGTCTGTCCTTTTCGCCATGTTCAGCTCTTGGAACGGGGGCATTGTCATGAGTCCTGTCGTCGTTGCCGTGGTGGGAGTCGTCGTACTCCTTGTACTGCTGGCCCTGGTGGTGGCCGGCCGGTACAAAGTGGCCGGGCCGAGCGAGGCGTTCATCGTCACCGGGCGGCGTGGCAAGCAGGCCACCGATCCGGCGACCGGCCGGGTCTTCACCGACAACAGCGGGCAGAAGGTCGTCGTCGGCGGCGGAGTCTTCGTCGTGCCGTTCGTGCAGCAGCGGTTCACGCTCGACCTTTCCTCGCGGCACATTCCGGTGGCCGTGCGCGGCGCGGTCACCCTGCGCGGGATCAAGGCCCATCTCGAGGGCGTCGCCATCGTGAAGGTCGGCGGCACCGAGGACTCGATCCGGGCGGCGGCCCAGCGGTTCCTGATGCAGCAGGACGGGATCGTCGGCTTCACCCAGGAGGTGCTCTCCGGCGCGCTGCGGGCCATCGTCGGGCGGATGTCGGTGGAGGACATCATCCGCGACCGGGCCGCCTTCGCCGGTCAGGTCGCCGAGGAGGCCGAGGCCAGCCTGTCCGGGCAGGGCCTGGTGCTGGACGCCTTCCAGATCCAGGACATCACCACCGAGGGCTCCTACCTGGAGGACCTCGGCCGCCCCGAGGCGGCGCGCGCCAGGCAGGAGGCCGACATCGCCGAGGCCGAGGCCCGCCGGGCGGCCGAGCAGGCCCGGCTGAAGGCCGAGGAGGAGATCGCCGTCGCCCAGCGGACGTTCGCGCTGCGGCAGGCCGAGATCAAGGCCGAGACGGACGCCGCGGCGGCGCAGGCGGCCGCCGCCGGTCCGCTCGCGGAGGCGGCCCGCAAGCAGGACATCCTCACCCAGCAGGAGAAGGTCGCCGAGCGGCAGGCCGCGCTGAAGGACCGCCAGCTCGACACCGAGGTGCGCAAGCCCGCCGACGCCCAGCGCTACGCCGCCGAGCAGGAGGCCGAGGCCAGGCGGGTGGCGCGGGTCAAGCAGGCCGAGGCCGAGCGGCTGGCCGAGATCGCGGCGGCGCAGGCCGAGGCCGAGCGGTCCCGGCTGACCGGTGAGGGCGAGAAGCAGCGCCGCGGCGCACTCGCCGAGGCGGAGGCGATCGAGGGCCTCAAGCAGGGTGAGGCCGAGCGTGCCCGGCGGGCGGCGATCGCGGAGGCGGTCCGCCTGGAGGGTGAGGCCGAGGCGGTGGCGATCGGCGCGAAGGGTGCGGCCGAGGCGGAGGCCATGCGGCAGAAGGCCGACGCCTTCGGCCGGTACGGCGACGCCGCCGTGCTGCAGATGCTGGTCGAGGTGCTGCCGCAGGTCGTCGCCAAGGCGTCCGAACCGCTCGCGGCGGTGCAGAAGATGACCGTGATCTCCACAGACGGGGCCGGCCGGATCCCCCGCGCGGTCGCCGACAACGTCACCCAGGGCATCGAACTCCTCGGCGCCACCACGGGCGTCGACCTCGCCGAGCTGCTGAAGGGCGTCACCCGGCGGGACGGCGCGGCCGAGAAGGTCGAGATCAGCGGCTGAACCGCACGGGCAGCCGGCCCGCCCCGGACGTCAGAGCTCCTGGGCGGGCCAGTCCAGCAGCCGGGCGCCGATCACGGCCGTCTGGAGGGTGTAGCGGTGTGTCGGCTTCGCCGGGTCGGCGCCCGTCAGCTGGTGGATGCGCTCCAGCCGGTAGGTCAGGGCGCGCACGCTCAGCGCGAGCCGGCGCGCCGCCTCGGCCGCGACACAGCCCGACTCGAAGTACACCTCCAGCGTCCGCAACAGCGGCTCGGCGCCACCCCGGGCCCCGCGCAACGGACCCAGGGCGCTCAGCACCAGGTCGGCCATGGCCTGCCGGTCGCGGGTGAGGACCGGATAGACCAGCAGCTCGGCGGCGCGCACCACCGGCTCGTCGAGCGCGAGGCGCTCCGCCAGCTGCAGCGCGCTGAGGGCCTCCTCGTACGAGTGGACCACGCCCCCCGCACCGGGCTGGGGCCGCCCGATGGCCACCCGTCCGGCCCCGGTCGCCGCGTAGGCCTGTGCGGCGAAGGACGCGAGCACGTCGTCCTGGTCGCCGGGCGCTATGCAGATCAGCTGCCCGTTCTTGGTGGCCAGCAGGATGCGCCGGTCGCCGAAGCGGGCGATCAGGGCGGTCTCGACCCGGCGGGTCACCGGGTGGGTGTCCGCGTACGCCTCCGGGCCTTCGGCGACCGCGACCGCGTGGGCGCTGGACAGCACCAGTCCGAACCGCTCGGCCCGCTCCGCGAGCCGCCCCAGGTCGCTGCGCCCGTACAGCAGGTCGTCGATGAACTCCCGCCGGGCCGCCTCCTCCTGACGGACCGCCAGGTGCTGTGCCCGCTCGTAGCCCTCCGCGAAGGCGTCCACGGCCTGGGCCACCGCCGCCAGCACACTGTCCGCCGTCGCCGACGCGTCGGGCCACCAGACGCGGGTCGCGTCGAGGTGCTCACGCACGAGCGCGCGCAGACTGTGCCCGGCCTCCGCGGCCCGTTCACCGAGGGCGCGGCGCTCCTCCAGCTCGTCGCGGGTCGGGCGGCGCCCGGTGGCGAAGACCTCCGTCAGCATGCCCGTGTACCCCCGCAGATACGTGTCCTCGGTCGCCGTCACGCTCACTCCGCCCCCGCCCCTTCGACGCCGTCCTGACGCCGTCTTGACGGCATTCGGCATCGGGAGGGTAGTCAACATTGCCGGAACACGGCAATGCGGACGACCCCTGGGCCCGGCCGGGACTCAGCCGTCCCCGTCGCCCGCGTCGCCCGCGTCGCCCCCGTCGTTCCCCTCATCGCCGTCGTCGTCCGTGTGACGTCGCCGCTCCCGCTTCTCGTCCCTGGGCTCCTCCTGCCTCTTCGTCGCGGCGGGGGACGGGGACGTCTCGCCGGCCGGGGCCGCGGACACCACCGACGGGGAGGTCTGCGACGAGGTGGGCCCGGTCCCCGCCGTGTCGGTGCCGGCGGTGGTGGAGGCCGTGGGCGAGCCGCCGGGGGAGTCCGTGCGGGAGCCCTCCGTCGCCGTGTTGTCGGGCGAGAACCACAGCATGCCGGCGGCCATCGCCGCCAGGAACAGCGTCACCGCGGCCGCGGCCCCCACCACGCGCGGCCGCAGGAGCCCGCTGCGGGCCGCCGGCCGGCCGCGGCGCCGGGACGCCGTCCTGGGGGAGGACGGCAGCATGTACGTCGTCGCGGGCCCCGTCCCGCCGGCCGGCGGCGTCGGTGCGGCCGCGGGCGCCGGTGCGGGGGCGGGCAGCGGCTCGGGGCGGCCCTGCCAGGCCCCCGCCGCGAACCAGTCGGCGATCTGGGCGGCGCCGGGCCGGTGCTCGGGCTGCTTGGCCAGCAGACCCAGCAGGTAACTCTCGAAGGCGGGCGGCAGTTCGGCGCCGAGCTGCCGGGGCGGTACCGGCGTGGCGTCCAGGTGCTGGTGGAGGATGGCGATCGGGGTGTCGGCCTGGAACGGCGGGCGTCCGGTGAGCAGCTGGTACAGCACGCAGCCCAGCGAGTACACGTCGCTGGCCGGCCCCGCCGGGCGGCCGAGCGCGCGTTCGGGGGCGAGGTAGAGGCTGGTGCCGACGATCTGGCCGGTGGCGGTGAGCGCGGCGGCCGGGTCGTCGAGGAAGCGGGCGATGCCGAAGTCGCCGATCTTCAGGGTGCCGTCCGCGTCCAGCAGCAGGTTGGCCGGCTTGATGTCGCGGTGCACGATGCCCTGCTGGTGGGCGGCCGCCAGTCCGGCCGCCGCCTGCGAGGCGATCAGCGCCACGCGTGCGGCGGGCTGCGGGCCCGCCTGGGCGAGCAGACCGGCGAGGCTGTCGCCGTCGACCAGCTCCATCACCAGGAACAGCCGGTCCTCGTACGTACCGAAGTCCAGTACGCCCACCACGTAGGGGTGATGCAGCCGTCCGGCGGTCTGCGCCTCCAGGCGGAAGCGTGACGCGGCCGTGGGGTCGGAGTCCTGGGGCAGCAGCAGCTTGACGGCTACCCGTCGGCCGAGCGTCTCGTCGTACGCCCGCCAGACCTCTCCC
This sequence comes from Streptomyces sp. NPDC059861, assembly GCF_042731435.1. Lineage (NCBI taxonomy): Bacteria > Bacillati > Actinomycetota > Actinomycetes > Kitasatosporales > Streptomycetaceae > Streptomyces > Streptomyces sp. NPDC059861. The sequence continues at coordinate 63,706 of NZ_JBHWJQ010000031.1, read as the reverse complement.
ATCGCGCCGCGCCCGATCGGATCCTGCAGCTGGTACCGGCCCGCTATGAGCACCTGTGATTCATCCTCATGCTGTGTGAAGTCTCGGCGCCGCAGGCCGTAACTCACCGCCGGTGCGGGTGAGGTGGAGGGTTTGCCGCAGCTGCCACAGCGTACCGGCAGCGGGGTGGTGCTCCTGATCACCCGTACGGATGGCCCGGCCTTCCGGCAGGCGGCAGGATGGCCCTCACAGGCCTCAGCACCCCGCACGCGACGCCGTGGGCGAGCGTGCCCCTGTCGGAGGAGAACGAAGCAGCCATGAGCGAATCCGCCGCCGCAGCAGCACGCCTCGCGCTCGAACTCACCGCCGGCCTCAAGCCCGACAGCCTGGAGGACCTCTACCGCGATCTGCACCGCCACCCCGAACTCGCCTTCCAGGAGCACCGCACCGCCGCCAGGCTGGCCGGCCGGCTGCGTGCCGCGGGCTACGAGGTGACGGAAGGGGTCGGCCGCACCGGCGTCGTCGGCGTGCTCGCCAACGGGGACGGGCCGGTCGTCTGGCTGCGCGGCGACATGGACGCGCTGCCCGTGCCCGAGGCGACGGGCCTTCCCCACGCCTCCACCGTCGACGGCGTGATGCACGCCTGCGGGCACGATCTGCACGTGACCTGGCTGATCGGCGCCGCCGAGGCGCTCGCCGCCGGCCGGGAGGCCTGGTCGGGCACGCTCGTGGTGGTCGGGCAGCCCGCGGAGGAGGCCGGTGGCGGCGCGTCGGCGATGGTCGCGGACGGGGTGCACGCGCGCTTCCCCCGCCCCGACGTGCTCTTCGGCCAGCATGCCGCGCCCGGACGCGCCGGGTTCTATCCGCACACCCCCGGCCTCATCATGTCGGCCTCCGACGACATCGACGTCGTCGTGCACGGCGTCGGCGGCCACGGCTCACGCCCCGAGTCGACCGTCGACCCGCTGGTGACCGGCGCGTACATCGTCACCCGGCTGCAGTCGGTGGTGTCCCGCGAGGTCGCGGCGGCGCACTCGGCGGTGCTGACGGTCGGGCAGTTCCACGCCGGTACGCAGGCGAACATCATCCCCGCCGAGGCCCGGCTCGCGCTGAACCTGCGTACCCAGGACCCGGAGGTGCGCGAGCGCGTGCTGGCCGCCGTGCACCGCATCGTCACCGGCGAGTGCCAGGCGGCCGGCTGCCCGCGACCGCCCGTGATCACCGTCAGCCCCGGATATCCGAACACCGTCAACGACGCCCTCCTCGACGAGGAGGTCGCCGCCGTGCACCGCGAACTGTTCGGAGACCACACGGTGTTCGCCTTCGGCCCGGCGATGGGCAGCGAGGACTTCTCCCTGCTGGCGCCGCGGGGAGTGCCGTACGACTACTGGTTCGTCACGACCACGCCGGCCGAGGTGTGGGAGGCGGCGCCGGGGGAGGCGCTGCTGGAGCGACTGGGCAACGTGCCCGGCAACCACAGCCCGCTCTTCGCGCCCGACCTCTCGGTGCTCGTCCCGGGGGTGCGGACGCTGGTGTCGGCCGCGCTGAGCCGCCTCGGGTAGTCGCGCGTCGCGCCGAGCGTGCTTGTGTGCCCTGTTGCCGGTGTGTCAGATTTCGATGGCCCGCACGCCCGCACACCGCTTGAACAGAAGGGACGCAATGAGCACCGAGACGCTGGAGTTCCAGGCCGAAGCGCGGCAGCTCCTGCAGTTGATGGTCCATTCGATCTACTCGAACAAGGACATCTTCCTGCGTGAACTGATCTCCAACGCCTCCGACGCCCTGGACAAACGGCGCCTCGCCGGTCTCACGGACGACAGCCTGCGGACCGACGACCCGCACATCGCCGTCGAGGTGGACAAGGACTCCCGCACGCTGACCGTGCGGGACAACGGCATCGGCATGTCGCGCGACGACGTGGTGGGGCTCATCGGCACCATCGCCCGGTCCGGCACGGCCGAGACGCTGCGCAGGCTCAAGGAGAGCAAGGATTCGGCCGAGCTGATCGGCCAGTTCGGTGTCGGCTTCTACTCCGTCTTCATGGTCGCCGACAGGGTCCGCCTGCTCACACGCAGGGCCGGCGAGGAGACGGGCGTGCGCTGGGAGTCGGACGGCGACGGCACGTACACGATCGAGACCGCCGAGGACGTGCCGGAGGGCACGTCGGTGACCGTCCACCTGCGCCCCGCGGACGAGGAGGACGCCCTCTACGACTATGCCGAGGAGGGGAAGGTCCGGGAGATCGTCAAGCGGTACTCGGACTTCATCTCGTTCCCCATCCGCATGGGGGACGAGACCCTCAACTCGATGAAGGCGCTCTGGGCCCGGCCGCGGTCCGAGGTCAAGGACGAGGAGTACCAGGAGTTCTACCGGCACATCAGCCACGACTGGTCGGAGCCCCTGGAGATCATCCGGATGCGGGCGGAGGGCACCTTCGAGTACGAGGCCCTGCTCTTCGTCCCGGCGCGTGCCCCGCACGACCTCTTCCAGCGCGACGCCCGCCACGGCATCCAGCTCTACGTCAAGCGCGTGTTCATCATGGACGACAGCCGTGAGCTGCTGCCGGGCCATCTCCGCTTCGTCAAGGGAGTGGTGGACGCCGCCGACCTGTCGCTGAACGTCTCCCGCGAGATCCTCCAGCAGGACCGGCACATCCAGCTGATCCGGCGCCGCCTCGCCAAGAAGGTCCTGTCGACCGTCAAGGACCTCATGCGCAACGACGCCGAGAAGTACCGGACGTTCTGGCGCGAGTTCGGTGCCGTGGTCAAGGAGGGCCTGCTCGATCCGGCCGAGGACCACAGGACGATCCTCGACGTCGCGTCGTTCGCCTCCACCGCCGGCGACGAGCCCACCAGCCTGGCCGAGTACGCCGCCCGGATGAAGGACGGCCAGGACAAGATCTACTTCATGACCGGCGAGAGCCGCGCGCAGATCGAGAACTCCCCGCACCTGGAGGCCTTCAGGGCCCAGGGCTACGAGGTCCTGCTGCTCACCGACCCGGTGGACGAGATCTGGGTCGAGGCGGTGCGGCAGCACGACGGCAAGGAGTTCCGGTCCGTCGCGCGGGGCTCGGTCGACCTGCCCGCCGAGGAGGAGGTGTCCGAGGAGCGGTCGGGCTCCTACGCGACGCTGCTGACCTGGCTGAACGAGACGCTCGACGAGGTGAAGGATGTCCGGCTGACGACGCGCCTGACCAGTTCGCCGGCGTGCCTGGTCAACGACGCCGACGGCATCACCCCGGCCCTGGAGAGGATGTACCGGGCGATGGGCCAGGAACTCCCGCCGGTGAAGCGCGTCCTCGAGCTGAACCCCGAGCACCCGCTGGTCGGCGGGCTCAGGGCGGCATACGAGGAGCGGGGCGCGGACGCGGAGCTGGCCGAGACGGCAGAGCTGCTGTACGGCACGGCCCTGCTCGCGGAGGGCGGCGACCTGGCCGACCCGGCGCGCTTCGCCAAGCTGCTCGCCGACCGCCTCGCCCGCACGATGTGACCGGCGCCGCGCCGCCGGCCCGCCGAGACGGGTCAGGCGGCGCGGCGCAGGCTGTCCTCGGCGACCTCCTTGTCCAGCGCCGCCCGCACCAGCGCCGCGGCGAGCACGGCCGGTTCGGCGTCACCGGCGAGCTTCACCAGCCGGCCGGGATCCTTCGGCAGACCGAGCCGCTCCGCCCCGGAAAGCGCCTTCGCGTCCAGGTACGGAGCGGCCTCGGGCCATACGCGTTGGGCCTCGCGCAGGAAGATGTCGGCGCCCGCGGGCCCCAGGCCGGGGATCTCCTGGAGCAGCCGGCGCAGTTCGGGGACCTCGCCGCCGGCCTCCTCGCGCATCCGCCGCAGATCGCCGCCCCACCGCTCGGTGAGCAGCTCCGCGCCGTCGCCGAGCTGGGTGGCCGTGCGCTCGTCGTAGCGCCGGTAGCCGCCCCGGCCCAGGGCGTCCACCCGGTCCTGCCAGCTCGCCCCGGCCATCCGCCGCGGGTCGCGCAGCCCCGCCTCGTGCAGGGCCTGCGCCGTCGCGACCGCGACCGAGGCCCGGATGCGGGCGCTGAGCAGCAGGGACAGCACCTGGAGGCGGTACAGCGGCTGCGGCGTGTCCCGCAGCCGGATGCCCGCCTCCTCGGCGTACGTCCGCCCGTGCGCGTTCAGCAGCTCGCGCAGGAGGCGCCCCTCACCGCCGCTCATGGCCGGAGCGGGTCGTGGCCCAGCGTCATCAGCTCGTGCCGTTGGCGCGTCTGTTCGGGCTCGGGCTCGCTCTCCACGTCCGTCCGCGCGTCGACCGTGTCCACCACGTCGTACATCACCTGGATGTCCTCGTCGGTGAGATCGGTGCGCCGCTTCTGCAGGATCGCGAGCACGTGCTGCCCGGTGGGGGTGCCGGCCCGCTCCGGCAGTGGCTCCGCGTGCTCGTCGGCGTCGCGGACCCGCAGCCAGGCGGCCAGTTCCTGCGAGGTCATGTTCACCGCGCGGTGGAAGTCCTCCCACAGCGCTTCGAGTTCGAGGGCGTCGGTCATGGGTGCCCTTCCTTCGTACGGGGTGCTGGGCGGCGGTCAGTCGCGCGGGACGTTCTCCGCCTCGAACATCCAGCGTTGCTTCTCCAGCTCCGCGGTGACGGAGATGAGCAGGTCCTGCGTGACCGGGTCGGCCTTCTCGGTCGTCTCGATCCGCGACCGCAGCCCGCCGATCGCCGCCTCCAGCGCCTCCACCATCACCTGGACCACCTCGTCGTCGCGCAGCCAGCCGTCCTTGGGGCCGGGCAGCGAGAAACGGGCGGCGATGGTCTCGGGGCGGCCGTCGGGCGAGGTGCCCAGCGCCGCGGCGCGCTCCGCCACCGTGTCGGCGAAGCCGCGGGTGGCCGAGACCACCTCGTCGAGCTGGAGGTGGATCGAGCGGAACCGGGGTCCCACGACGTTCCAGTGCGCCTGCTTGCCGGTCAGTGACAGTCCGAGCAGGTCCACCAGGGTCTCCTGGAGCGCGTCGGTGGCGACCCTCCGGGCGTCGTCGGGAAGTGTGCTCCTCACGACGGTCATGGTGCGTTTCTCCCTCTCATGTCGTCCCTGGTACTCGATGTACGGAGCAGTTCGGCGCGTTCGTTCTCGCCGGTCCCGCCCCACACGCCGGACGTCTGCCCGCTGTTCAGTGCGTAATGCAGACACTGGCTGATCACCGTGCACCGGGCGCAGACGCGCTTGGCGGCCGCGATGTCCCTCAGTGCCGGTCCCGTCGTGCCCACGGGGAAGAACAACTCGGGGTCCTCATCCACGCAGGCGGCTCGCCGCAACCACTCCATGCGGGCGCGGGTGCCCCGGCCGAACCGGCGCAAACGGGCATGTCTCAGCCCGCGAGCACCCTGTCCAGGAACCGGGTCGTGTCCGTGAGGACCTCGGCCCTGTTCGTCTCCAGGAAGACCTCGTGACGGGCGCCCGGATAGATCCGTTCGGTCAGGTCGCCCCCGCTCAGCCGCTCCACGCCGACCCGGCTCCCGGCGAGTGGCACCAGCCGGTCGTCGTCGCCGTGCAGCCACAGCACCGGCAGTCCGCCCACGTCCCCGCCCGCGGCCACGTCCTCCAGGGTCCGGGCGAACGCCTCCAGCGTCGGCCGCTTCATCGGGCCGTGCCAGACGAGCGGATCGGCGGCGTAGGCGGCCCCCACGGCGGGGTCGCGGGAGAGCGCGGCCGGGCTGACGGGGATCTCGGGGATCCGGTCGTGGGCGAGCAGCCGGCCGGGCGTCTGCCAGTCGCCGATCACGGGCCCGGAGAGCACGAGCGCGGCCAGGCGGTCGCCGTGGCGCTGGGCGTGGCGCGCCGCGATCAGGCCGCCCATGGAGTGTCCGACCAGGACGAGCGGCAGGCCCGGGTAGGCCGTCCGGGCCAGCTCGGCGACCGTGTCCAGGTCGGTGACCACGTCCTCGAAGTCCTCGATCAGCACGCGCTCGCCCGCGGATCTCCCGTGCCCCATGTGATCCGGGCCGAGGACGGCGGCCCCGTGCGCCCGCAGCACCTCGGCCACCTGCTCGTACCGGCCGATGTGCTCGCCGTAGCCGTGCGAGACGAGGGTGACGAAGGCGGGCCCGGGATGCGGCCACTCGCGGACGGTGATCGTGCCCCGGGTTCCGTCGAGGACGTGTTCGCGGGTGTCGGTCATGGATCCCCCGGCTGCGTCGGTGAAGGCTTCCGGAGATCTTCCCAGGGTCGGGGGCGGAGAGCTATAGTCCAAAACTAGCAGTGCTAATTAACCTTCGGGGGCCGCTGATCCAGCTCCCGGTCAGGAGTCTGTCGTGCGTCCCGTCCACTTCGCGGCCGCCCGCCGCACCCCCATCGGCAAGCTGCGCGGAGCCCTCTCCTCGGTACGTCCCGACGACCTCGCCGCGGCGGTCCTGCGCGGGCTCGTCGCCGATGCGCCCGCGCTCGACCCGGCCCGCGTCGACGACGTCTACTGGGGCGCCGCCAACCAGGCCGGCGAGGACAACCGCAACGTCGCCCGGATGGCCGCCCTGCTCGCCGGCCTCCCCGAGTCCGTCCCCGGCGCCACCGTCAACCGCCTGTGCGCCTCCGGCCTCGAAGCGATCACCCTCGCGGCCCGCACCATCGCCGCGGGCGAGGCCGACGTCGTGCTCGCGGGCGGCTCCGAGTCCATGAGCCGCGCCCCCTTCGTGCTGCCCCGCCCCGACGAGGCCCTGCCGCACCGCATCGAGACCGTCGACACCCGCCTCGGCTGGCGGCTGGTCAACCCGGCGATGAAGGAACTGCACGGCCTGCTGGCCATGGGAGAGACCGCGGAGGAGGTCGCCGAGCGGTACGGGGTGCCGCGCGAACGCCAGGACGAGTTCGCGCTGCGCAGCCACCGGCTGGCCGCCGACGCCCGCAAGAACGGCCACTTCGACGACGAACTCCTGCCCGTGCGCCGCCCCGACGGTGTGGTGGTCGACAGCGACGAGTGCGTCCGTGAGGACACGTCGTATGAGAAGCTGGCCCGCCTCAAGCCGGTGTTCCGCCAGGGCGGCACGGTGACGGCGGGCAACGCCTCCCCCATGAACGACGGTGCCGCGGGACTCCTGCTGGTCAGCCAGGAGGCGCTCGACGAGCTGGGGCTGGAGTCCATGGGCCGCTACGTCGCCGGGGCCTCGGCCGGCGTGCACCCCGACGTGATGGGCATCGGCCCGGTGCCCGCCACGCAGAAGGTGCTGGGGCGTGCCCGGTGGAGCGTCGGCGACATCGAGGAGGCCGAGTTCAACGAGGCGTTCGCCGCGCAGGCCCTCGCCTGCGTGGACCGGCTCGGCATCGACCCCGAGCTGGTCAACCCGAGCGGCGGCGCCATCGCCCTCGGCCACCCCCTCGGCTGCTCCGGCGCCCGCATCCTGACCACCCTGCTGCACCGGATGCGCCGCACGGGCGCCGGGCGCGGGCTGGCCACCATGTGCGTGGGCGTGGGCCAGGGGAGCGCGGTGCTGGTGGAGAGGCATTAGCGCACACACCGCAGCAGTCGCAGCCCGAGCCGCAGTCAGGAAACGGAGCAGTCGCCCATGGCCACCCTCAATCTCGCCGTCATCCTCGCCGAGAACGCCCGGCGCCGCCCGGACCACACGGCCCTCGTCGAGGGCGACCTGCGGCTGAGCTTCGCGCAGGTGTGGCGGCGGGCCCTGGCCCGGGCCGGCGCCCTCGCCGGGCTCGGCGTCCGGCCCGGCGACCGGGTCGCGCTGATGGCGCCCAACACGGTCGAGTTCCCGACCGCGTACTACGCCGTCGCGGCCGCGGGCGCGGTCGTCGTCCCCGTCCATCTGCTGTTGTCGGCGGAAGAGGTCGAGCACGTGCTGCGGGACAGCGGCGCGACCCTGCTGCTGTGCCACCCGGCGCAGGCGGAGACCGGCACCACCGCCGCGCTGGGCGCGGGTGTCCCGGCAGTGACCCTGGGCGCCGAGTTCGACCGGCTCGCGGCGGTCGCCGAGCCGCTGCCGACGTACGTGACCCGCGAGGCCGACGACCCGGCGGTCGTGCTCTACACCAGCGGCACCACCGGCGTCCCCAAGGGCGCCGTGCTCAGCCACTTCAACCTGGTGATGAACGCGACGGTCAACGCGTTCGACGCCAACGACATCCGCCGCGACGACATCGCGCTCGGCGCGCTGCCGCTGTTCCACGCCTTCGGGCAGACCGTCTCCCTCAACTCCACCTGGCGGGCCGGGGCGACGCTCGTGCTGATGCCGCGCTTCGACGCGGCGGGGGCGATCGAGCTGATGGTGAAGGAGCGGGTCAACACCTTCCACGGGGTGCCGACCATGTACGTGTCCCTGGTGGCCGCGGCCGCCGGGGCCGATGTGCTGCCCGAGCTGCGGGTGTGCGTCTCCGGCGGCGCCTCGCTGCCCGTGGCCGTCCTGGAGCGGTTCGAGGAGGCGTTCGGAGCGGTCGTCCACGAGGGGTACGGGCTGTCGGAGACCTCACCCACGGCGACCGTGAACCAGCCCGTGTTCGGCACCCGGCCCGGCACCATCGGGCATCCGCTGTGGGGCGTGGAGGCGGAGATCGCCCGCGCGGAGGTGGAGGGGCGGATCGAGATGCTGCCGGCGGGCGAGCTCGGCGAGGTCGTCATCCGGGGCCACAACGTCTTCTCCGGCTACCTCGGCCGCCCCGAGGCCACCGCCGAGGCGCTCGTCGACGGCTGGTTCCGCACCGGCGACCTCGGCACCAAGGACGAGGACGGCTTCCTCCGGATCGTCGACCGCAAGAAGGACGTCGTCATCCGCGGCGGCTTCAACGTCTACCCGCGCGAGGTCGAGGAGGTGCTGATGCGGCACCCCGGCATCGCCCAGGTCGCCGTGATCGGCCTGCCGGACGACCTGCACGGCGAGGAGGTGTGCGCGGTGGTCGTACCGGCCCCGGGCGTGGAGCTCGACGCCGCCGGGGTCACCGAGTGGTCCAAGGAGCACCTGGGCCGGCACAAGTACCCGAGGCGCGTGGAGATCACGGACGCGCTGCCGCTGGGACCGAGCATGAAGGTGCTGAAGCGGGAGCTGCGGACACGGTACGTCGGGTAGCGGGTAGCGGGGACGGGGAGCCGGGGCCGAGGCCGTCCGGCGGGACGCTCCTTACGGCGGCCAGATGCATGGGCATAGCATCGGTGTCCGCATGGAAACGATGACGCTCTGGCACATCACCGGCTGGGAGTTCGCCGCCCTCGCCTTCGCCGCGCTCCTGGTCGGTTTCTCCAAGACCGCCGTGAGCGGGGCCAACACGGTCAGCCTCGCCATCTTCGCGGCGGTGCTGCCGGCCCGCGCCTCCACCGGGGTGCTGCTGCCGATCCTCATCGCCGGGGACGTGCTCGCGGTCCTCACCTACCGGCGGCACGCCCACTGGCCGACGCTGTGGCGGCTGTTCCCGGCGGTCGCTGCGGGCGTCGTGCTCGGCACGCTGTTCCTGGTGTGGGCCGACGACGGGATCGTACGGACCTCGATCGGGGCGATCCTGCTGCTGATGGCGGGCGTGACGTCGTGGCGCCGCCGCGCGGGGGAGGCGACGGACGAGGAGCCGGACTCGGTGAGCAGCGGGCCGGGCCGGATCAAGGCCCGGTCGTACGGCGTCCTCGGCGGCTTCACCACGATGGTCGCCAACGCCGGCGGCCCGGTGATGTCGATGTACCTGCTGTCGGCGGGCTTCCGGAAGCTGGGCTTCCTTGGCACGTCGGCGTTCTTCTTCCTGATCGTCAACGTGTCCAAGGTGCCCTTCAGCGCGGGGCTCGGGCTGATCGACGGCCGGTCGCTGCTGCTGGACGCCGCGCTCGTGCTGTTCGTGGTGCCCGGCGCCATCCTCGGCAAATGGGCCGTGAACCGGATGGACCAGCGGCTGTTCGAGCGGCTGGTGATCGCGGCGACGGTGGTGGGCGGCGTGCAGCTGCTGCTGCGCTAGTCCGGCCCGCGGCAGGCCGGCCGCCGGACCTCGTACGCTCGACGCCATGTCCGGTCACGTCCTGAGCCGTCATGTCCTGATCCTCGGCGGCACCACCGAGGCCCGTGAGCTCGCCGCCGCGCTGACGGCCCGTGCCCGGGTACGGGTCACCACGTCCCTGGCGGGGCGTGTGGCGCGGCCGGGTGCGGTCGACGGTGACGTGCGGATCGGCGGGTTCGGCGGCGCCGAGGGGCTGGCCGAGTGGCTGCGCGCGCACGACGTGTCCGCCTTCGTCGACGCCACCCATCCCTTCGCCGAGGCGATCACCGCGAACGCGGTCCGCGCCGCCGCCCTGTCCGGCGTTCCGGCCGTCGTGCTGCGCCGTCCTGGCTGGCGGCCGGGGCCGGGGGACGACTGGCACGCGGTCGCCTCCCTGGAAGCGGCCGCGGAGCTGCTGCCGCGGCTCGGCCGCCGGGTGTTCCTCACCACCGGCCGCCTGGGCCTGGCCGCCTTCGCCCGGCTGACGGAGCAGCACTTCGTCGTACGGTCCGTGGAACCGCCCGAGCCGCCGATGCCCCCGGACGTCGAACTCGTCCTCGCCCGCGGCCCGTTCACCGTCGACGGCGAGTCGGCGCTACTGCGGGAGCACCGGATCGACGTGATCGTCACCAAGGACAGCGGGGGAGCGGCGACGGCCGCCAAGCTCACGGCGGCCCGGGAACTCGGTGTTCCGGTCGTCGTCGTACGGCGCCCGCCGCTGCCGCGGGGCGCGGCGGCCGTACCGGACGTGCCGGGTGCCCTGGCGTGGCTCGGGGCCGGTTAGCGGGACTCAGAGGATCTTGCGGTGCACCAACGCCGACAGCACCAGCGCTCCCGGCAGCAGCGGCACCCAGACCGTCAGCACGCGGTAGGCGACGACGGTCGCCGTCGCCAGGCCCACCGGCGCGCCGAACGCGGCCATGGTGAACACCAGCGCCGCGTCCACCGGCCCGATCCCGCCCGGCGCGGGCACGGCGCCGACCGCCGTGCTGGCGATGAGCAGTGCGAAGACGACCTGAGCCCAGGACAGCTCCAGCCCGAGCGAGAAGCCGACGGTGGCGATCACGCTGCCCTGGAGCAGCGGGGTGGCGGCGGCCCCGCCCCAGAGGGCGAGGACACGGCTGGGCCGGGTGTGCAGGACGCGGGCGTCGGTCAGGGCGGTACGCAGGGAGCAGATCGCCGGGCGGCGCAGGGCGGGGACGACGGCCAGCAGGCAGCCGGCCACGACGAAGGCGGCGCCCACGCCGGCGGCGACGAGCAGGAGGGTGCTGTCGTCGGGGACGAGTTCGCCGAGGTGCAGCATGCCGGGGAGGGCCACGAGGAAGACGATCAGCACCGCCGTCTTCGCCACCGGCTTGACCAGCGAGTACAGCGCGAGGGACGCGGTGCCCCGGGCCAGGGGTATGCCCTGGCTCTGGAGGAAGCGCAGGGTCACCGCGTGGGCGCCGATGCCGGCGGGGAGCACGTGGTTGGCGGCGCCGGCGGCGAACTGCGAGGCGATCAGCAGCCCCGGCGGCAGCCGCTCGGGTATGGCGCCCTGCCGCACCAGCGCGGCGGCCGGCCAGCCGAGGCAGGTCAGGAACAGGGCCGCGAGCAGCCAGCCCGGGTCGGCGGCGGCCAGCCGGGCGGCGCCGTCGCGCACGGAGTGCCAGTCGACGACGGCCCAGCCGCCGATGAGCAGCAGCGGCAGCGCGGTGAGGCCGTGACGGGAGAGGCGGGAGAGGCGTTCGGCGGAGGGGGAGCGGACGGGGGCGGCGGTGGCGAGCGCGCTGGGGAGAGCGGCGGCCGGCGGTACCAGGGACACGGCGTACGTCGTCCTTCCGCATCACGCCCGAAGGGAGCGGGGCGGACGGATGCAAGGCGAGACAGGTGGGGACGGGCGAAACGTGCCCGCCCGGTATGACGCTGCGGTGTCCGGCAGCCGAAGCGGCGCCAGCGGGCAGCGCAAGAAAAGCGGCTGTGAGGGTGCCGGACGTGAGCGCCTGCCGCTCCACGGGCCCCTTCGGGCGCGGTCCCCTCGGGTCCGGGGCCGCCGGAGGCTACCGGCCGTCCGGGTTCCGGCGCAGCAGATACGTGTCCATGATCCAGCCCTTGCGCTCCCGCGCCTCGGCGCGCAGCCGCTCGATGCGGGGCGCCGCCTGCGCGATCGGGCCCGAGGCGAGGATCTCGTCCGGCGTGCCGATGTAGGCGCCCCAGTAGATGTCGATGTCCTGGTCGGCGTACTGCCGGAAGGTCTGGTGGGCGTCGAGCATCACGACCACGTCGTCCACGCCGTCGGGGAAGCCCTCGGCGAGCCGCCGGCCCGTGGTGATCTGCACCGGCCGGGCGACCCGGTTCAGCCCCGTGCGATGCCGGGCCACCAGCGCCGAGACGCTGCTGATGCCGGGAACGACGTCGTACTCGAAGTCCACCGTGCCGCGGGCGCGGACCTCCTCCAGGATCCCGAGCGTGCTGTCGTACAGCGCGGGGTCGCCCCACACCAGGAAGGCGCCGCTCTCGCCCTCGCCCAACTCCCCGGCGATCAGCCGCTCGTAGATTCCGGCACGGGCGCTGCGCCAGTCCCCGACGGCCGGTGAGTACGCCGCGCCGCCCGCGCTCCGGTCCCGGTCCGGGTCACGCGCCTCGACCAGACGGTACGTCCCCTCCGTCAGGTGCGCGTCGAGCATGTCCTTGCGCAGCCGGGTGAGGTCGGACTTCACCTCGCCCTTGTCGAGCAGGAAGAACACGTCCGTGCTCCGCAGCGCCCTGACCGCCTGAAGGGTCAGCTGGTCGGGGTCGCCCGCGCCGATACCGATGACATGAATCTTTCGCACGCCCCGAGTCTGCCGCACCCCGTCGACAGCGGACCCACCGCCTCCTCGGGCACGCGGGGACCTGGGCTCTCACGCCCTCCGCAACCCTGGCGCCCGCGCCCCGGCGTCCACCGTCACGCCGTGCTCCACGTCGTCGGCCAGCGTCCGCGCCCACCGGGCCAGCCCCGGCAGGTCCAGGTCGTGGGGCCGTTTCCGGCCGGTGTGTGCCACCCACTCCTCGATCGCGCCCGCCCCGCGGCGCAGCAGCCGGGACCCGCCCGTCGTGTTGCCGCGGGCCGCGTGGGTGAGGCCCACGGCCAGCTGGGCGAGGCCGCGCCACAGGGTGCGTTCCTCGTCGGGACCCGACTTCCAGGCGTCCTCGAAGACCTCGTGCGCGTGGAAGGGCTTGCCCGCGTCGAGCAGGGCCTGTGCCTCGGCGACCGTCTCCGGCGGCGTCCGCACGAGCCCCTCCGGCTGCCGGTCCACGCCCTGCGCGTCGTACGGCAGCGGCCGTCCGAGCCCGTCGCGTGGCCGTGCGTTGCGGGCGCGGCCCTCGCTGTCGCGGTCCCGCGCGCCGCTCTCCCGTCCTTCCGGTGTGCTGCCCATACGGCGATTGTCGCGCCTGCGGTCCCGCTTCGGCGCGTCCGGGGGTGTGGGGTAAAGTACTGAGCGCGCGATCACGCGGTTCTCCGCGGCGAGGCGCACCGGGACGTGGCGCAGCTTGGTAGCGCACTTGACTGGGGGTCAAGGGGTCGCAGGTTCAAATCCTGTCGTCCCGACGGTTCGGCGAGGGGTCATCGTTTCGATGGCCCCTTTTCCGTCGGTTCACGGGGCCGGATGGTACAAGCGGGAGCATGACCAACGAGTTCATCCCCTTCCGTCCGGGCGGTGCCCGATGACCGCCGGTGTCGACACCCCGGACCGCCGCGGCCGCACCGGGCTCGACCGGACCGGCCGCGACCTGACCGGCAACCCGCGCGTGCGGGTGCGGGACGTGAAACTGCTGTCCAGCCACTGGTACGTGGAGCGCACGACCACCTTCGACTTCCGGCACGCCGACGGCACCTGGAGCACCCAGGAGCGCGAGACGCACGACCGCGGCAACGGCGCCACGATGCTGCTGTACGACGCCGACCGCGAGACCGTGCTGCTCACCCGCCAGTTCCGCTTCCCGGTGTACGTGAACGGGCACCCCGACGGCATGCTGATCGAGACGCCCGGCGGGCTGCTCGACGACGACGACGAGCACCCGGAGGAGGCGGTGCGGCGTGAGGTGATCGAGGAGACCGGGCACACCATCGACGCCGTCCAGCACGTCTTCGACATCTACATGAGCCCCGGCTCGGTCACCGAACGCGTCAGCTTCTACGCCGCCGCCTACGGGCCGTCGACCCGCACCCACGAGGGTGGCGGGCTCGGCGAGGAGGGCGAGGACATCGAGATCCTCGAACTGCCCTTCCGCAGGGCCCTGGAGATGATCCGCACCGGCGAGATCGCCGACGCCAAGACCATCATGCTGTTGCAGTGGGCCGCCCTGGAAGGGCCGTTCGCCAAGCGGTAGCCGCGACTTCCTTGACTTGGAGCGCGCTTCAGCCTGAAGACTCCCGTTCGTGCCCCGGACAACCGGGCGCGAACGGGAGGCATCACCATGAAGTACCGCACCATCGGCGCCGATCCGCGGCACCGCCGCGAGGTCAGCGTCCTCGCCCTCGGCGCCATGCTCTTCGGCTCGCTCACGGACGAGCGGACCTCCTACGCCGTCCTCGACCGTTACGTCGAGGCCGGCGGCACCTTCATCGACACCTCGGACAACTACGCCTTCTGGGTGGACGGCGGCCAGGGCGGCCACAGCGAGGAACTCCTCGGCCGGTGGCGGCGCAGCCGCGGCATCGGTGACGAGGTGGTCATCGCCACCAAGCTCGGCGCCCGCCCCCTCGCCCCCGGCACCAGCTACACCGACAACCCGGAGGGACTGTCGGCGAAGGTGATCCGCGAGGCGGCCGAGCGCAGCCGCGAGCGGCTCGGCGTGGAGCGGCTGGATCTGCTGTACGCCCACATCGACGACCCCACCATCCCCCAGCAGGAGACCGTCGAGGGGTTCGCCGCCCTGGTCGAGGAGGGCACGGTCGGGCTGCTCGGGGTCAGCAACCAGGCGATATGGCGGGTGGAACGGGCCCGCGCCCTCGCCGCCGCGGCCGGACTGCCCGGCTACGAGGTCCTCCAGTACCAGCACAGCCATCTGCGCCCGCGGGGCGACGTCCCGAGTGATCTCTTCCCCGACGGCAGCCTCGGCCACGCGGGCGCCGAACTCCTCGGCTACCTGCGGGCCGAGCCGGACCTGACGCTCGTCGCCTACTCACCGCTGCTGGGCGGGGCTTACGCACGCGAGGACAAGCCGCTGCCCTCCGACTACGACCACCCCGGCACGCCCGCCCGGCTCGCGGTGCTGCGCGAGGTCGCGCGGGAGACGGGGGCCACCGTGGGCCAGGTGGTGCTGGCCTGGCAGCTGGGCGCGGAACTGCCGGTCGTCCCGCTGGCCGGAGCCTCGTCGGTGGCCCAACTGGAGGAGAACCTCCGCGCGGTGGAACTGGAGTTGACGGCGGATCAGCGGGCCCGGCTGGACGCCGCGCACTGACGTCAGGGCCGTACCAGGAGCTGGAAGTCGAAGGCGTACCGGGACGCGCGGTAGATGTGCGTCCCGTACTCCACGGCGCGGCCGGTGTCGTCGTAGGCCGTGCGCTGCATCGTGAGGAGCGCGGCGCCCTTCCTCTCGTCGAGGCGGGCGGCCTCCTCGGCGGTGGCGCTGCGGGCGCCGATGGTCTGGCGGGCGCTGTGCAGGGTGACACCGGCGGCGCGCAGCATGCGGTACAGGCCGGTCGTCCCCAGCCGGCCGGTGTCCGGCGGGAGCAGGCCCGCGGGCAGGTAGTTGCACAGGAACGCCACGGGGCGGCCGTGAGTGAAGCGGAGCCGTTCCAGGACGGTGACCTCGTCGCCCTCGGGCACGGCGAGGGCGGCCGCGACGCCCGCGGCGGCCGGCACGGTCTCGTTGCGGAGCACCTGTGTGGTGGGCTGCTGCCCGGCCGCCTCCAGGTCGTCGTAGAGACTGCTCAGCTCGAGCGGGCGTCTCACCTTGCTGTGCACCACCTGGGTGCCGACGCCCCGGCGGCGGACCAGCAGGCCCTTGTCCACCAGGGACTGGATGGCCTGACGGACGGTCGGCCGGGACAGGCCGAGGCGCACCGACAGGTCGATCTCGTTGCCCAGCTGGTTGCCCGGAGTGAGGATCCCGCTCTCGATGGCCGCCTCCAGTTGCTGGGCGAGCTGGTGGTAGAGCGGCACGGGGCTGGTGCGGTCGAGTGCGAAGTGCACGGCGGCGAGCCCGGAGACAGTACTGGTCATGGCGTCCCTCCCGGTCCCCACCGTAGCAGTTTGTTCTAACATTAGGACCTGCTTGTGAAATGATGTCTTAACAAAGTATTGACAGTGAGCGCGCCAGGGGATTTGATCCCGTCCCAACAACAGCCTTTCCCCCATCGCACAGTGAGGTGCAGGAAAGATGGACCGCTCTCGCAGAATCACTTCCGCCCTGGCCGTGGCAGCGGCGGCGGCCCTGGTCCTCGCCGGCTGCTCCAGCAGCTCCGGCGGCAAGAAGGCCGAGGAGGGAGCGGACGGCGCCTCGGCGGGCAAGGCCACCACGCCCCGGATGACGGTCGCTCTGGTCACCCACCAGGCGCCCGGCGACACCTTCTGGGACATCGTGCGCAAGGGCGCCGAGGCCGCCGCCGCCAAGGACAACATCAAGCTCGTCTACTCCGCCGACCCCAACGCCGGCAACCAGGCCAACCTGGTCCAGAACGCCATCGACCAGAAGGTCGACGGCATCGCCGTCACCCTCGCCAAGCCGGACGCCCTCAAGGGCGTCCTCGGCAAGGCCGAGCAGGCCGGGATACCGGTCGTCGGCCTCAACTCCGGTGTGAGCGACTGGAAGCAACTCGGCCTGATGGAGTTCTTCGGGCAGGACGAGAACGTGGCCGGCGAGGCGCTCGGCAAGCGGCTCAACGAGGAGGGCGCGAAGAAGGCCGTCTGCGTGATCCAGGAGCAGGGCAACGTCGGTCTCACGCAGCGCTGCGACGGGGTGAAGAAGACGTTCGAGGGCACCACGGAGACCCTCAACGTCAACGGCACCGACATGCCCTCCGTGAAGTCGACGATCACCGCCAAACTCAAGCAGGACAACGCCATCGACTACGTCGTGGCCCTCGGCGCCCCCTTCGCGATGACCGCCGTGCAGTCGGTGTCCGAGGCGGGCAGCAAGGCCAAGGTCGCCACCTTCGACCTCAACAAGGACCTGACCGGCGCCATCGAGCGCGGCGACATCCAGTTCGCCGTCGACCAGCAGCCCTACCTCCAGGGGTACCTGGCGGTCGACGGGCTGTGGCTCCACAAGAACAACGGCAACTACAGCGGTGGCGGTGAGCAGCCCGTGCTGACCGGCCCGGCGTTCGTCGACAAGGCCAACGTCGAGCGGATCGCCGAGTTCGCCGCGAAGGGGACCCGGTGATGGGTATGGCCCAGCAGGCCGCGCCGGCGGTGGCGACACCGCCGGACCCCGGCGCCAGGCCGGCCGACGGACGCACCCGGGAGCGGCCGCTGGTGGTGAGGCTGCTCGCCCGGCCCGAGGTCGGCGTCTTCCTCGGCGCGGCCGCCGTGTTCGTCTTCTTCCTGATCGCCGCGCCCTCGCTGCGCCAGGGCGGCTCCATGGCCACGGTCCTCTACCAGGCGTCCACCATCGGCATCATGGCGCTGCCCGTGGCCCTGCTGATGATCGGCGGCGAGTTCGACCTGTCGGCCGGCGTCGCCGTGATCACCTCGGCGCTCACCGCGGCCATGCTCAGCTACCAGCTGACCCTGAACATCTGGACGGGCGTGATCGTCGCGCTCGTGGTCTCGGTCGGCATCGGCGCGTTCAACGGCTGGGTCCTGGTCAGGACGGGGTTGCCGAGCTTCCTGGTCACCCTCGGCACGTTCATGATCCTGCAGGGCGTGAACCTCGCCGTCACCAAGATGGTCACCGGCAACGTCGCCACCGACGACATCAGCACCATGGACGGCTTCGAGCAGGCCAGGGCGCTCTTCGCCTCGTCCTTCGACGTCGGCGGCGTCCAGGTGAAGATCACCGTGGTGTGGTGGCTGGTCTTCGCGGCCCTGGCCACCTGGGTGCTGCTGCGCACCAAGTACGGCAACTGGATCTTCGCTGTCGGCGGCAACAAGGAGAGCGCCCGGGCGGTCGGTGTCCCGGTGACCTTCACCAAGATCACCCTGTTCATGCTGGTCGGCTTCGGCGCCTGGTTCGTCGGGATGCACCAGCTGTTCTCCTTCAACACCGTCCAGTCCGGCGAGGGTGTCGGCCAGGAGCTGATCTACATCGCCGCGGCCGTCATCGGCGGCTGCCTCCTGACCGGCGGCTACGGCTCCGCCATCGGCCCGGTCTTCGGCGCCTTCATGTTCGGCATGGTCCAGCAGGGCATCGTCTACGCGGGATGGAACCCCGACTGGTTCAAGGCCTTCCTCGGTGTGATGCTGCTCGGTGCCGTCCTCATCAATCTGTGGGTGCAGCGCACCGCGACCCGGAGGTGACCGCCATGACCACCACCCACAAATCCGTGCTCCAGGACGCCGCGCCCCAGGGCGCCGGGGCCCTCGTCGAACTGCGCGGCGCCGGCAAGTCCTACGGCAACATCCGCGCCCTGCACGGCGTCGACCTCGCGGTCCACCCCGGCAAGGTCACCTGCGTCCTCGGCGACAACGGCGCGGGCAAGTCCACCCTCATCAAGATCGTCTCCGGGCTGCACCAGCACACCGAGGGCGAGTTCCTCGTGGACGGCGAGCCGGTGCGCTTCGCCACCCCGCGCGAGGCCCTCGACAAGGGCATCGCCGCCGTCTACCAGGACCTCGCGACGGTCCCGCTGATGCCCGTCTGGCGGAACTTCTTCCTCGGCTCCGAGCTCACCAAGGGGCCCTGGCCGCTGCGCCGCCTCGACATCGCCCGCATGAAGCGGACCGCGGACGAGGAACTGCGCAACATGGGAATCGTCCTCGACGACCTGGAGCAGCCCATAGGCACGCTGTCCGGCGGTCAGCGCCAGTGCGTCGCCATCGCCCGCGCCGTGCACTTCGGCGCCCGCGTGCTCATCCTGGACGAGCCGACGGCGGCCCTGGGCGTCAAGCAGTCCGGCGTGGTCCTGAAATACATCGCCGCCGCCCGCGACCGTGGCCTCGGCGTCATCTTCATCACGCACAATCCCCACCACGCGTACATGGTCGGCGACCACTTCAGCGTGCTGCGCCTCGGCACCCTCGAACTGAGCGCCGAGCGCAGCGAGGTGAGCCTGGAGGAGCTGACCAACCACATGGCCGGCGGCACGGAACTCGCCGCGCTCAAACACGAGCTGGCGCAGGTGCGGGGCGTCGACGTCGAGGAGCTGCCCGAGGCGGCGGACCTCTCCGGACCGCCGTCCAAGGAAACCCCGGCCTCCGCCGCCTCTCCGGCCACCTCTTCCGAAGGGACCTCCTGACATGGCCGACACCCCCGCCCTCGACCGCATCCGGGTCGGCTCGGCGCCCGACTCCTGGGGCGTCTGGTTCCCCGACGACCCCCAGCAGGTGCCCTGGGAACGCTTCCTGGACGAGGTCGCCGAGGCCGGCTACTCGTGGATCGAGCTGGGCCCCTACGGCTATCTGCCGACCGACCCGGCCCGGCTCACCGACGAGGTGGACAGGCGCGGCCTGAAGGTGTCGGCCGGCACCGTCTTCACCGGCCTGCACCGCGGCCCGTCCGTCTGGGAATCCACCTGGGAGCACGTCAGCCAGGTCGCCGCCCTCACCCAGGCCATGGGCGCCGGGCACCTCGTGGTCATCCCGTCGTTCTGGCGGGACGACAAGACCGCCGAGATCCTGGAGCCGCCGGAGCTGACGGGCGAGCAGTGGGCGCACCTGACCAAGGGCATGGAGCGCCTCGGGCACGAGGTCAAGGAGACCTACGGCCTCGACATCGTCGTGCACCCGCACGCCGACACCCACATCGACACCGAGGCGCACGTCGAGCGCTTCCTCGACTCCACCGACTCCGGGCTGGTCCAGCTCTGCCTGGACACCGGGCACTACGCCTACTGCGGCGGCGACAGCGTCAAGCTGATCGAGACGTACGGCGAGCGCATCGGCTATCTGCACCTCAAGCAGGTCGACCCGGAGATCCTCGCCGACGTCGTCGCGAACGAGGTGCCGTTCGGGCCCGCCGTGCAGCGCGGAGTGATGTGCGAGCCGCCGTCCGGGGTGCCGGAGCTGGGGCCGGTCCTCACCGCCGCCCAGAAGCTGGGCGTGGACCTCTTCGCGATCGTCGAGCAGGACATGTACCCCTGCGAGCCGGACAAGCCGCTGCCGATCGCGGTGCGCACCCGCAAGTTCCTGCGGTCCTGCGGAGCCTGACGGGCCACCGGGGGCGGCCCCTGGGGCGGGTGGGTCACCGCTCGTCCGCGGGCCGCCTCCGCCCCCTTACCACCAGCAGCCCGCCCACGACCGCGAGGACGAACCCCGCGGCGGCCGCGCCGATCGGGACCGTGCGGCCGACCGCGCGCAGCTGGGCGCTGTCCGCCTTCGCCTTGTCGACCGCGAACTTCTGCGTGGCCGGGGTGTGACCGAGCCTCTCCACGTCCAGCAGGACCACGGCGTCCTTCTCGGCACCCGGGGCGCGCAGGGTCTGGCGGGGGCCCAGCTGGGCGTACAGGACGCGGCCCGTGGGCTGGTCGACGACCAGCTTGATGCCGTGGTTGGCGTACCACTCCTCGGCGAACACCTGAGAGGCCTCGGGCCGTCCGACGAGGGCGCCCGGGACCTGACGGGTGCCGATCTTCGTGGGCGGCACGGTGCCCGTGAAGACGTACCCCTGGTAGCCGCGGATCTTCTCGGTGCCCCGGTAGGAGAGGGTGACCGCCGAGCCGAGCTGGCTGTCCCACCAGCGGTAGGAGCGCTTCTGCACGTCGAACGGGAACTTCAGGTAGGCCTCGCCCTCGTGGTACGGCTGCTCCTGGCAGCAGTGCGCGGGCCGGTTGCTCCTGCGGTCGGTGACCCAGCGGGCGGTGGAGAAGTCCAGCGCGTCGTGCGGGTCGGCGGCGGGCAGGGACTTCTCCGTGTCGACCGTGGTCACCACGTCCCACACGGCGCGGCCGCTGCGTTCGCTGTCACCGACGTCGCCGCGCACCCGCTGGGTGACGGTGACGGGCCGGTCGTGGAGCGTCTCGGTCTCCGCGACGTCGAAATAGCTGCCCGTGCCCTCGTAGACGGCGGTCACGTCGATGTCGACCGGGGTCACGGCCGCGCGTGGCTTGACGTACCACGCCAGCATCGGCGCGAGGACGAGCAGGAAGACACCCAGGCCCAGCAGGACCAGGGAGAGGGGCGAGGCGCTACGGCGCATCCGGCACTCCAGGGCTTGGCTGCCCCGGGACCGTAGGCCCTGGCGCCGCACCGCGTCTACGCACCGGCGTGACAAACCGGTTGCGGACCGCGCTCATGGGCACGCCAAAATGGCGCACACCCGCGCCGACCCCGGAGGCCCCGTGATCCACCGCACCCTGGCCGAGTCCGACCTCGACCGTGTCCTCGCGCTGCTGCCCGCCGGCGAGGTGGGCGTCTGGGCGGACGCGGACGTCTTCCGGGAGAGGCTCGCCACGGGCGAGTACCGGCCGGAGTGGACGTGGGTCGCGGAGGAGGCCGGTGAGCCGCACGCCGTGGCGGTGTGGTGGGGCAGCCCCGGTGACGAGCGACCCGGTGCGCTCGACACCCTGAACGCCACCGCGTCCCCCGCCCGCACGGACGTCGTGGCCGGGCTCCTCGACGCCGCCCACGCCGCTTTCGGGGGGACCCCGCCGGAGTTCCACATACTTCTCCCCGCCAACTGGCGGGAGCGACCGGACGCCGTCGCCGGCCTCGACTGGCGACGGGAGGCGGCCGGGCGCGCCGGCCTCACCACGGCGGTCGAACGGCTGCGCTACGAGTGGAGCCGCGCGGACGGCGTCCCGGCGCCGCCCCGCCGGCTGCGCCTGCGCCCCGAGGCCGACGACGAGGTCTTCGTCGCCCTGTTCCGCCGGGTGCTCGACGGCACGCTCGACGCCGCGTCCCGCACGGCGGCCGCGGCGGTGGGCGCCGAGGCGCAGGCGCGTGCCGACGTCGCGTTCTACCGTGACGTGATGGCGGGCGAGCGCACCTGGTGGCGGGTGGCCGAGGACTTCGACGGCCGCCCGGCCGGCTTCGCGCTGCCCTCCCGCAACAGCGGCTCGCACGTCGTCGGCTACCTGGGCGTCCTGCCCGAACAGCGCGGCCACGGCTACGTCGACGACCTGCTCGCCGAGACCACCCGCATCCTCGCGGAAGAGGCGGGCGCCGATGTCGTCCGGGCGGACACCGACCTCACGAACCACCCGATGGCCGCCGCCTTCGAACGCCTCGGGTACCGCGACTTCGCCCGGCGGATGGTGCTGTCGGCCGGGTGAGCCGGGATGCGCGAACGGCGTCCCCGGCGAGCCCCCGTGCCCCGGTCCTCGACCGCGAGCGGCGACCGGCAGGGAGTCCGCGTGGCGTCATCCGGGTGCGCTCGGCGGGCGCCGGGCCGGGCCGTGTGCGAGATTTCCGACTGAGGGAGGCCGGGCGCGAGTCGCTGTCCCTCCACCTGTGCCGCTCGGGTACGCCCCCCGGCCCGCCCGCCGTGACGTCCCACGACCCGGGGGTTCGACCCGATGGCCCTGCACAAGACCAGCCGCCCGGAGCCGGGCCCCGAAGACGACGTGTACACCCTGCCCATCAGCGAGCGGGCGCTGCCGAAGTACCGGATGCCCGAAGGCGTGTCCGACGCCCGCGCGGTCCGGGCCCTGATCCACGACGAGCTGAGCCTGGACGGCAACGCCTCGCAGAACCTGGCGACCTTCTGCACCACCTGGGCGGAGGCCGAGGTGCACCAGCTGATGGACGAGTGCCTCGGCAAGAACATGGTCGACAAGGACGAGTACCCGCAGACCGCCGCGATCGAGGACCGCTGCGTCCACATGCTCGCCGACCTCTGGAACGCCCCGGACGGAGCCACCACCGTCGGCTGCTCCACCACCGGCTCCAGCGAGGCCGGCATGCTCGGCGGACTCGCCCTGAAGTGGCGCTGGCGCGAGCGCCGCCGCGCCGAGGGCAGGCCCACCGACCGCCCCAACCTGGTCGTCGGACCGGTCCAGGTGTGCTGGGAGAAGTTCGCCCGCTACTTCGACGTGGAGCTGCGCCAGGTCCCCCTGGAGAAGGACGCGCTGGGACTGCGCGCGCACCAACTGCGCGAGTACGTCGACGAGAACACCATCGGCGTGGTCGCGATCCTCGGCGTCACCTACACCTGCGTCTACGAGCCCGTCGCCGAGATCGCCGCGGAGCTCGACCGCATCCACGCGGACACCGGCCTCGACATCCCGGTGCACGTCGACGCGGCCAGCGGCGGCTTCGTCGCCCCGTTCCTCCAGCCCGACCTGGTGTGGGACTTCCGGCTGTCCCGCGTCGCCTCGATCAACGTCTCGGGCCACAAGTACGGCATGGCGCCGCTCGGCGTCGGCTGGGTGGTGTGGCGCTCGCCCGAACTGCTCCCCGAGGACCTGGTCTTCCGCGTCTCCTACCTCGGCGGCGACATGCCCACCTTCGCCCTGAACTTCTCCCGCCCCGGCGGCGAGGTGATCGCCCAGTACTACAACATGCTGCGCCTGGGCCGCGAGGGCTACGCCAAGGTGCACGGCGCCTGTGCCGGCACCGCCGGGATGCTGGCCGAACAGGTCGCCGCGATGGGCCCCTTCACCGTCCTCTACGACGGCCGGGGCGCCCTGCCCGCGGCCACCTGGACGCTGACCGAGCCCGACACGGCGCCCTTCACGCTGTACGACGTCACCGACCAGTTGCGCCGCCGCGGCTGGCAGGTACCGGCGTATCCGCTCGCCCTCGGCCGGGAGGAGACCGTCGTGCAGCGCGTCCTGGTCCGGCACGGCACGAGCTACGACAAGATCGCGCTCCTCGCCGACGACCTGCGCTCCGCCGTCGCCCACCTCGGTGAGGGACCGACGGCCCATGTGGCGCCGCGGCCGGGGTTCCACCACTGACTCAGGCGGCGCGGACCTCCTCGATGCGCACCGGCCGGTGCTCCCGCAGCGACAGCGTGCACGCCTCCGCGATCCAGCCCGCCTCCAGCGCGTCCGCGACCGTGCACGGCGAGGGCCGACTGCCCGCGACGACCTCGGTGAACGCGCTGAGTTCGGCGCGGTAGGCGGCGGTGAAGCGGTCCATGAAGAAGTCGTGCGGGGTGCCCGCCGGGAAGGTCACGCCGGGCTCCACCGACCGCAGCGGCAGCTTGTCCTCCAGGCCGACGGCGATGGAGTCCTCGAAGCCGTGCAGCTCCATCCGCACGTCGTGGCCGCGGCCGTTGTGACGGCTGTTGGAGATCACGGCGATCGTGCCGTCGTCCAGCGTGAGCAGCGCGCCCGTGGTGTCCGCGTCGCCCGCCTCCGCGATGTACCGCGCACCCCGGTTGCCGCCGACGGCGTAGACCTCGGTCACCTCGCGCCCCGTCACCCAGCGGATGATGTCGAAGTCGTGCACGGAGCAGTCGCGGAAGATGCCACCGGAGGCGGCGACGTACGCGGCCGGCGGCGGCGCCGGATCCAGGGTCGTCGACCGTACGGTGTGCAGCTTGCCCAGCTCACCGGCGAGCACGGCGTCCCGCGCGGCGGTGAACCCGGCGTCGAAGCGCCGGTTGTAGCCGATCTGCACCGGCACGTCCCGGCCCTCGACGGCCCGCAGCACCGCCACGCCCTCGGCCATGGTGCGGGCGACGGGCTTCTCGCAGAACACGGGCACGCCCGCGTCCACCGCCGCCAGGACGAGGCCGGGGTGGGCGTCGGTCGCGGCGGCGATCACCACGCCGTCGATCCCGGCGGCCAGCACCGCCTCGGGCGAGTCGGCGACCTCGGCCCCGAATCGTTCGGCGGCGGACTTGGCGGCCTCCGCGAACGGGTCGGCGACGACGAGCGAGTCGACCGCGTCGAGTCCGGAGAGGGTTTCGGCGTGGAAGGCGCCGATGCGGCCGAGGCCCAGAATTCCGATACGCATGAGGATGTTGCTCCTTGAGGTCCTTGAGGCAGGGAGGGCGTACGAGGGGGGAAGCCGCGGTCAGTCGAGTCCGCCGAGGACGTTCTGGTCCCAGTCGATCACCGAACCGGTCACCACTCCGGACCGGTCGGACAGCAGCAGGACGACGAAGTCGGCGATCTCGTCCGGTTGGCCGAGCCGGCGCATGGGCAGCTCGGCGGCGGCCTGTTCGCGCCAGTCGTCGCCGGCGCCGTGGAAGGCGCGCTGCGTGGCGTCCTCGCCTTCCGTGGCGGTCCAGCCGATGTTGAGGCCGTTGATCCGGATCCGGTCCCAGCGGTGCGCGTGCGCGGCGTTGCGGGTCAGTCCGGCCAGTCCGGCCTTGGCGGCGACGTACGGGGCGAGGAACGGCTGGCCGCCGTGCGCCGAGGACGTGATGACGTTGACGATCGTGCCGGGCGCCGCGCGCGCCAGCATGTCGGCGACGGCGGCCTGCATCGCGAAGAACGGTCCCCTCAGGTTGATCGCGATGTGCTGATCGAACAGCTCGGGCGTGGTCTCGAGCAGCGTGCCCCGGGAGGTCAGGCCCGCGGAGTTGACCAGGCAGTCGACCCGGCCGTAGGCGGCGACGGTCCGGGCCACCGAGTCCTTCGCCTGCCCGGCGTCCGCGAGGTCGGCCCGAACGAAAACGGCCTCGGCGCCCACGGCCTTCAGTTCCGCCACCAGCGCCTCACCGGGCTCGGGGCGCCGCCCGGTGACGGCCACGACCGCCCCCTCCCGCACCGCGGCCCGCGCGACGGCCGCGCCGACGCCCTGACTGCCGCCGTTGACGAGGACGACCTTGTCGTCGAGAAGTCCCATGCCGCCTCGTTCCTCTCAGCTCTCGCGCCGCTCGGCGCCGGCCCGCAGTGCCGCCCGCAGGGCCTCGGGGGTCCAGTCCTCGCGCAGCGCCCGCCGTACGAGATCCGCCTGGGAGGACGGGGCCAGCCCGTCGACCGGCGGGTCGCTGTCGAGGTTGGTGGGGAAGGGGTAGCCCTCGGCGCTCGCGGCGATCACATGGTGCAGCCGGCGCTCGTCGGCGCCCTCGGCCCGCAGTTCGCGCAACACCGGGAAGACGGCGTTGACGACCTTCTCCCGGTCCACGGTCTCCATCGCGCGTCCGAAGGCGGACGACACCTGGAGCAGGTTCGCCATGCGCCGTATGTCTTGGGAGCGGTTGGTGCCGGCGGCGTGGAACAGCGCGGGGTTGAAGAAGACGGCGTCGCCCTTGACGAGCGGCAGCTGGACGTGGTGGTCCTCGAAGTAGGCCCGGAAGTCCGGGAGCCGCCATGCCAGATAGCCGGGCTCGTACGTCTGCGAGTACGGCAGGTACATCGTCGGCCCGGACTCCACCGGCATGTCGGCGTGCGCGACGGCGCCCTGCAGGGTGAGCACGGGGGAGAGGCGGTGCACATGCGCCGGGTATGCCGCCGCGGCCTGGTTCGACAGGAACCCCAGGTGGTAGTCGCGGTGCGCGCTCTGCGCGGCGCCGCCCGGGTTGACCACGTTGACCTGAGAGGTCACCTGGTAGTTGGGGCCGAGCCAGGCCTCCGCGACCAGGGCCAGGACGTCGTTGGCGTAGTAGTCGGCGAACGCCCGGGGGTCGTACAGGGCCGTCTTCTCCAGCGCGTTCCACACGCGGTCGTTGGCCCCCGGTTTCGCGAAGTGGTCGCCCGCGGCGGCACCCGAGGCGCGCTGTTCGGCGATCAGGGCCTCGAACACGTCCGTGACGGCGTCGACCGCCGCCGGGTCCGGGAAGGCGCCCCGCAGGACCACGATGCCGGGGCCGTCGGCGAGCGCGCGGACCAGTTCGGCCTGGACGTCCTGCCGGTCCGGGGCCACCCGCAGCCGCTCGCTGTCGTAGACGAGGACGTTCTGCTCCACGGAGGAGGCGTACGGATGGTCGGCGGCTTCGGTGGTCCGCTCGACCTGGGCCCGGAAGGCGTCGAGGTCGCAGTCCCGTTCGGAGAACCGGGCACCGCGGTGTACGGAGGTGAAGGACATCGGCGTCCCCTCGGTGACGGGATGGCACAGCGCTGTCATTCTTGTCAGTACAAACCCCTCGAACAACCAGCAGCAACCCATCAAAAACCCCTCAAGGAGCTGTCCGTGGGCCATCCCTTCCCGATCCGGGAGATCGCACGTCAGGCCGGGTTGAGCGAGGCCACCGTCGACCGGGTCCTCAACGGGCGGGGTGGCGTGCGCGACAGCACCGCGCGGGAGGTGCGCCGCGCCATCGCCGATCTGGACCGGCAGCGCACCCAGGTCCGGCTGGTCGGCCGTACCTTCATGCTCGACATCGTGATGCAGGCGCCGGAGCGGTTCACCACCGCCGTGCGCGCCGCCCTGGAGGCGGAGCTGCCGGGCCTGCACCCGGCCGTCGTGCGCTCGCGCTTCCACTTCCGCGAGACCGGGCCCGTGGCGGAGCAGGTGCGGACCCTGGACCGGATCGCCCGGCGCGGCTCCCAGGGCGTCGTCCTCAAGGCCCCGGACGTCCCCGAGGTCACCGCCGCCGTGACCCGGCTGGTCGCGGCCGGCATCCCGGTCGTCACCCTGGTCACCGACCTGCCCGCCAGCGCCCGCCTCGGCTACGTCGGCATCGACAACCGGGCGGCGGGCGCGACCGCCGCGTACCTCATGGGCCAGTGGCTCGGCGACCGGCCCGGCAATGTCCTCACCAGCCTCAGCAGCGGCTTCTTCCGCAACGAGGAGGAGCGCGAGATGGGCTTCCGCGGCGCGATGCGCGCCCGGCACCCGGAGCGCGCCCTCGTGGAGATCGCCGAGGGCCAGGGCCTGGACGCCACGCAGTACGACCTAGTCCGCGCCGCCCTGGACCGCGACCCGGACATCCGCGCGGTCTACTCGATCGGCGGCGGCAACATCGCCACCCTGCGCGCCTTCGCGGACCTGGGCCGGGAGTGCGCGGTGTTCGTCGCGCACGACCTCGACCACGACAACACCCGCCTGCTGCGCGACAACCGCCTGTCGGCCGTGCTCCACCACGACCTGCGCCAGGACCTGCGCGAGGCCTGCCATCTGGTGATGCGCGCGCACGGCGCGCTCCCGCCCGCCGGGCCCACCCTGCCCTCCGCGATCCAGGTCGTCACGCCCTACAACCTGCCGCCCCAGGCGGCGGCCGTGTGACATCGGCGGAGGTGCGGGCGCGGACCGGGCGTGTATCCCCGCGCGCCGGGCCGTGGCTCCCTACGGTCGTGCGTATGGGGAAATCGATCCCGGCCGGCGGGCCCGAGCGGGTGGTGGCGCTCGCCGACGGCGTGTTCGCCATCGCCATCACCCTGCTCGTCCTGGATCTCTCCGTGCCCCGGGGCCTGGACTCCGCGCAGTACCAGGAGGCGCTGTACGAGCTGCTCCCCGACTTCGGGGCCTACGCGCTCAGCGTGGCCGTGCTCGGCGGCTTCTGGCGCGATCACCGCAGGATCTTCGGGCCCGTCCGGCAGGTCGACAGCCGGCTCGTCTCGCTGTCTCTGCTCGGTCTGGGCATCGCGGCCCTGCTCCCCTTCCCCACCCGGCTGCTCGCCGACTACGGCGGGGAACCGGCCTCGGCCGCGATCTACGGCGCCGCGGTCGCCGCCCTCGGCGCCACCCACCTCGCCATGTCCGTCCTGGTGGCCAGGCGCCCGGGGCTGCGCGACGGCGCCCCCACCGACGTGGGCAGCGGACGCGACCTGCTCGATCCCGTCGTGACGGTCGTCGTCTTCCTCGTCACCGTCCCGCTGGCCGCGCTGGGCGGATCACAGGCCATGCTGTGGTGGCTGGTCCTGATCCCGGCCAGGCTCTGGACCGCGCGGACGGCCCGCCGGGTGCGCTGACCGCTCCCGCTCAGCCGGCCGCGTCGACGGCCACCCAGGCACCGCTCCCGGCGGACCGCGCCATCGCGTCCAGCACCGCGGCACTGCGCACGGCGTCCGGCAGCGTGGCCCCGTACGGGGTCCCCTCGGCGATCGAGCGCAGGAAGCGGTACGCCTCGACGACCTTCAGGTCGTCGTAGCCCATGGCGTTGGCGGCACCCGGCTGGAAGGCGGCGAACTCGCCCTGCCCCGGGCCGACGTACACCGTGCTCACCGGCTGGTCCTGATAGGCGGTGCCCCGGCTGATCGCCAGCTCGTTCATGCGCCGGAAGTCCCAGAACACCGCGCCCCTGGTGCCGTGCACCTCGAAGCCGTAGTTGTTCTGTTCGCCGACCGAGACCCGGCAGGCCTCCAGGACGCCCCGGGCACCGGAGGCGAAGCGCAACAGGCAGTTCACGTAGTCCTCGTTCTCGACCGGGCCGAGTGCGCCGCCGGTGGCACGGGAGTGGCCGGCGGTGGCGCCGGTGGGGCGGGCCCGCTCCGGGACGAAGATCGCCGTGTCGGCGGTGAGCGCCGCGATGTCGCCGAGCAGGAAACGGGCCAGGTCCGCCCCGTGCGAGGCCAGGTCGCCCAGCACTCCGCTGCCGCCGCGCTCCCGCTCGTAACGCCAGGTCAGGGCGCCCTCGGGATGGGCCGCGTAGTCGCTGAACAGCCGGATCCGGGCATGGGTGACCGTGCCCAGCTCACCGGTGGCGATCAGCTCGCGGGCGGTCTCCACGGCAGGCGCGTTGCGGTAGTTGAAGCCGACCGCGCCCTGGACCCCGGCCGCGGCCACCGCCGCGGCGACCGCGCGGGCGTCCCCGGCCGTGAGGCCCACCGGCTTCTCGATCCAGATGTGCTTGCCGGCCTCGGCCATCGCCACGCCGATCTCGCGGTGCAGGAAGTTCGGCGCGGTGATGCTGACCGCCCGCACCCGCGGGTCGGCGGCCACCTCGCGCCAGTCGCGGGTCGCCGAGGCGAACCCGAACTGCGCGGCGGCCTGTTCGGCCCGGCCCGGCACCTCCTCGGCGACGGTCACCAGCTCCGGACGCAGGGCGAGGTCCGGATAGTGGTGCGGCAGGCGGGCGTACGCCTGGGTGTGCACCCGGCCCATCCAGCCGAACCCGACGACGGCGACACCGAGCGTGCTCACCATGACAGCGCCCCTCTTTGGACCGGTCCATCCCTGCTCGGCCCACGATCAGCGGCCACTCTGCCTGCTGTCAACTCCTTTGACAACCCGGCGCGGCCCATGGAACGGTCCATCCCATGCGAAGACCGCCGACCATCCGCGACGTGGCCGAGCGCGCCGGTGTCTCCAAGTCGCTGGTCTCCCTGGTGCTGCGCGGCTCCGGCCAGGTCCGCCCGGAGAAGCGCGAGGCGGTGCTGCGGGCGGTGCGCGAGCTGGGCTACCGGCCGAACGCCGCCGCCCGCAGCCTCAGCGAACGGCGCACCCTTCCCCGGCCGGGGCTTCACTCCACCGGGGGGACACCCGTCGTCGGCGTCCTCCTGGACGACCTGCGCAACCCCTGGTTCGTCGATCTGCTCGACGGCCTGAACTCGCTGCTGCACACGGCCGGCCTGCACATGCTGCTCGCCGACGCCCGCCTCAACCGGCGTGTCGGCGACGACCTCACGGGGCCCTTCCTGGACCTCGGGGCCGACGGCCTGGTCGTCGTGGGCACCCTGCCCGACCCGGCCGCGCTCGGCACGGTCGCCGCCCGGATCCCGGTCGTCGTCGCGGGCGCCCGCGAACCGGCGCCGCCCGGCGTCGACGTCGTCGCCGGTGACGACGAGCACGGCACACGTCTGCTCACCGAGCACCTCATCGGGCTCGGGCACCGGCGGATCGCGCACCTCGCCGGATACGGCGCGGTCGGCGAGCTGCGCCGGCGGAGCTTCGAGGCGACGATGCGGGAGCACGGCCTCGCCGGGGACGCCGTGGTCGAGCCCTGCGACCAGACCGAGGAGGGCGGCCACCGCGCCGCCGTCCGGCTGCTCGTCCGATCCGGCCGGCCCACCGCCGTCCTCGCCGTCAACGACATCGCCGCCGTCGGCGCCCTCTCCGCGGCCGAGGACCTGGGTCTGAGCGTGCCGGGCGACCTCTCCGTGACCGGCTACGACAACACCAGCATCTCCCGGCTGCGCCATCTGTGGCTGACCACGGTCGACAACGCCGGCCACGAGGTCGGCCGCCGCGCCGCACGCTGCCTGCTCGACCGGCTGGAGACATCCGGGGGAGAGGGGCGGCTCCAGCTCGCGGCGCCGACGCTGGAGGTACGCGGCACAACGGGCGCGGTGGGCGGCTGAGGCGGCACCTACAGATCGATCGCGTACGCCTTGCGCAGGGTCTCGTGCACCGTCCACGTCGTGCGGTCGCCCGCGCGCAGCACCGCCATGTCGCCGGGGCCGACGCGCAGGGTGGGCCCGTCCGCGACCTCGATCGTCGCCGAGCCGCTGATGACCACGAACAGCTCGTCGGCCTCGGTGTCGGTGACGACACCCGGCGTGATCTGCCAGACGCCACGGATCCGACGCCCGTCCAGCGACTCCCAGACCACCTTCCCGGTCACCTCGGGCGTCCCGGAGACGATCTGCGCGGGGTCGAGCGGCTCCGGTTCGAGCTCGGCGTCGGGGATGTGGAGAGCGAAACTGGGGTCCATGGAGCGACCCTAACCAGGGGGAACGCCCACCCGGTGCCGACAGGGTGTGCGGTATCGGCGCCCGCGGGCGGACAGTTCGTCGCGGGCGCGGAACCCGGTCGCGGACGTACCTGGGACGACGGAGTCACCGCCGTACCAGCATGCTGAGCGCGTTGGCCACCACGACCGCACCGATCCCCGACCACTCCACCACGCCGAGCCCCTGACCGAGGACCACCCGGCCGACCACCGTCGCGAGCACCGGATTGACGCTCATGAACAGCCCGAACGTCTGGGCCGGCACGCGGCGCAGGGTGAACATGTCGGCCAGGTAGGGCACCGCGGACGCGAGCACCCCGGCCACCACGGCACACGCCAGCGCCTGCGCGGTCGGCGGAGCGCCACCACCACGCCCACCGGCAGGAACAGCAGCGCGGACACCCCGGCCGCCGCCGCGGACCCCTGCGCGCCGGGCAGCCGCCTGCCGACGGTGCGGTTGAGCAGGATGTACGACGCCCAGCAGCCGGCGCCAGCAGGCCGAAGCCCATTCCGACGTGGTCGGCCGACGGCTGAGGGCGCATCAGGACCACCACGCCCGCCGCCGCGATCAGCGCACAGCACGCGTCCAGCCGGCGCCGGGCGGCGGCCAGGGCGATGACCAGCGGCCCCAGGAACTCCAAGGTCACGGCGAGCCCCAGGCCGATCCGGTCGCTGGAGCACATCGCCCACGTCGACGACGAGCGGTGGGCGCAGTTCGGGCCCGGCGCGGTCGGCGTCGGCTGGGACCTGGCCGTCATGGGCCTCGCCCGCCACCTGTCCGGTGCGCCCGCCGCCGACCCCGCACAGGCGGAAGCCTGGTCGCTGACGGAGGAGGGCGTCCGGTTCGTGACCCTCAGCAGCGAGGGGTGGTA
Source organism: Streptomyces sp. NPDC059861 (assembly GCF_042731435.1). NCBI lineage: Bacteria > Bacillati > Actinomycetota > Actinomycetes > Kitasatosporales > Streptomycetaceae > Streptomyces > Streptomyces sp. NPDC059861. The sequence continues at coordinate 31,435 of NZ_JBHWJQ010000031.1, read as the reverse complement.
CGCGGCGAGCGTGGCGTCCGGCGAGGCCGAGGCGGCGGCACGCGAGGCGGCGGACCGGACCACCGCGTTCTACACGGGCGCGGAGCAGCAGGACGCCGGCGAGTAGCGCCCCCGCCCCTACCGCCTTTGCCGGAGAACGGCACCCCGCCGGATGAAGCCGGGGCACCCGGCGCGTGAACGAGCCCTCGCGCCGTATGGGGTAGGGTTTACCTGCGTGTTCACCCGGATCTCCGGGTGCCGACGCACCGGGACGTGGCGCAGCTTGGTAGCGCACTTGACTGGGGGTCAAGGGGTCGCAGGTTCAAATCCTGTCGTCCCGACGGTGCGAAGAGGGCCTTCGCCGGTGGGAGCCGGCGAAGGCCCTTCGTGCGTCACGCGGTGCGCCTGCCGCGCAGCAGCCGCCACAGCACCCAGGCCTGGGCCAGGCCTCCGGCGGTCAGCAGCAGGACGGACGCCTCGGGCGACGCGGGTATCGCCAGCAGGGGGATCGACACGGGCAGCGTCAGGGCGATGAGCCAGATCCCGCCGAAGCCGGGGTCACCCGCCGCGACCAGCGCGCCCAGCCAGGCGGCGACGCCGACGACGAGCGTGGCGTAGCCCCCGGCGAGCAGCAGGGCGATGTCTCCGTGGGTGTACAGACCGGCGGTCTGCCGGGGCGAACGCATGGGATCTCCTCGGGTACGGGACTGTGTCCGTACCGGAGTACCCGTCCTGGGTGCGCCGAGGCCCGGGTGGCGCTTTTCGACCGGGGATGAGTACGTCCGCCCAGGGTGTGGCGTGGTCGGAGCCCGTCACCCTCCCCCGAAGGTGACGGACCCCGACCGCTCCCCCGGTGCCGGACTGTGGTCCAGGCGTCCGTGTGGGGCTGTGCGGTCACCAGCACATGACCGCCGTCTCGCCCGGACCCCACGAGGAGTACAGGCGCACACGGACGAAGTAGCGGCGGCCCTTGACGAGCCGGGCCCGGACAGTGGCGTTGCCGGGGGTGCCTCCGTCGTCCTGTCCGGCCAGGTAGCGGGGTTCGCCGTCCCGCTCCTCGAAGACCACGACGACGGTGTCGCTGTCGCCGAAGGTGCCCACGGTGTACGTGCGGGTCTCCGGTGGCTCGACGACGAAGTCCGCCTGCTCGCCCGGTCCCAGACCGAGCGGCGCCGAACGGAACGGCACCAGCGCGGGCGGCCGCGCGGGGCCGGACGGCGGGTACCAGCGGAGTACGAACTCCTTGTCGAGGGTGGAGAGCGTGCCGGGCGGGTTCAGCCCTGCGCGGAACTGCTCGGGCTCCAGGATCAGCCCCGACGGGAACGGATACTCCATGATCGAGTGCGGGTCCCAGACGGAGCCGTTGACCTCGTCCGGGTCGAGCTTGCGCAGGATGTTGAGGAACGTCCGGTCGCGGTTCCAGAAGTTCGGCGGGCCCGCCAGTTCGTCGTAGACGGCCTCGTCGTCCCAGTGGATACCGGCGAACGGGCTCTGGTGCTCGTGCAGCATCCCGAGCGCGTGCCCGATCTCGTGCAGCGCCGTCCCGCGCTCCCCGGGCTCGGTCAGGTCCCAGCCGAAGTTCATCGTGCGTTCGCCCCGGCCGGCCCGCAGCGCGTCCTTGCCCACGGTCGACCACGAGCCGTCGCCCGGCTGGAAGCCGATCCGCAGTTCGGCCTCCGTCCGGTCGTCGACCTCGGTGAAGGTCAGGCCGATGCCCAGACCCTGCCACTCCGCCAGGCACTCGCGGACGACGTCCTGCTGCTCCTTGGCGCCGCCCCACGACACCCGCCGTGTCTCCGCGGTCCCCGGCACGGGGATCACGGAGCCGTCGGCGTCGCCGGCGAAGAAGTAGTAGTGCAGCACGGTGCCGTTGACCCACATCCGGCGTCCGCCGGCGAGCGCACTGAGCCGCTCGGCGGTCAGCCCCGGCTGGAAGACGGGGGCCGACGCCTGCACGAGGGAGCAGTAGCGTCCGGGCATGCGCACAGACTGCCGTCGGACGCACCCGGGGCGCCTGAGTCGGGGGCTACTCAAGTCGCCCTGTATCAGGACTGAGTAGTGGCACTCATGTTGACGTGACGACTTACGAACAGGACGCGAAGACCGTGGAGTTGCCCTGGCCGTTCACCGGACGGGAGGACGAGCTCGAACTCGTGCGCCGCTCGTTGACCGCCGGCCGGCACGGCATCGTGGTGACCGGGCCCGCCGGGTGCGGCAAGACCCGCCTGGCCACCGAGGCCGTCCGGGGCGCCGACTGCGCCAGGGCCGCCGGGACGCCCGAGACCCGCCAGATCCCCTTCGCCGCGTTCGCCACGCATCTGCCCGAGCGGGTCACCCTGCACCGGGCGGTGCAACTGCTCTCCGCCACCCGGCTGCTGCTGGTGGACGACGCCCATCTGCTCGACGACGCCTCCGCCGCCCTGGTCCACCAGCTCGCCGTGCACGGCCGCACCCGCCTGCTGGTCGTCGTCACCGACGGCGCGCCCGTGCCCGCGGCGGTGTCCCGCCTGTGGACCGGCGAACTGCTGCCCCGGCTCGCCCTGGAACCACTGCCCGCCGAGGAGACGCCGCAACTGCTCACCGCGGGCGCCCGCGCCCCGCTGGAGCCGCTCACCGCGAACCGGCTGTACCGCCTGTGCCAGGGTGACCTGCGCCTCCTGCGCGACCTGGTCGGCGCGTTGCGCGACAGCGGCCGGTTCACCCGTGTCGAGGGCACGGACGAGCGGGAGTGGCGCGGGCCGGCGCCGGTCACCGCGACGGTCCTCGACCGGATCGCCCCCGCCCTGGACCGCACGGCCCCCGACGAGCGCGAGACCCTCGACCGCCTCGCCTTCGCCGAACCCCTCCCGCTGCCCATGGACGCCCTCGACCTCGGCATCCTCGAAGGGCTCGAACACGACGCCCTGATCCACATCGACGACGAGGGCGCCGTCCATCTGTCCCACCCCCTGCTCGGCCCGACCCTGCGCGCCACGGCCGGCAAGCTGCGCACCCGGCGCCTGGCGGGCACCCCGGACCGGTGCGACGCCGCCCTCGCCGCGGAACAGGCCGCGCTGCTGCGGCACGTCGAGCGGGCCGACGTAAGGTCGCCGGCCACGCCCGTGGGGGAGTGGCTCGTGGCCGAGGGCCTCTCGGTGCCGCCCGGGTACGCCGCCGTACGGGCGCGGCTCGCGCGGCTGCGCGGCGAGCTGCGGGAAGCCGGGGCGTGGGCCAGGGAGGGGCTGCGCGGCGCGGCCGGCGACGGCCCCTGCCGCGCCGAACTCGCCCTCGCCACAGCCCAGTCGGGCGAGGTGCCCGCCGTGGGGAGGTCCGAGGTGCCCGCCGCAGAGGAGTCCGAGCTGAGCGGTGCCGTGGCCGTCTGGACGGCGGCGGCGCGCGGCGACCTCGACCGGGCGCTGGCGGCGGCCGTCGCGGACAGCGCCTACGACGCCGTACGCCTCGGTGCGCCGGAGCAAGCCGCCGGCCGCCTGCGGGGCGTCTTCGCCGAGCACGCCGACGCGCTCGCCCGGGGCGACGGGCCCGCCCTGGACCGGGCGGCCGAACGGCTGGAGGAGCGGGGGTTCCTGCTGTTCGCCGCCGAGGCGCACGCCCAGGCGGTACGGGCGCACCGCGTCCCGCGCGCCGCCCGCACCTCACGCACCCGCGCCGTAGCCCTGGCCCGGCGCTGCCAGGGCGCCCGCACCCCGGCCCTGTCCGGCCTCGCCCTCGGCGAACTCACCGCCCGTCAACGCCAGATCGTCACCCTCGCCGCGGCCGGCCTCAGCAACCGCGAGATCGCCGCACAGCTCACCCTCTCCGTCCGCACGGTCGGCAACCACCTCTACAGCGCCTACGCCCGCCTCGGCACCGGCGACCGGGCGGCCCTGCCCTGGCTGGTGGAACTGCCGGCCGCGCAGCCCGCGTAGCCGCACGGGACGGCTCGGGGCGGCCTGAGCGCCCGAACGCGTCAGGCCGCCCCGAACGCCGTGAACGCCCATCCCGTCGCCTGGTGGACGGTGTCGTCCGGCAGCGCGGCCCGGGCGTCGCGGAGGGCCTCGGCCAGGGAGAGACCGGTGGCGAGGCCCTTGTGGAGGGCGAGCATCAGGGGGACGACGGCGGCGTCGTTGACGGGCGCGCTGCTCGCGACGACGCCCGCCGTGCCCAGCGGGAGCAACGCGGTGACCAGGCCGAGCAGTTCGTCGGCGCCGACCGACGCGAGGCGGGCGGTGTCGCAGCTGGAGAGGATGATGCGGTACGGGCTGCGGTCCAGGCGTTCGAAGTCGTGCACGATGAGCGGCCCGTCGGCCATCCGCAGCGCGGAGAACAGGGGGCTGTCCGCGCGGAAGGTGCCGTGCGCGGCGATATGGGCGAGTGCCGCCCCGTCGAGTTCCTCCAGCACCCGCGGGACGCGGGCCTCGTCGTGCTCCAGGACGGTCGGCCTGCCGTACCGGTCAGCGACCTCGGGCACCTCCGCGCCTCCCGTCGCCAGCCCCGGCCCGCGGACCAGCACGTGCCGCCCGCCCGGCGGCGGCTCGGTCTCCCGGGCCCGCAGCCAGCTGCCGGCCGACGGCGACACGCTGACCACCCGCTCCCGCAGCGACGGCAGCAGCGCCCACGGCACCCGGTGCAGGCGGGCCGGCGGCACCACCACGACCGGTCCGGGCCCCAGATGTGCGGCGGCCGGCCCGAGCAGCAGCTCCTCCAGCCGCCGCCCCGCCGCCTCCACCACCGGCAGCCGGCCCTCCGCGCCAGGATGGGCGAGCCGCCGCAGCCCGGCCTGTACGTACTCGGCCTCGGCCTCCGCCTCCGCGAGCAGCCCCGCCTCGTACCGCCGCACCCGTCCCTCGGCGCACAGCAGCACATGCACGCGCCCGTCGAGCACGGCGAGTTCCACCAGCCGCGTCCCCTCCAGCCGCGCCAGCAGCCGGCCCACGTCGAAGCGGTCCCCGTCGCCGGGCGAGTCGCCCCGCATGTGCAGGGTCCGCGAGCGTACCTCCCGCTCCAGGCGCCGCTGCTCACGCTCCAGCGCCGGCACCGGACGGCCCTCCATGCGGGCGGCCTCCGCGCGCGCGGCGATCTCCCGGAACGCCGTCAGCGAGCGCACCAGCGCGGGGTCGGCCGGCGGCCGGGTGGGCGGCGCGGACAGCACCGTCGCCCGCCACCGCTCGCTCCACATCAGCAGCCGTCGCGGGCCCCCGGCGGCGAGGCTGGCCTGCTGCGCCAGCGCGGCCAGCTCCGCGCCCTGCTCGGTGGCGCGCGCCCGCAACTCCGAGGCGCCGAGCGTCATCCGGTGGTCGTCCAGCACGTCGAGCCCCCGCCGGCAGGCCTCCAGCACCCCGCGGCTCGAACCGGCGGCACGCGCGCGCAGGGCCTGCGCCGCCCAGCCCGTCATCCGCGCGGGCGAGGGCCCCGTGTGCCTGCTGCGGGCGGCGACCGCGAGATGCCGTTCCGCGTCCGCGCGCCAGCCCAGGCCCAGCGCGATCCGGCCCGCGAGCAGCGACGCCTCCGGCGCGGCCGGCGCCCCGAACGCGGCCAGCCGGTCGGCCACCGCGGCCGCGTCCGCGACCAGCCGGCCCGAGCGGCGCCCGGCGGCCACCCGGGCCTCGATCAGCACCAGCCGGGCGTGCGTCTCCCACCAGGTGCGCCGCTGCGCCGCGAACAGCCGTACGGCCAGCGCCGCCCGGGCGATCGCCGTGTGCGGATCACCGGCCAGCCGGGCCGCGCGGGCGGCGACGAGCAGCAGCTCCGCCTTACGGGTCGACTGGCCGCCGATGCCGTCCAGCACGCCTGTCGCCGCGTCAGCCTCGGTCAGCGCCTCCTTGGCCAGCCCGGCCGCCATCAGCACCTCGCAGCGCCGGATGTCGAGCATGAACGAGGGCGTGCCGAGCTTGGCGTACCGCTCCTGCGCCTCGTCCAACAGCCGCAGCGCCGCCGGGATGTCACCCGACCGGAACGCGGCCAGGCCCCGGCTCTCCACCGCGTCGGCCTTGTCGTGCTCCTGCCCGGTGGTGTCCCACAGCCGCTCGGCGGCCGTGAAGTCGGCGTCGGCGCGGTCCACCGAGCCCAGCGCCAGATGCACGGTCGCCCGCAGCGTCAGCGCCCGCGCCGTCCAGATCACGTCGTCCGCCTGCCGCAGCACGGGAATCGCCCGGCGTACGTCCTCCAGCGCCTCCCGGTGATGGCCCAGCACCCACCACACATAGGCCCGGCGATACAGCACCCGCGCGCGCGTGTGCCCCGAACCGCGCAGCACGCCACGCTCGAACGCGGCGAGCCCCTGTCGCGTGCGGCCCGCGTGCACCAGCGCCACGCCGAGCGTGCCGAGGACGTCCGCCTCCCGCTCGGCCGACTCCGCGCGCGCCGCCAGATCGCGGGCGCGGCGCAGATGGTCCAGGGCGATCCGCAGATCGCCGAAGTCCCGCTGCCAGATGCCGATCACCTGATGGGCGACCGAGGCGTGCAGCGGCGACGGATCGGTGTCGAGCACCCGTTCCGCCCCTGCCAGTGCGTCGTTCGGAGCGGCGAACACCATCGGCAGCAGTTCGAGAACCGTGTCGCTTCCCGCTGTCACCCCTCGGATGGTAGTGGCCCCGGAACCATGCCACACAGGTTTGTCTCTGTATCAATCAGCGGCTCGTCTGCTCTAGTTGTCGACGCAACGCCCCAGTGGGAGGACACGCCATGGCACCACAGCGATTCCGCGAGCAGTTCGACCAGATCCAGCGCTCGATGCCGGACGTCCCCCTGGCGATGGGCCCGGACGACTCCGCCGAGTTCATGTACGAGAAAGGGGTCGTGCTCGCCCGGGACGGCGAGGAGGCCCGCATGGTCGAGGACACCGTGCGCGCCCACTTCATCGAGACCACCGGCCTCGTCGGGGAGAGCGTGCGCCGGGCGGGCCCCGAGACCAACCGCTCCGGAATCACCCGTATCCAGGTCGGCGACCCCGGACAGGGCGACCGCCGCGGCGATCGTGACGTCGCGAGCGCCCTGCGCGCGCTGCGCACCGCGGAGGGGCGCGCGGGCCGCAGGCTGGTCAGCCGCAACCACGTGGTGCACATCGCGGTCAACGCCTGCCCCGGCGACGAGCCCGTGCCCGCCCAGCCCACCGAGCAGCCCAACCCGGCGCCCGCCGAGGGCCTCTACGACCCGGAGACCGCCGTCGGCGTGCTGGTGATCGACACCGGGCTGATGCAGGACTACCGCTCCTACCCGTTGCTGGCCCGCGCCCAGGGCGACTTCCAGATCCAGGAGTGCGACGACGACGGCGTCCTCCAGCAGTACGTCGGGCACGGCACGTTCATCGGCGGGCTCGTCGCCGCCGTCGCGCCCAACACCGAACTCACCGTGCGCAACAGCCTGAACGACGCGGGCGCCATCCTGGAGTCCGAGTTCGGCGACAAGCTCTTCGAGGCCGTCGACGACAACGGCTGGCCCGACATCATCAGCCTGTCCGCAGGCACCTCCAACGGCCGCGCCGACGGACTGCTCGGCGTGCAGGCCTTCATGGAGGAACTGCGCACTCGACGCACCCTGCTCGTCGCCGCCGCCGGCAACAACGGCAGCGCCACCCCGTTCTGGCCCGCCGCCTACGCCGACCTGCCGGAGTACACGAGCTCCGTGCTGTCGGTCGGAGCGCTGCGCAGCGACGGCGAGTTCGGCGCCTGCTTCAGCAACCACGGCGGCTGGGTGAAGGTCTACGCCCCCGGCGAGCGCCTCACCAGCGCCCTCACCGGCTTCACCAAGCCCGTCCCCTACGTCTACCAGCACTCCACGTACGAGTCCTGCCGCTACGGCTTCGGCTACGCCTGCACCTGCCAGTCCCCCCGGCACACCGGGGTGCTCAGCGGCGGACAGGCCGACCCGGGCGAGCCGGACCAGGTGATGTTCGAGGGGCTTGCGAACTGGAGCGGCACCTCCTTCGCCACCCCTGTCGTGGCCGGCCTGATCGCCTCGCACATGGTCGCCCACAAGGAGACCGACCCGCGCGCCGCCCGGCAGCAACTGCTGACGGCCAACACCGAGTTCGCGGAGGTGCGCGGCGCGATCGTGCCGGCACTGCTCCCGCCGACCTGGCGCCCCGGGCCGGTCGGGACCGCCGGTCCTGGGGCATGAGTGCGCTGACGGTCCCCGCCACGGCGTACGATGACTTGCCGTACACGAGGGGTGGGGCCGTGGACCGTGCAGATGTCGGCGCGCTCGTCCAGTCCGCCGTCGACGGCGACGCGGCGGCATGGAAGGCGCTGGTGGAGGGGCTGAGCCCACTGGTGTGGTCGGTGGTGCGCGCCCACCGGCTCTCCGACGCCGACGCCCACGAGGTCTACCAGACCGTCTGGTTCCGCTTCGCCCAGCACCTGGGCCGCATCCGGGAACCGCAGAAGGCGGGGGCGTGGCTCGCGAGCACCGCGCGCCACGAGAGCCTGAAGGTGCTCAAGAGCCTGCGCCGGATGACACCGACCGACGATCCGCAGCTGCTGGACCGGGTCAGCGAGGACCGCACGCCCGAGCAGACGGTGATCGACTCGGAGGAGGCGGCCGCCGAGAGCGAGCGCATCCGGCGGCTGTGGCAGGAGTTCGAGGAACTGGGGGAGCGCTGCCGGCAGTTGCTGCGGGTCCTGATGGCCTCGCCGCCGCCCAGCTACCAGGAGGTGTCCGCCGCCCTGGGGATCGCCGTCGGCAGCATCGGGCCGCTGCGCCAGCGCTGTCTGCGCCGTCTGCGGGCCCGACTCGACGCACGGGGAGCATCATGAACGCCACCGACGAAAACGGCTTCGAGGAGAACGACGGCGCCCTGCACGAGGACGACTTCGACGGCGCCCTGCACGAGGACGAGTTCGACGGCGGTCGGCTGGAGGAGGAGCTCCGTGGCGCAGCCGCCGTCCTGGACCCGGTGCCGGCCGAGCTGCGCCGGATCGCCGTCGACGCCTTCGCACTGCACGACATGGACGCCCGGCTGGCCGAGCTGACCTTCGACTCGCTGGTCGACGCCATCCCCGTCCGGGGGGTGACGGACGCACCGCGGATGCTGACCTTCCGCAGCGGTGACCTGACCGTCGACGTGGAGGTGACCGCCCAGGGGCTGATGGGGCAGGTGCTGCCGCCGCAGCCGGCCCGGATCGAGGTGCTGGGCGGCCCGCAGCCGGCCGCGCCGGACACGCTCACCGCCGACGCCATGGGCCGCTTCACCGGTGACGTGGCGCCCTCCGGTCCCTTCGCGCTGCGGTTGCGGGCGGGCGGGGACGTGGTCGTGACGGAGTGGCTGCGGGCTTGAGGGGACACGGGCGCTCACGGCCACGTGGAGGACGTCCGGCGTGATCCGCTGGACCGGCCCCTCACCAGGTGCAGGGCAGGTCCAGCGGGCCCCGGAGCATGGTCTGGCGCCGCCAGGAGACGTCCTGCGCGGGGACGGCGAGCCGTAGCCCGGGCAGCCGTTCCAGGAGAGTGCCGATGAGCAGCTCGGTCTGCGTCCGCGCGAGGACGGCGCCGGTGCAGTGGTGCGGCCCGCTGCCGAAGGACAGGTGCGGGTTGGGGTCGCGTCCGCCGTCGATGCGGTGCGGCTCGGGGAAGACGTCCGGGTCGCGGTTGGCCGCCAGGTAGGAGACGTAGACCGCCTCGCCGGCATGGATGCGCGTGCCGTGCAGCTCGACGTCCTCCAGGGCGATCCGGGCCAGGCCCACGGAGCTGCGGTGCGGGACGTAGCGCAGCAGCTCGTCCAGGAGGAGGCCGCGGGCCTTCGGACGGTCTTCCCGCATCCGCCGCATCAGTTCGGGGCGGGTGAGCAGCAGGTACAGGATCTGACCGCAGTTGTGGGTCACGGCCTCGCCGCCGATCTGGAGCGGCCCGGCGAGGCCGATCGCCTCCGCCTCCTCGATCTCCCCGCGGGCCACGGCGGTGGCGAGCAGCGAGTACACGTCCGCCCCGGCGCCTCGACCGCGGGCGCGGACGGTCCCGGTGATCCATCCGTAGAGCCCCTCCTTGGCCCGCTCCGCGGCCTCGGCGCCGCCCGAGGTGGAGATGATCCGCCGGGTCCAGGCGTGCACCCGCTCGCGGTCCTCGGCGGGCACGCCCATCACCTCGCTGATCACGGCGATCGGGAACGGTTCGAGCACCCGCCCGACCAGATCCGCAGGCGGCCCCTCCCGTACGACGTCGTCCACCAGCTCGTCGAGCAGCTCCTGCGCGCGCGGCCGCAGCCGCTGCATCGCGCCGACGGTGAAGGCGCTCGCGACCGCCCCGCGCAGCCGATTGTGGTCGGGCTGGTCGGCGAAGGCGAGGGAGCCGGCCCTGGGTGCGAAGTGCGGGGCCATCCGGGTGACCTCGCGACGGGTCAGCTCGGCGCGGCCGAAGCGCGGGTCGTGGGTGATCGCCCTCACGTCCTCGTGGCGGGTGGCCAGCCAGGCCCATCCCCGACCGTACGGGAGCCGGACGCGGGTCAGGGGGCCCTCGGCCATGAGGTCGGCCAGGACCGGGTCGAAGCGGACGCCGTCGAGTTCCCGTGCCGGCCACTCCCGGACCGGGGGCCGTTGCCGCCCGGTCGGCGCGGTGATCTCCTCCGTCATGCACCCACCGTCACCGCCGGGGTGCCCCCTGTCGCGCGGGGGTACCCCATCGGGTGGTCAGCGGGAGAGGCCGTCGACCAGGCGGGCCAGCGCGGAGGCGAGCCGGGGCAGCCCGGGGCCGGCCGGTCCGCCGGGCTCGGTCATGTAGGTGTCGCGGCGGATCTCCACCATCAGCGCGGACACCCGGGGCTCGGTCCCGTAGTACCCCAGGGGCACGTACGTCCCCCTGAACGGACTGTCGAGGCCGATCTCCCCGACCTGCGCGAACGCCGCCCGGGCCGCGGCGAGCAGCGCGGCCGGGGTGTGGAAGGAATCGGTCCCGAGACAGACGGCGGGCCGCGGCCCCTGCCCGTGGAGCTCGTAGGGCAGCCGGACGCTCGGATACGAGTGCACGTCGATGATCACGGCCCGTCCGGTCGCGGTCAGCCGCCCGGCGACGGCGTCGGCCATCGCCCGGGCATAGGGCCGGAAGAACCGCTCGACGAGCGGCCCGGGATCGAAGCCCGCGTCCCGCAGCACATCCCGGCGCGTGGTCCTCGTGTAGACGGCGCCCATCCCGACGGCGAGCATCTCCTCCCGCTCGTCAGGAAACCGCTCCGGGTCCACGACCAGCCGCGACAGCCGATTGACGAACCGCCAGGGCCTGACCCCGGCGGAGCCGGCCGCCTCCCGCGCGATCCGCCCGGTGTGCGCGTCCGTGATGTGGTCCAGCTCCCGCTCCAGCGCGGCGTCCCCCAGCACGATCCCCTCCCGCACCTCCCCGGGTATCTCCCGCGCGGAGTGCGGCACATGCAGGATCACGGGTGAGTCACCGGCCCCGGGCAGCAGCTCGTAGGACGACGGCGTGTGGCTGGTCACGGGCGGCTCCGGGGTGGTCGGTGGCAAGCGGCACGATCAAGGTGCCACATCGTCCCCGCACACGGCTCCGCCCCGGCCGGACGGTGCACCGGTCGGGGCGGAGGCGGAGACGGGCGGCCCTTCGGGCCGGGGCGTCAGCTCAGGGAGCCGAGCACCTCGTTCCAGGTGGCCGACGGCCGCATGACCGTCGCGGCCTTGGCCGGGTCGGGCTGGTAGTAGCCGCCGATCTCGGCGGGCTTGCCCTGCGCGGCGATCAGCTCGTCCACGATCTTCTGCTCGTTCGTGGCGAGCGTCTCGGCGAGCGGCGCGAAGGCCTTGGCCAGCTCGGCGTCGTCGGTCTGCTTCGCCAGCTCCTGCGCCCAGTACAGGGACAGGAAGAAGTGGCTGCCGCGGTTGTCGATGCCGCCGACGCGACGGGTCGGGGACTTGTCCTCGTTCAGGAAGGTCGCCGTGGCCCGGTCCAGGGTGTCCGCGAGGACCTGGGCGCGGGCGTTGCCGGTGACCTTCGCGTACTGCTCCAGGGACGGGACCAGCGCGAAGAACTCGCCGAGCGAGTCCCAGCGCAGGTAGTTCTCCTTGACCAGCTGCTGGACGTGCTTCGGCGCGGAGCCGCCGGCGCCCGTCTCGAACAGGCCGCCGCCCGCCATCAGCGGGACGACCGACAGCATCTTGGCGCTGGTGCCCAGCTCCAGGATCGGGAAGAGGTCGGTCAGGTAGTCGCGCAGCACGTTGCCGGTGACCGAGATGGTGTTCTCGCCCCGGCGGATGCGCTCCACCGACAGCTTGGTGGCCTCGACCGGGGCCAGGACGCGGATGTCCAGTCCCTCGGTGTCGTGCTCGGCCAGGTAGGCGTCGACCTTCTCGATGAGGTTGGCGTCGTGGGCGCGGGTGGCGTCCAGCCAGAACACCGCCGGGTCGCCGGTGGCGCGGGCGCGGGTGACGGCCAGCTTCACCCAGTCCTTGATCGGGGCGTCCTTGGTCTGGCAGGCGCGGAAGATGTCACCGGCGGAGACGGTCTGCTCGATGACGGCGTCGCCGTTCTGGTCGACCAGGCGGACCGTGCCCGTGGTGGGGATCTCGAAGGTCTTGTCGTGGCTGCCGTACTCCTCGGCCTTCTGCGCCATGAGGCCGACGTTCGGGACGGAGCCCATCGTCGAGGGGTCGTAGGCGCCGTTGGCGCGGCAGTCGTCGATCACAACCTGGTAGACGCCGGAGTACGAGGAGTCCGGGAGCACCGCGAGGGTGTCGGCCTCCTGGCCGTCCGGGCCCCACATGCGGCCGGAGGTGCGGATCATCGCCGGCATGGACGCGTCGACGATGACGTCGGACGGCACGTGCAGGTTGGTGATGCCCTTGTCGGAGTCGACCATCGCCAGCTCCGGGCCCTCGGCGAGCTCGGCGTCGAAGGACGCCTTGATCTCGGCGCCCTCGGGCAGGGCCTCCAGGCCCTTGTAGATGCCGCCGAGGCCGTCGTTCGGGGTGAGGCCGGCCGCCGCGAGCTTGTCGCCGTACTGGGCGAAGGTCTTCGGGAAGAAGGCGCGCACCACGTGACCGAAGATGATCGGGTCGGAGACCTTCATCATCGTGGCCTTCAGGTGCACGGAGAACAGCACGCCCTCCGCCTTGGCCCTGGCGACCTGCGCGGTCAGGAACTCGCGCAGCGCGCCGACGCGCATCACGGAGGCGTCGACCACCTCGCCGGCGAGGACCGGTACGGACTCGCGCAGGACGGTGGTGGAGCCGTCGTCGCCCTTGAGCTCGATCCGCAGGGTGCCGTCCTCGGCGATCACGACGGACTTCTCGGTGGAGCGGAAGTCGTCCACGCCCATCGTCGCCACGTTGGTCTTGGACTCGCCGGTCCAGGCGCCCATGCGGTGCGGGTGGGTCTTGGCGTAGTTCTTGACCGAGGCGGGGGCGCGGCGGTCGGAGTTGCCCTCACGCAGGACCGGGTTGACCGCGGAGCCCTTGATCTTGTCGTAGCGGGCGCGGATCTCGCGCTCCTCGTCGGTCTTCGGGTCGTCCGGGTAGTCCGGCAGCGCGTATCCCTGGCCCTGGAGCTCCGCGACCGCGGCCTTCAGCTGCGGGATGGACGCCGAGATGTTCGGCAGCTTGATGATGTTGGCCGCGGGCGTCTTGGCCAGCTCGCCCAGCTCGGACAGGGCGTCCGGGATGCGCTGGTCCTCGGTGAGGTACTCCGGGAACACCGCGATGATGCGGCCGGCCAGCGAGATGTCCCGCGTCTCCACGGCGACACCCGCCTGCGAGGCGTATGCCCGGACCACCGGCAGGAAGGAATACGTCGCCAGGGCCGGGGCCTCGTCAGTGTGCGTATAGATGATGGTCGAGTCAGTCACCGGGTGCTCCGCTCCACGTCTGCAACATTGCTCGACATCAAGATATCTCGTGCCGGGGCCCCACTCGACAGGGGTCCGCGCGATCGAGGGCATCCGCCTGCCCGCCCTTTCGGAAGCGGCAGGTCACCGGGCGTGACGCGGACGCCCGGCGACCCTTGGACGGTCGGCCGCTCAGTCGATGCGGAGGGCCGCCACGTCCTCCGTCTCCCCGGCGCCCCGCTGCTGCGGTATCGCCACCGGGCCGTGCTCCAGCGACACCCTGCGCGCCGGGGCCGGAATGCGGATGCCCTCGGCCCGGTACCGCTTGTGCAGTCTCTTGATGAACTCGTGCTTGATCCGGTACTGGTCGCTGAACTCGCCGACGCCCAGGATGATCGTGAACCCGATCCTGGAGTCGCCGAAGGTGTGGAAGCGGACCGCCGGCTCGTGGTCCGGGACGGCGCCGTCGATCTCGGTCATCACCTCGGCGATGACCTCCATGGTCACCCGCTCGACCTGCTCCAGGTCGCTGTCGTACGCCACGCCCGCCTGGAGCAGGATCGTCAACTGCTCCTCGGGGCGGTTGTAGTTGGTCATGTTCGTCCCCGCGAGCTGCCCGTTGGGGATGATGACCAGGTTGTTGGAGAGGTTGCGGATGGTGGTCTGCCGCCAGTTGATGTCGGTGACATAGCCCTCCTCGCCGCTGCTCAGCCGGATGTAGTCGCCGGGCTGGACGGTCTTGGAGGCGAGGATGTGGATGCCCGCGAAGAGGTTCGCGAGGGTGTCCTGCAGGGCGAGGGCGACGGCCAGACCGCCGACGCCGAGGGCGGTCAGCAGCGGCGCTATGGAGATGCCCAGCGTCTGGAGCATCACCAGGAAGCCGATCGCCAGCACCACGACCCGGGTGATGTTCACGAAGATCGACGCTGAGGCCGCGACCCCGGAGCGGGACTGGGCGACCGAACGCACCAGGGCGGCGACCGCCCGTGCCGCGGACACCGACACGACGAGGATGAACAGCACCGTCAAGGACTGGTTGACGTGGTGCTGGACCGTCCGGGTCAGCGGCAGCACCCCTCCGGCGGCCGCCGCGCCGCCCACGATCGCCCCCCACGGCACCACGGTCCGCAGGGCGTCCACGATGACGTCGTCGCCGCCCCAGCGGGTCCGCAGGGCGTGCTTGCCCAGCCAGCGCAGCAGCATGCGCAGCAGGAACGCGCCCAGCAGACCGGCCACGAGGGCGATCCCGGCGAGCATCAGGTCGTCCAGGGTCAGCGCGCGGGTCATCGGTCACCTCCCGGGAAACAATCTGCGGCATACCGGATGTGAAGTCGCGTCACGTTGTCACCTGCTCGAAGACGGGATGTGCGATCGCGCCCGTCCCCCTGTGACGGGGCGGCGCGATCGCTCATCCTGCCGTATCCGGCACGCCAGTTCGTACCTGGAGCGGTGGCCGGACCGCGTGGATCAGACGATTCCCTCGGCCATTTCCGCCTGTTCACGGTCCGATCCGTACGCGGCGGTGGTCGGTGTTCCGTACGAACGGCGGGCGACGTACCACCACGCGGTGGCGAGGACGAGTACGACGACGAGGGCGACGGACGCGTAGTTCATCGTGTCGACCGTCACCGGCGAGGACTGCGGCAGACAGAACAGGACGGTGACGCAGGCCACCCACACGACGGCGATCCAGCCGATCGGCCTGCTCCACCGGCCGAGGTGCCACGGCCCCGGCTGGAACCGGTCCCCGGCGCGCAGCCGCAGGTACACAGGGATGACGTAGGCGGGCGTGATCCCGATGACGTTGATCGCGGTGACCGCCCCGTACGCCGTCGCCGAGTACATGGACGGCAGGGCGAGCAGAGCGGCGACGCCCACCGCCAGCCAGACGGCGGCCACCGGTGTCTGGGTGCGGCTGCTGACCTTGCGCCACAGCTCCGAGCCGGGCAGGGCCCCGTCGCGGCTGAACGCGAACACCATCCGGCTGGCCGCGGCGACCTCGGCGTTGCCGCAGAACAACTGGGCGACGATCACGACCAGCAGCAGCGCGCCGGCGCCGTCCGTGCCGAGGCCGTCGAGCAGGATCTGGGCGGGCGGCACCCCGGTCGCGCTGTCCTGGGTCGCGGCGTAGTCCTGGATGGCGAAGGTCAGGCCGGCCAGCAGCACGAAACCGGCGATCCACGACACCCAGATGGCCCGGACGATGCCGCGTGCCGCCGACACCGACGCGTTGGAGGTCTCCTCGGACAGGTGCGCGGAGGCGTCGTAGCCGGAGAACGTGTACTGCGCGAGGAGCAGGCCGATCGCGGCGACGTAGACCGGGTTCTCCCAGCCGGTCTCGTTGACGAACTCGGTGAAGACGAAGGACGGCGACTGGTGGTGGTCGGGGACGATCGCGAGCGCGCCGACGATGAGCGCGACACCGGCGAGGTGCCACCACACGCTGATCGAGTTGAGCACGCTGACCAGGCGGACGCCGAACAGGTTCAGCGTGGCGTGCAGCAGCAGGATCACCACGAAGATCAGCATCGTCTTCTCCGGCGTGGGCGCGAAGCCCCACTGGAGGTTCATGAAGGCGCCCGTGAACAGGGCGGCCCCGTAGTCGATGCCGGCGATCGCGCCGAGCAGGCCGAGCAGATTCAGCCAGCCCGTGTACCAGCCCCAGCGGCGGCCGCCGAGCCGGTCGGCCATGTAGTACAGCGCGCCGGACGTGGGGTAGGCGCTCGTCACCTCCGCCAGCGCGAGACCCACGCACAGCACGAACAGACCGACCCCGGCCCAGCCCCACAGCATCACCGCGGGACCGCCCGCGCCCATGCCGAAGCCGTACAGGGTCATGCAGCCGGACAGGATCGAGATCACCGAGAAGCTGATCGCGAAGTTGCCGAAACCGCCCATACGGCGGGCGAGCACCGGCTTGTAACCGAGTTCGCGCAGGCGCTGTTCCTCGTCCTGCGGCGGGAGGGCATTGCTGGACATGCGCGTCCTTCGGATAGACGAAAGGAGACAATCAGGGGCGATGTGCTGTCGAGCGGCTGCGGGCCTGGACGAAGACGTCCACGGCGCCGGCGTGGTCGGACGGGTCCGTCGTGCGGTGGGCCCAGGGCAGGGGCGCGTAGTACGGGCCGATCGCGTCGAACACCCGGGCCGCCTCCGGAAACTGGAGGGCACCCCACAGGGCGTGGGCGAGGTGGTTGAGGTCGAGCGGGGAGCGCTCGGCGGTGGTGGTGAGCTCGAACCAGGAGTGGAACGCCCGCCGGGCCTCCCGGGTCGCGTCCTCGGCGACCCAGTGCAGATCGAGGGCGGCGTCGTTGCCGCCCGCCCGCCGGTAGCGCTCGACCCGCACGTACAGCGGCAGGACGTGCAGCGCGGAGCCCGGCGGAGCCCCGTCCGCCGCCCACTGGGCGAAGCCGACCGCCTCCGCGAGCCGCCCCGTGGCGGCCCGCCCGAACAGGAACTGGAGCATGCGGTGGTGGGCCTCGCGGTTGTACGGATCGCGCTTGCCGGCCTCCGTGAGCAGCCCCCACGGGCCGGGCGGCAGCATCGGCTCCGGTGCCGCGACGCGGTGCTCGTCCCAGCGCTGCTCCGCGTCCAGCCTGGCCAGTGCCAGCAGGCACACCCACGGCACCGGGTCGTGCGGGGTCGCGCGGGCCGCGGTGTCGGCGGCCAGCCAGGCCTCGTGCCACAGCTCCTGCGTACGGCGGTGGTCCCCGCGGGCGGCGCGCAGTGCCCGCTCCACCGCCACCCGGGCGTGCATCACGACGGCCGGGAGGCTGTCCGGTTCCTCGGCGAGCCAGGCCCGCACCACGTCGGTGCCCGCGGCCGCCGCCGCCAGGACCTGGGTGCGTTGGGTCCACTGCCACCAGGACGAGGTCTCGGTGAGGAGTGTGCGCATCGACATCCAGCGTCCGGTGCGCATCTCCTGGAGGGCCGTGCGCAGCGCGGCGTCGGGTCCCGCGGGGTCGTAGGCGGGTCGTGCTCCGTCTCTGGCCATCATCCGCCCGTCCCCTTCAGCGGGTGGACGGGAACGGCTGGCTGGAGTAACAACAGGGCTCCCCCGAGCGGCGGTTGACAAGGTCACGTCCGGTCGGCCGTCACTATAGAGGCGGAGCTTCCGCATTCCGCGCACGGATCGCCGATCCGTGCGGGCTTCCACGTGTCACCTGTTCACCATGTGAACTGAGCCACCGTCAGTGGCGCTTGACTCCGTGCGGCGGCCGACGGCAGGCTGTCGCACGTGATCGCCTGAGGAGCCGGAGGGGGCTCGATGACAGGTCCGGTGCTCGCCGTCGACCAGGGCACGTCCGGCACCAAGGCCCTGGTGATCTGTCCCGAACGTGGCGTCCTCGGCACCGGGTTCGCCGCCGTGCGCCCCCGTCCGATGCCCGGCGGCCTGGTCGAGGTCGACCCCGCGGAGCTGTACGACTCGGTGGTCGAGGCCGGCCGCCGCGCCCTCGCCGAGGCGGGTGAACCCGTCGTCGCCCTCGGTCTGGCCAACCAGGGCGAGACCGTACTCGCCTGGGACCCGGCGACCGGCCGCCCGCTGACCGACGCGCTGGTCTGGCAGGACCGCCGGGCCGCGACCGTCTGCGCCGAACTCGCGCCGTTCGGAGAGGAGTTGCAGCACCTCACGGGCCTGCCGCTCGACCCGTACTTCGCCGCGCCGAAGATGGCCTGGATACGGCGGCACCTCACCCGGGAGGGGGTCGTCACCACCAGCGACACCTGGCTCGTGCACCGGCTCACCGGCGCCTACGTCACCGACGCCGCCACCGCAGGCCGCACCCAGCTCCTCGACCTCGACCGCACCCGGTGGTCGCCGCGCGCCCTCGACCTGTACGGCCTGTCCGGCGAGCGGCTCCCCGAAGTCGTCGACAACGCCGGTCACGTCGGCACCACGACCGCCTTCGGCGCCGAGATCCCGCTCACCGGCCTGGCCGTCGACCAGCAGGCCGCGCTGCTCGCCCAGCACATCACCGGACCGGGCGGCGCCAAGTGCACCTACGGCACCGGCGCGTTCCTCCTCGCGCACACCGGGGACACCCCCCGGCGCGGCGGCTCCGGCCTGGTCAGCTGTGTGGCCTGGCGGCTCGTCGGAGAGACCGGGTACTGCCTCGACGGGCAGGTGTACACGGCCGCCTCCGCGGTCCGCTGGCTCACCGACCTCGGCGTGCTGAAGGGCGCCGCCGACCTCGACACCGTCGGCGCGACGGTCCCCGACAGCGGCGGGGTCACCTTCGTGCCCGCCCTCGCCGGTCTCGCCGCCCCCTGGTGGCGCGGCGACCTGCGCGGCTCGCTCACCGGACTCGGCCTCGACACCGGCCCCGGCCATCTGGTCCGCGCCCTGTGCGAGGGCATCGCCGCCCAGGTCGCCGCCCTCGCCGACGCGGCGGCGCAGGACCTCGGCGCGCCGCTGGAGACCCTGCGCGTCGACGGCGGCCTGACCCGCTCGGCGCTCCTCATGCAGACCCAGGCCGACCTGCTGCAACGCCCGGTGGAGGTGTCCGCGCTGCCCGACGCGACCGCCCTCGGCGTCGGCGCGCTGGCCCGGCTCGGCGCGGAGCCGGGACTGTCCGTGGCGGACGCGCTGCCCGACTGGAAGCCCGCCGCCGTCCACGAACCCCGCGTCGGCGCCGACGAGGCCGCCGGGCGTCTCGCCGCGTTCCGCGGTGCCGTCGCGGCCCTGCTCGACCAGGCGCCCGCATGACCGAGCCGTACGACGTGGCGGTGGTCGGCGCCGGTGTCGTCGGCAGCGCGATCGCCCGCGAACTCGCCCGGTACCCCCGGCTGCGCGTCGCCCTCGTCGAGGCGCAGGACGACGTCGGCCAGGGCAGCTCCAAGGCCAACACCGCGATCCTGCACACCGGCTTCGACGCGGTCCCCGGCACGCTGGAGGCACGGCTGGTGCGCGAAGGGGCCCGCCTCCTCGCCGCGTACGCCGCCGAGTCCGGCATCCCCGTCGAACCCGTCGGCGCCCTGCTCGTCGCCTGGGACGAGGAACAGCTCGCCGCCCTGCCCCGCCTCGCCGCGAAGGCCGAGGCCAACGACCACCGCACCACCCGCATCCTCGGGCCCGCCGAGCTGTACGAGCGCGAACCCCACCTCGGCCCCGGCGCGCTCGGCGCCCTGCACGTGCCCGGCGAGTCGATCATCTGCCCCTGGACGACCACCCTGGCGTACGCCACCCAGGCCGTCCGGAACGGAGTCGAGCTGCACCTCGACACCCGGGTGGAGGAGGTGAGCCGGCACGAGGGCGTGCATGTGCTGACGACCGGCGCGGGCACCCTGCGGGCCCGCCGGCTGGTCAACGCGGCCGGACTGCACGCCGACACGCTCGACGCCCGCCTCGGGCACCGCGACTTCACGGTCACCCCACGCCGCGGCCAGCTCATCGTCTTCGACAAGTTCGCCCGCGCCCTGGTCCACCACATCCTGCTGCCCGTACCCACCGCACTCGGCAAGGGCGTCCTCGTCGCCCCCACCGTCCACGGCAACGTCCTGCTCGGCCCCACTGCCGAGGACCTGGACGACAGACGGGCCACCGGCTCCACCGCCGACGGACTCGCCGCCCTGCGCGCCCAGGGCCGCCGTATTCTCCCCGAACTGCTCGCCGAGGAGGTCACCGCCGTCTACGCCGGGCTGCGCGCCGCCACCGGGCAGGACGACTACCGCATCCGCGCCCACCCAGGACAGGCGTACGTCACCGTCGGCGGCATCCGCTCCACCGGCCTGACGGCGTCCCTCGCGATCGCGGCCCATGTCACCGGCCTGCTCACCGAGACCGGTCTCGCCCCGGGCCCCGCCCGGCAACTGGAGCCGGTGAGCATGCCGAACCTCGGCGAGGCCTTCCCTCGCCCCTACCAGCGCCCCGAACTCATCGCGGCCGACCCGCTGTACGGCACCCTCGTCTGCCACTGCGAGCGCGTCTCCCAGGGCGAGATCCGCGACGCCCTCGGCAGTACGATCCCGCCGCGCACCCTCGACGGACTGCGCCGTCGCACCCGCGCCCGGGCGGGCCGCTGCCAGGGCTTCTACTGCGGGGCCGCGGTACGGCGGCTGTTCGAGGAGACCCGGCCATGACCGACGTACGGCAGGTCGACGTGCTCGTGGTGGGCGCGGGCCCCGCCGGGCTCGCCACCGCCGCCCGGCTGGCCGCCGCCGGGGCGGGCCGGGTGGAGGTCCTCGACCGGGAACGGCGGGCGGGCGGGGTGCCACGGCACTGCGGGCACGGCGGCTTCGGCACCTGGCTCCGCCCGCTGACCGGCCCCCGGTACGCCCGTCTGCTCACCGCCGCCGCCGTACGCGCCGGAGCGGTCGTCCGCACCGGCGTGACCGCCCTGGACTGGGCGGGACCGCTGACCCTGACGACGGTCGGCCCGCACGGCCCCGAGGAGATCACCGCGCGGGCGATCGTGCTGGCCACCGGCGCCCGCGAACGCCCCCGCACCGCGCGCCTGGTGCCCGGCACCCGCCCGGCCGGCGTCTGCACCACGGGCGAACTCCAGCAGGCGGTCCACCTGTACGGTCAGCGGATCGGCACCCGGGCCGTGGTCGTCGGCGCCGAGGACGTCTCCTACTCGGCAGCCGCGACCCTACGGGCGGCCGGCGCCCGCGTCGTCGCCATGGTCACCGACCTGCCCGCCGCACGGACCGCGCCCGCCCGCGCCCTCGACGCCCGGCTCCGCAGGGGCATCCCGCTGCTCACCGGCACGAGCGTCAGCGAACTCCTCGGCCACGGCCGCCTGTCCGGCGTCCGCGTCCGCCACCGCGACGGCCGTACGACGGTCCTGCCCTGCGACACCGTGGTGTTCACCGGCGACTTCGTCCCGGACCACGAACTGGCCCGGCGTGGCGGCATCGCCCTGGACCCCGCCACCCGCGGCCCCGCCGTCGACCGCGCCTGGCGCACCTCGCGCCCGGGTGTGTTCGCCGTCGGCAACGCCGTGCACGCCGTGGAGCGCGCGCCGGCCGTGGCCCGCGAGGGCGTGCGCGCGGCCTGCGCCGTCCTGTCGGACCTCGGCCTCGGCCGTCCGTGAACGAGTCGTGGCGCTCCGGCGGCGGAGTGGGTGGTGGCGTCCGGGCTCGGCGCGGGGACGCGTGGACGTCGGCCTCGCCGGTCGGTGAATGAGCGGTGCCGTCCTGGCCGTGAGCGTGCGGTGTCGTCCAGGCTCCGCGCCGACCTCGGCTTCGGCCGTCCGTGAACGAGTCGTGGCGCTCCGGCGGCGGAGTGGGTGGTGGCGTCCGGGCTCGGCGCGGGGACGCGTGGACGTCGGCCTCGCCGGT
>NZ_JBHWJQ010000031.1:0-9346 GCF_042731435.1 Streptomyces sp. NPDC059861 | reverse complement strand
GTCGGTGAATGAGCGGTGCCGTACTGGCCGTGGAGCGTGCGGTGTCGTCCAGGCTCCGCGCCGACCTCGGCCTCAGCCGTCCGTGAACGAGCCGTGCCGCCCGGCCCCCGCGGCGAAGCGGGCGGCGCCTTCCAGGCCCGCCGCCAGGACGCCCGTGCCGTGCCGCAGTTCCCCGCGCATCGCCGCCGGTTCGTCCAGGCCGTCCTGCTCCCACACGGAGGCGCGGTCGGCGCGCAGGCAGGCCTGCGGGAAGCGGGCGATGCCGGCGGCCAGTTCCTCGGCCTCGGCGCGGGCCCGGCCGGTGGGGACGACGCGGTTGGCGAGCCCCATGTCGTAGGCCTCACGGGCCGGCACCGGACGCCCCGTGAGGATCATGTCCAGGGCGCGGCCGGTGCCGATCAGCCGGGGCAGCCGTACCGTGCCGCCGTCGATCAGCGGGACACCCCAGCGGCGGCAGAACACCCCGAAGACGGCGTCCTCCTCGGCGACCCGCAGATCGCACCAGAGCGCCAGTTCCAGGCCGCCCGCGACCGCGTGCCCCGCCACGGCCGCCACGACCGGCTTGGTCAGCCGCATCCGGGTCGGCCCCATCGGCCCGTCACCGCTCTCGGCGACCCGGTTGCCGCGCTCGGTGCCGATCGCCTTGAGGTCGGCCCCCGCGCAGAACGTGCCGCCCTCACCCCACAGCACCGCCACGCGTGCCTCGTCGTCCGCCTCGAACTCTCGGAAAGCGGCGGCGAGTTCGGCCGCAGTCGGGCCGTCCACCGCGTTGCGGGCCTCGGGACGGGAGAGGATGACCGTGGTGACGTGCCGCTGACGCTCGACGCGGACCGGCATGGTGGAGCCCCCTTCGTTTCGTCTTCGTGTCGTCGAAGGGCAGCACGCTACTGGGCCGGGCCGGTCTCAGATCACCTTCAGCCGGACCAGCGCGCCCAGCGTCAGCGCCCCCGGCAGCAACGGCAGCCACACGGTGATCACGCGGTACGCCAGGACCACGGCCGTGGCCACCGCGGCCGGGCTGCCCGCCGCGACCAGCGTCACGATCAGTGCCGCCTCGACCGAGCCGAGCCCGCCCGGCGTGGGCACCACCGCGACGGCGACCGTCGCGGCCAGATACGCGAGAACGATGTGCCAGAGCGGTATCTCCAACCCCAGCGCCAGCCCCACGGCGACCAGCCCCGCCGCCTGCAACGCGGGGAAGGCCAGCGAACCGCCCCACAGGGCCAGCGCCCGCGACGGACGGGTGTGCACCGAGCGGGCCTCACCCAGCGCCGTGCCCACGAAGGAGAACACGGCCGTGCGCATCCGCCGTACGAGAAGCAGCACCGCCGCCGCCACCAGTGCGACCGCGCCCAGCACGAGCAGCAGCGGGCCGGCCACGTTCTCCGGCAGCAGCGTGCCGAGCCGCAGCGCGCCGGGGAAGGCGATCAGCAGGACGGCCAGCATGCCGACCCGGGCGATGCTCTCGGCGAGCAGGTAGAGCGCCACCGCGGCTGAGGAGCGGGCCAGCGGCAGCCCGCACACCGTCATGAACCGCAGGTTGACCGCGCTGGAGCCGAGCCCGGTCGGCAGCATGTGATTCGCGGCCATCGCCGCGACCTGGGTGGCCAGCAGCCGGAAGCCCGGCAGCCGCTCGACGACCGCGCCCTGCCGGGTCACCGCCATGGCGACCCAGGTCAGGCAGGTGGCGCCGCCGGCGGCCAGCAGCCACGGCCACTTGGCCGTCGCCAGATGATGGAAGCCCTCGGCGAGCACGTCGCGGTGGCGCACCGCGAGGTAGGCCACGAAGGCGAGCGGGATCAGGCCCAGGATGAGCCGGAAGGGGATGCGTCCGGAGCGCCGTCCCACGGGTTGTCGTTCTGCCGCTGTCACACTTCGAGAGGTTTTCCGCACCGCCTCAACTGCGGGTTGCGGAAGCGGGGACGGGGGATTACGTGCGGGAAGCCGGCCGACAACGATCTCCGAGGCGGCCCGCGCGGGCACTTGACCTCAAGTTTGGTCGAGGTTCTAGGTTCGTCGCATGAGCATGGAGACGACGGCGTGGACGCAGCTGTACAGCGTCATGAACGCCACAGAGGAACGCCGCACCTTCGCCCGCGCCACGCTGCGCCGGATCGCCGCGTTCGCCCGCCCGCACCGCCCACGGATCGTGCTGTTCGTACTGCTCGGGGTCGCGACCGCGCTGCTCGCCGTCGCGACCCCGATCCTCGCCGGGCAGGTCGTCGACGCGATCGTGACCGACGGCGACGAGCGCACCGTCGTGCGGCTCGCACTGCTGATCGCGCTCATCGCGGTGGTGGAGGCGGCCCTCGGCATCCTGGCGCGCAGGCTCTCGGCGGCGCTGGGGGAGGGCCTCATCCTCGATCTGCGCAGGGCGGTCTTCGACCATGTGCAGCGCATGCCGGTCGCGTTCTTCACCCGGACCCGCACCGGGGCGCTCGTCAGCCGGCTCAACAACGACGTGATCGGCGCCCAGCGGGCGTTCAGCAACACGCTGTCCGGCGTGGTCAGCAACCTCGTCACACTGGTGCTCACCCTCGCCGTCATGCTCACCCTGTCCTGGCAGGTCACCCTGCTCGCGCTCGTGCTGCTGCCGGTCTTCGTGGTCCCGGCGCGGCGGATGGGCAGCCGGATGGCCGGGATGCAGCGGGAGGCGGCGACGCTGAACGCGGCGATGGGCACCCGGATGACCGAGCGCTTCTCCGCGCCCGGAGCCACACTCGTCAAGCTCTTCGGCCGGCCGGAGGAGGAGTCGGCGGAGTTCGCGGTCCGGGCCCGCCGGGTCGCCGACATCGGCATCCGTACGGCGACCGCGCAGTCCGCGTTCATCACCGCGCTGACCCTGGTGTCGGCGCTCGCCCTGGCCCTGGTCTACGGCCTCGGCGGCTGGTTCGCGCTGCGCGGCAGCATGGAGCCCGGCGCCGTGGTGGCCCTCGCCCTGCTGCTGACCCGCCTGTACGCGCCCCTCACGGCGCTCGCCGGGGCGCGCGTCGAGGTGATGAGCGCCCTCGTCAGCTTCGAGCGGGTCTTCGAGGTGCTGGACCTCAGGCCGCTCATCGAGGACAAGCCGGACGCCGTCGAGGTGCCCGAGGGGCCGGTGTCGGTCGAGTTCGAGGACGTCCGTTTCGGCTACCCCTCCGCCGACAAGGTCTCCCTCGCCTCCCTGGAGGAGGTGGCCGTCCTCGACAGCCGGGGCGGCGCCGAGGTCCTGCACGGCGTCTCCTTCCGCGCCGATCCCGGCCGCACCGTCGCCCTCGTCGGCTCCTCCGGTGCCGGCAAGTCGACGATCGCGCAACTGCTGCCGCGCCTCTACGACGTCGACGGGGGCGCCGTCCGTGTCGGCGGCGTCGACGTCCGCGACCTGACCGCCGGCTCGCTGCGCGCCACCGTCGGCATGGTCACCCAGGACGGTCACCTGTTCCACGACACGGTCCGGGCCAACCTTCTGCTGGCCCGCCCCACCGCGAGCGACGGCGAAGTGTGGGACGCCCTGCGCCGGGCCCGCCTGGACACCCTCGTCCAGGCCCTCCCCGACGGCCTCGACACCGTGGTCGGCGAACGCGGCTACCGCCTCTCCGGCGGCGAACGCCAGCGCATGACCATCGCCCGCCTCCTCCTCGCCCGCCAGCGGGTGGTCATCCTCGACGAGGCCACGGCCCACCTCGACAACACCTCGGAGGCGGCCGTGCAGGAGGCCCTCACCGAGGCCCTTCAGGGCCGCACCGCCCTCGTCATCGCCCACCGCCTGTCCACCGTGCGCAACGCCGACCTGATCCTCGTCCTGGAAGACGGCCGTGTCGTCGAACGGGGCACGCACGAGGGGCTGCTGGCGGCAGGCGGACGCTACGCGGAGCTGTACCGGACGCAGTTCGAGGAGCGGGCGGGAGAGGCGGCGGAGGCGGCCGAGGTGACGGCATAGGGGTGAAGGTGCGCAGGCGTCCGTTCACGATCGCGTCGCGCGGCAGTGCTCCGCCCGGGCGTCACACCGCCGCCGGCTGTCCCAGCACCGACCGCACGGCCTCGGCCACCGACGGCAGTCGGGTGTCGAGATAGAAGTGGCCGCCGTCGAAGGTGACCACCTCGCCCGGCATCGTCGAGTGAGCCAGCCACCCGCGGGCGTCGTCCACGGTCACGATCGGGTCGGACGAACCGATCATGACGGTCAGCGGGATGTCGAGCGGCGGGCCGGGCAGCCAGCGGTAGGAGCCGAGAGCGCCGTAGTCCGCCCGCAGGGTGGGCAGCACCATCTCCAGCAGCTCGGGGTCCTCCAGCACGCGACCGGTCGTGCCGCCCAGGCGGCGTATCTCGCGGATCAGTGCCGCGTCGCCGGAGAGACGGTCGGTGGCCCGGGGCGTGCGGCTCGGCGCACCACGCCCGGAGAGGATCAGGGACCGGGCCATGGGAAGGTCGAACTCGGCGAGGACCCTGGCCGTCTCGTAGGCGACGACCGCGCCCATACTGTGCCCGAAGAACGCGTACGGGCGCTGCGGGACGCGGGCCAGTTCCTCGGCCACGGCACGTGCCAGATGGGTCAGGGAGGTCAGTGCCGGCTCCGTACGGCGGTCCTGTCGGCCCGGGTACTGGACGGCCAGCACGTCGATGCCGGGTGCCAGGGCCCGGGACAGGCCCCGGTAGGCGCTGGCCGCCCCGCCGGCGTGCGGGAAGCAGATCAGTGTGAGGTCGCCGTCTGCCAAGTTCTCGAACCGCCTGAGCCAGCGGCTCTGCGATGCGGACATCTGGGTTCCAATCCACGGCCGCGGCCGCCTCGCGGTGAGGCGGACGCGGCCGTTCGTCGTCACGTGGGGCGGGAAGGTCAGGGGGTGGTCCGCGCGGCCTCGTTCACCGGCGGAAGGAAACCGGCCTCCGTGAAGAAGGCGACGTACCGCCCGAACAGCTCGGGCTCCATCGCGGGGCACTCGATCCCCGTGTCCGCCAGGGCCAGTTCGGCCACGCTCGTGTCCACCGGTGGATAGAAGGTGCCCTCGCTCCTCGCCATCATCTCGAACGCTTCCAGCAGCGGAAGCATCACGTTGTCGGGGTCCGACCTCACGAGTGTGCTCCACGCGTCCCACTCGAGTTCCTTCAGCGGGTAACCCGCCGTCCTCAGCTCGGTAATGAAGCCGGCGAAGGTCATGTGGCTCTGGTTGTAGAGATGGAAGGTGCCGGAGGCGGTCCGAGCCGACCTGGACAGGGCGACCACCGCGGAGCTGACGTAGTCCACCGGTGTGAGGGGGACCGCGGCGGCCAGACCGGCCGGGTACGCGCCCG
Source organism: Streptomyces sp. NPDC059861 (assembly GCF_042731435.1). Classification (NCBI taxonomy): domain Bacteria; kingdom Bacillati; phylum Actinomycetota; class Actinomycetes; order Kitasatosporales; family Streptomycetaceae; genus Streptomyces; species Streptomyces sp. NPDC059861. The sequence continues at coordinate 4,078 of NZ_JBHWJQ010000031.1, read as the reverse complement.
CCTGGATCAGCCCGCGCAGGCTCAGCCAGACGAAGTCACGTGTCTGGCAGGCGCCGTTGACCTGATCGCCGGAGACGACGTCCACGCGGTACACCGACACCGGCAGCCCCCGCTCGCGGGCGATGCCGATGACCTGCTCCGCCACCCACTTGCTGCGCAGGTAGCCGCTCGGCAGCGCCTCGGCGGGACCGGTGGGGTCGTCCACCCGCAGCGGACCGCTGCCGGCCTGCTCACCGGCGAAGACCCCGGTCGTGGACAGGTAGTGGACCGGCACGGTGCGATGGCGCGCCGCGAGCCGCAGAACCTCCTGCGTACCGCCCACGTTGGCCGCCTTCAACGAACTGAACGGGTGCAGCCAGTGGACCTTCGCACCGCCGTGGTAGACCACGTCGACCCGGCGGGCGAGGTCGTCGAACCGCTCCTCGCCCAGCCCGAACCGCGGCTCGGCGAGGTCTCCGACGACGATCTCCACACGGGCCGGGTCCACCTCGTCCCACAGGCGGTAGTACTCCAGGTTCCCCCGCAGCCGCCGCAACCCGTCCGCCGCGTCCCGCGCGCGGACCAGGCAGTGCACCCTGGCGTGCGTCTCCCGCAGCAGATCACGCAGCAGGAACGCGCCGAGGAACCCGGTCGCGCCGGTCAGGAAGACCTCGGCCGGGTCGCCGACCTGCCGTACCACCTCGCCGGCGGGCCGGATCGCGTCGTCCAGCTCGATCGCGACCGCGTACTCGCGCGCCGGGTCGCCCGCCCCGGCCCCGCCCGTGCCGCCGTCCGGTCCGCTCACCAGGGCCGTCCGCAGATACTCCGCCAGCGCCCGGGGGGTCGGATGGTCGAAAACCAGCGTGGCGGGCAGCCGCAGGCCCAGCTCGGCGGCGAGGCGGTTGCGCAGCTCCACCGACGTCAGCGAGTCGAAACCCAGCCCGGTGAAGGGCTGTTCGCTCCCGAACGACGACGGGTCGCCGTGCCCGAGGACCGCCGCCATCCCCTCCAGCACCACCTCCAGGACGATGGCGAGCTGCGCCGACTCGTCCGCGTCGGTCAGCCGCCGCGCCAGATCACCGGCGCTGCGGCCGGAGTTCCCGGCGACGCGCCGCACCGGCCTGCGCACCAGCGACGCGAGCAGGGGCGGGACCTGCGCGGGACGCTCACGCATCGCGGCGACGTCGAGCGGGGTGACCACCGGGGCGGGATGCGGCAGCGCCAGGACGCGGTCCAGCAGCCGCGGGCCCTGCTCCACGGTGACCGCCCCGAACCCGGCGCGGGTGATGCGGGCGATGTCGGCCTCGTCGAGGTCGCCGGTGATGCCGGAGGGCTGGGCCCACAGACCCCAGGCCACGGACGTGGCGGGCAGCCCCTCGGCCGCGCGCAGGGCGGCCAGCCCGTCCAGGAAGGCGTTGGCCGCCGCGTAGTTGGCCTGCCCGGCGCCGCCGATCACGCCCGCGATGGAGGAGAACAGTACGAACGCGGACAGGTTCAGCAGTTTGGTCCGCTCGTGCAGGAACCAGGCGGTGTCCGCCTTGGGCGCGAGGACGGCGTCCAGCCGCTCCGGGGTCAGATCGGTGACCAAGCCGTCGTCGATGACGCCCGCCAGGTGGACGACGCCCGTGAGTGGCAGCTCGGCGGGCACCGCGTCCAGGACGCGGGCCAGCGCGGCGGGGTCCGCGGTGTCGGCGGCGACAACGGTGCAGGCGGCTCCCAGCCCGGCCAGCTCGGCCCGCAGCGCGTCGGCGCCCGGCGCGTCGGGGCCCCGGCGGCTGACCAGCAGAAGATGCCGTACCCCGTGCTCGCGCGCCAGATGACGGGCGAACAGTGCGCCGAGGCTTCCGGTGCCACCGGTGACGAGCACCGTGCCCTCGGCGTTCCAAAAGCCGGAGCGGGCGCCGCCGTCCCCGGGACGCGGAGCGCGCGACACCCCGGGCAGCAGGACCCGGCCCGCGCGGATCGCGGCCTGCGCCGCACCGGCGGCGACCACGGCGGACAGAACGTCCGTGAGAGCGCCGTCGGTGTCGTCGGCGTCGTCGGTGCCGACGTCCACCAGGACCACCCGGCCCGGCGCCTCCGACTGCGCCGAACGCAGCAGACCCCAGACCGCCGCGCCCACCGGATCCACCGCGGGCTCACCACCGGTGGCCACCGCGTTCCTCGTCACCACGACCAGCGGTACGGTCCCGGTACGGTCGTCGGCCAGCCACCGCTGAACCAGGTCGAGCATGGCACGGGTGCGCGCGTGCAGGGCGGCCACCGCATCGGCCTCCCCGGCGCCGAGGCCGGGCTCGCGGACCACGACCGCGTCGATCTCCCCACGCTCCGCGAGCGCGGCGGCCTCGGCGACGCCGGTGCCGTCCGCGCCCCCACCGAGGAAGGCGAACGCGGGCACCGCGTCCGGAGCCGGCAGTGAGGCCGCCCGCCAGTCCACGAGGAACAGGGCGTCGGCGTCCCGCACCAGGGCGTCACCCACCAGGCCGGCATCCACCGGACGGGACCTGACCCCTCGCGCCACGGCCACCGCCTGACCCGCGCGGTCGGCGAGCCGCACGGCCACGGTGCCTTCGCCCGCCGGAACCAGATGGGCGCGCAGGGCGGTCGCGCCCGTCGCGAACAGCTGGAAGCCGCTCCACTCGACGGCGAGCGTCTCCTCGTGCCGGTAGCCGTCCCCGACCTCGTTCCCGTCCGCGTCCGCGCCAGGACCGGTCCGGGCGGCCGCGCCCAACGCCGAGGCCAACAGCGCCGGATGCAGTCCGAAGTCCGCGACCTCGCCGTGCAGCGCCTCGTCCAGGACGACGTCGGCGAACACCTCGTCACCGAGCCGCCAGACACCCGTGATGCCACGGTCCTCGGCGCCCTCGCCCAGGGGGACCGCGGTGGCCTCGGCGGGCGGCCATGCGACCGGGCCGAACGGCGCCCTGGCGACACCGACGGCGAGCCGCCCCGTCGCCCACACCGTCCACGGCAGGTCGCCGCCCTCGGGCCGGGCGTGCAGCGTGAAGGACCGCGCCGAGGTGGCCCCCGGCTCCTCGACGGACAGCTGCAGGACGAGCCGCCCGTCCGCGGGAAGGGCCGGCGGGGTGTGCAGGACGAGCGACTCCACGGCACTCGCGCCCAGTTCGTCGCCCGCGCGGACCAGGGCGTCCACCAGCACCTCCGGCGGCACCACGAACGCACCGTGGAGGGTCTGCCGGGCCAGCCACGGATGGCTGCGCGCCGAGACACGGCCGGTGAACAGCACGCCCGCGCCGTCCGCGCGTTCCACCTGGGCGCCGAAGACGGGGTGACCGCCGAGCTGCACGCCGAGACCGGCGGCGTCGGAGGCACCGGCACCGGGCGTGATCCAGTAGCGCTGGCGCTGGAAGGCGTAGGTGGGCAGCGGAGGGAGGGCGGCCCGGCCGGTGCCGGTGCCGGCGAAGAACCGCGTCCAGTCCCCGGACACGCCGTGGGCGTGCAGGGTGGCGACGGCCTGGACGACGGTCTCCGCCTCGTCGTGGTCCCGCCGCAGCGGGGCGGCCGTGACGGCGTCGTCCAGCGTGTTGCGGGTCAGCGTGGTGAGGACGGCGTCGGGACCGATCTCGACGTAGGCCGTGACTCCGGACCGGTGGAGCGTGGTGACGGCGTCGGTGAAACGGACGGCGCCGCGGATCTGCTGGGTCCAGTAGTGGGGTGAGGTGAGTTGTTCGGTGGTGGCGGCCTCGCCGGTGACGGTGGAGACGAGGGGGATGCGGGGCGGGTGATAGGTGATGGTCGCGGCGATCTCGTGGAAGGCGTCGAGGACGCCGTCCATGTGGGGGGAGTGGAAGGCGTGCGAGACGGTCAGGCGGGTGGCCCGGCGCCCCTGCTCGCGCCACAGCGCGATCTGGCGGTCGACGATGTCGGCGTCGCCGGAGATGACGGTCGACGTCGGCGAGTTCAGGGCGGCGACGGCGATCGCACCGTTCTCGGCGGTGAGGGCCTTGGCCACCTCCTCCTCGCCGGCCTGCAGAGCGGCCATCGCGCCGCCGGGGGGTGCGGTTTGCATGAGTCGTCCGCGGGCGGCGACGAGTGTGGCGGCGTCTTGGAGGGTGAAGACGCCGGCGATGTGGGCGGC
>NZ_JBHWJQ010000030.1:0-110703 GCF_042731435.1 Streptomyces sp. NPDC059861 | reverse complement strand
ATGCCCGCCTCGCCGAACTGCCGGTAGCGCTCGGCCCAGCGCTGGGCGGTGGCCGGCGAGACCTGGAAGCGTTCCGCAGCGCGCCTGAGGGGCCAGTTGTCCTCGACCACGCAGCGGGCCAGACGCAGCCGCCCGGTCTCGGTCAGGGGTGCATTACGGTGGGGCACGAGGGCCTTTCGGTCAGGTGTAGACGTCGCAATCCACACCGAACCGGAAGGCCCTCACCTGTTCAAGATCCCTCAACCGAGACCTCGCTCACCCGTCCACAACCTCCCGGAACACAACATCTAGGCCGGGGGCTCCTCGAGATCCGGCGCGTCCGGATCCCGAGCGTCCGGATCCTGTACGTAGCGCAGGACGCCCCACATGCCGTGTTCATCGGCGTGCGGGGCGTCGCTCCTGCACGCCGCGAGTTCCTTGTCGAGGGCGGAAGCGTCGATGCCGGAGCCGATGAGGACGAGCTGTGTGAGGCGTTCGCCGTCGGCTCCCCAGGGCTCCGGATAGAAGCGCAGGAACCGCCCGACGGCGTGCACGGCGTACCGGCTGCACGGATCGTGCGGACCGAAGTCGACGTATCCCTTGATCCGGTAGAGCCCCTCGGGCCGGCTGTCGAGGAACGTCATCAACCGGCGCGGGTCGAGGGGCACTTCGGAGACGAAGGAGAGGCTGTCGTAGGCCGTGTGCAGGTGCCCGGCGTGCTCGTGCTGCGCGCCAGCGCCGTCATGATCGTGCAGGTCGTCGAAGGACAACTGCCCGACGCGCTCGCGCGAGGGCCGGCAGTCGAAGAGGAACTCGGGGTCGACACGGCCGTACGTCGCCGGTACGACGGCGGCGCCGTCGGCGAGGGAACGGACGAGGGCGAGGACGCGCTCGGAGTCCGGCGCCCGGTCGGTCTTGTTGACGACGACCAGGTCGGCGAGCGCGAGGTGCCGGCCGATCTCGGGGTGCTTCGCGCGCGTGTCGTCGAACTCGGCCGCGTCGACGACCTCGACGAGCCCGCCGTACACGATGCCCGGATGCTCGCTGGCCAGCAGCATCCGTACCAGTTCCTGGGGCTCGGCGAGCCCGCTGGCCTCGATGACGACGATGTCGATCCCGGCGCCGGGATGCGCCAGCCGTTCGAGGTACACGTCCAGCTCACTGGCGTCGACGGCACAGCACAGGCAGCCGTTGCCGAGGGAGACGGTGGAATCCCCCAGGGCTCCCGCGACCGCCATGGCGTCGATCTCGACGGACCCGAAGTCGTTGACGAGGGCGCCGATACGGCTGCCTCCGCTGCGGTGCAGGAGGTGGTTGAGCAGGGTCGTCTTGCCGGAACCCAGGAATCCGGCGAGTACGACGACCGGGATCTGCCGGGAACTCGGGCTCAGCCCCACCGTGCGACCTCTCTCACGCCTACGCGCACACCGGTTCACACCCCGGCGCACCTTACGGAACTTGCATGCCGGGCCAGGATACGAGCACGCAGAATCTCCGCGTAGTGAACGATTGTTAGCATCGCGAGCGGGGCAGACGTTGGGCATGGCGCCGGTTTGTGCGACCCTCGCTTCCTTCCGTGCGCCTCCTCTCCGCCTCCCCGCCGATCAGAGCCGCTCGGCACCCTGGGAGGGGGCAAGCGCCGCCCACCGCTCGCCGGTCCCCACCCGTCGACCCGCACCCCGACGACCGGCGGGCGGCCGCCTGAATCGGGGGTTGACATGGCCACACGGAAAATAAGGACACGGGGGCTGGCCTCTGCCGCCGCAATGGGGCTCGGCATGGCAGTCGGCGCAGTTCTCACCATGGCCGCACAACACCAGGCTTTGGAGTCACTGCGCCGGCGCCTGGAGCAACTGGAGCAGTCAGCGGAGACTGAGAGGCACAACAACCTCGCCAACCAGCAGCGTCAGCACTGGGAACTACTCAGCAAGGCGATCGACGACCCCGAACTCGCCGAGGTCCTCGACCTCTATGAGGTACCGGTGAGCTCCAAGCAGCGGCGCCAGTACATCTTCGCGAACGCCCTGTACACGAACCTGCTGTTCTACCACCGCATCGGCAACCTCAACCGCGAAGAGTTCCTCAAGCATGCCCGAGGCATCTTCCAGAGTCCGATCGTCAGAGAGTACTGGTACGCGACGAGGCAACAGCGTGCGAGTATCTCCGAGACCGACGAAGCCGAGCTTGGGCTGATGGTCGACGAGCTACTGCACCAACTGGAAGAAGCAGACACCGAGGAATGGTGGGTCATCGGCCAACCGCCGGACACCGCGTAGAGACGGCCCCCCACATGCATGGAGCACCCCTCGTCACCGGAGCGCAGCGAGGACCACACCTTCAGGCGATAACGGAACAATAAATCGGCGCGTTCTTCCTGATGCCAGACGGTTGACTACTGCGCGACCGCGCAAGGAGTCGACCGTCACCCTTATTTGTCGCTCCAACGCCGCCCGGTGGTCGAGGCCCTTACAAGGACGCCCCACGCACCGCGCAGCAGCCGTGCGCAGGCGCTAGTGCCTTGAGACCAAAGGAAAGACCAACAGTGAGTCAGATCATTCGCCGCCTTGGTGTGTCTCCGCGCGAACGAGGAAGCACATCCAGCGCGACGTGCCCGGACATCTTTGAGTTGAAGGATGGGAACTTCGCCGTCATCGGAACAGACGTGACTGACTCACTGGACTCGCACCTACCCCACGACGCCGCCCGGGCGGACTACGAACGCATCGTCGTCATCACCCGCGAAACCCTCATTCGTGCAAAGCGCGACATTCCTGATGTGTGACTGATCCACGGCGGCAATCGGCCGGGGTCGCCGCCGCTCAGGTCCGGCACCGTATTCAGTGCCGGACCTCGTCCGTCCCCCGGCCGTACCCGTCAGGCCGCCCGCGGCACCTCCACCGGTGCCCCGGGCCCCACATACCGTGCCGCGGGGCGAATGATCTTCGAGTCCTGGGACTGTTCCAGGATGTTGGCGCTCCAGCCGACCACGCGCGCCGCGGCGAAGGTCGGGGTGAACATCTCGCGGGGCAGGCCGCAGAGTTCCATGACCACGCCGGCGTAGAACTCGACGTTGGCGTGCAGTTCGCGGCCGGGCTTGAGGTCGGCGAGGATCGCCTCCACCCGGCGCTCCACCTCCACCGCGAAGTCGACCAGCGGTCCACCGAACTGCTGGGCGATGCCACGCAACATGCGGGAGCGCGGGTCCTCCGTGCGATAGACGGGGTGCCCGAAGCCCATGATGCGCTCGCCGGCAAGGACACGCTCCCGGATCCAGGGGTCGACGCGGTCCACCGTGCCGATCGCGTCCAGGGTGTCCAACGCCCGGCTCGGGGCACCTCCGTGCAGCGGCCCCGACAGCGCCCCGACCGCCCCCACCAGGCACGCGCCGACGTCGGCGCCGGTGGACGCGATCACCCGCGCGGTGAAGGTCGATGCATTGAATCCGTGATCAATAGTTGAGATCAGGTATTGCTCGACCGCACGGGCGCGCCGCTGATCCGGCTCCTCACCGGTCAACATGTACAGGTAGTTCGCCGCGTACGAGAGGTCCGCACGGGGCGGCACCGGTGCCAGCCCCTTCTCCAGCCGATGCAGCGCGGTGAGCACGGTCGGTACGGCCGCGGTCGCCACGAGCGTGTCCTCGCGCCGCCGGTCCGCATCGATGTCGTACAGCGGACGGAAGCCCTTCGCCGCGCCCAGCAGGGACAGCGCGGTGCGCAGCCCGGCGAGCGGCCCGGAGCGTCCACCGGCGGCAGCGATGCCGGGCAGCGCCGCCGACACTTCGTCGGGCAGCCGTCGCAGCACCGCGGTCTCGGCGACGAAGGTGGCCGCGCTCGGGGCGTCCGGCAGCTCGCCGTGGACCAGGAGATGCCAGACGTCCTCGAAGGAACGGGTCTGCGCGAGGTCGACGGCCGAGTACTGCCGGTAGTGGTAGAAGCCCTCTAGACCCCGTACGTCACCGATCTCCGTGTCGGTCACGACGACGCCCGCGAGTCCCCGCGGTACGTCGACGGGAGTGGATGCGGACCTGTTGACGGACATGTTTTCCTCCCTGGACTTGATGCGACTGTCCATGGTTGACTCAGTAGCTGTCAATATTGATTAGATCAATGCGGGAGTCAATGTGCTGTCCGGGCCGCTACGGTGACCTCCATGCGCGATCAAGAACCCGGCCCCGTCCCACCGGGCCGGCGGCTGAGCACCAAGGAGGCCGCCGAGTTGCTCGGCGTGAAGGCGGAGACCGTGTACGCCTACGTGAGCCGGGGACAGCTGAGCAGCCACCGCACGCCCGGCGGCCGGGGCAGCACGTTCGACGCCGAGGAGGTGGCGGCGCTCGCCCGGCGCAACAGGCGGGCGGCCATTGGGAGTTCAGCCGCCGACGCCGACATGGCCGTACGCACTCGCATCACGCTGATCGACGACGACCGGTACTACTTCCGGGGCGTCGACGCGACCGAACTCGCCGCACGCCACAGCTACGAGGAGATCGCCGATTGGCTGTGGACGGGGCGACTGCGCCCCGGGATCACCTTCGCCGCGCCCTTGGCCTCCGTCGCCGTCGCCCGGCGCGCGGTCGACTCGCTGCCCCAGCACAGCGGCCCCACCGACCGGCTGCGCGTCGCCGTGGTCGCCGCCGCCTGCGCGGACCCGCTGCGTTTCGACCTGTCCCAGGAGGCCGTCCTCGGCACCGCGCGCGTGCTGATCCCCACGCTCGTCGCCGCTCTGCCGCCACGACGCCGCACAGAGCGCGACGAGGGCTCCCTGGCCCAGCGCCTGTGGCGGCGGCTCAGCCCGCGCGAGCCGGACGAGACCTCGCTGCGCGCCCTGGACATGGCGCTCGGCCTGCTGGTCGACCACGACCTCGCCGCCTCGACGCTCGCGGTGCGCGTCGCGGCGTCGGCCCGGGCGCACGCCTACGCCGCCGTCTCCGCCGGGCTCGGCGTACTCGAGGGCCCCCTGCACGGCGCGGCCAGCGGGCTCGCCCACCGGATGCTCGTGGAGGTCCTGGACCAGGGTGACCCGGCGCCCGTGGTCGCGGAGGAGCTCCGGGCCGGCCGCCGTATCCCGGGCCTCGGCCACCAGCTGTACTCGGGCGAGGACCCCCGCGCGCGGGCACTGTTCGCCGTCCTGGAGGAGATGCCCGACGCCGAGCCCGCCCTGGCCGCCGCCCGCGACGTCATGGCCACCGCCGCCCGGCACGCCCCGCTGCACGCCAATGTCGACCTGGCCCTCGCCGTGCTCACGGTAGCGGGAGGGATGTTCCCCACCGCGGGCGAGACGATTTTCGCGGTGGCCCGCACGGCGGGCTGGATCGCCCACGCCCTGGAGGAGTACGGCGAGCGTCCCCTGCGGCTGCGCCCCAGCGGACACTACGTCGGCTCGCGCCCGCCGCAGCCCCTGCCGGAGTAGGACACCGGGACGTCCGGAAGTCACCCTGCACGAAGTCAGGTTAGGCTCCCCTGTGTGAGTAGGTGTGCAACCGTCTCGCGGGACCTCGACGAGCCCGTTCCCGGAACCGCCGCGACCGCCAGGACCTGGCTCCTGGTGGAACAGCCGGGTCCGTGGGGCGCGAGGGCGCTCACTTCGAGCCACCTGGATCCCGCGCTGGGCCGGGCCCTGGAAGCGGCCGCGAAGGGCACGGGCGTTCGTGTCGCGCTCATCCGCCGCCCGGGGCGCCACGCGGACTTCGGCACGCACGCCGTGCGCCAGGTGTACGCGGCGCACACCATGCCCGGCAACGCCTGGCTGCACGCCGCCACGATCGACGACCCGGCGCGGCTGCTCGACCTCGACTTCACCGCTCTCGGCAGGGGTGACCAGCACACCTTCGACGCCACGCTGCAGGGCCGTCCCCATATCGGTGCCCCGCTCGCCCTCGTCTGCACCAACGGCAAGCGCGACCGCTGCTGCGCCCTCCTCGGCCGCCCCTTGGCGAACGACCTCGCCGCCTCCGGCATGAGCGGCACCTGGGAGGTCACCCATCTGGGCGGTCATCGCTTCTCGCCGACCGTGCTCGTGCTGCCCCACGGCTACGCGTACGGCCGGGTCGAGGCCCACACCGTCAAGGACGTCCTGCACGGCGTCCAGGAGGGCCGCGTGGTCCCGGAGGGGTGCCGTGGCCGCTCGGCCTGGGAGCGGCCCGGTCAGGCGGCGGAGCTGGCCGTGCGCACGGCCGCAGGCGAGTACGCGGCGGACGCGCTGAGCGTCGTACGCACCGAGATCGCCGTACGGGTGGACGGTGCGGCAGCCCGCTGGGAGGTGATCGTCGCCCACGCGGACGGACGCCACTGGCGGGTGATCGTCGCCCAGGGGGCGTCGCTGCCCCCGCGCGCGGAGAGCTGCGGTACGTCAGTCCTGGGCGCCCCGGCGCGGATGGACGTGGTGTCGGTCCACGAACTCGAGCCGACGGCACTCGCGAGCTGAAACCGCCGGCGATCCCGTCGGCGCGGACCGACATGCCGCTCGCACCCCAGGTGAGTGTCCCAGGTGAGCGCCCCGGCTGAGCGCCCCCAAGGGCACCTACGCGCCTCCCGGCGCCGCACGCGCCCCGCAGGCGCCCTCACCCGAAGACCACACCCGACGGGACCCGCCCACCCCTCTACGGCACCCCCCGCTGCCCCACGTACCTTCGTGGGTATGAGCCCCACTCCCCCCGCCCGCCGCCTGCGCCTCGGACTCCCCCGCCGGGTGTTCTCGCAGGTGCTGATGATGCAGGTGGCGATCGCCGCGGGAGTCGCGGTGCTCGCGACCGGGCTGTTCCTCGCACCCCTGAGCGACCAGCTCGACGACCAGGCGATGCGGCGTGCGCTCGCCATCGCGCAGACCACCGCGGCGCAGCCGCAGCTCGCCGAGGAGGTCCGCACGACGCCCGCGACGCCCGACGGGCCCGTCCAGCGGGAGGCTGAGCGGATCCGGCGGGCCACGCAGGCCGAGTACGTCGTGGTGCTGGACCGCCGGGGCGTGCGCTGGTCGCACACCGAGCCCTCGCAGATCGGCAAGCACGTCTCCACGGACCCCGGCGACGCGCTCGCCGGCAAGGAGGTCATGGAGATCGACGAGGGCACCCTAGGCCGCTCCGCGCGCGGGAAGGTGCCGCTGCGGGACGCGGACGGGAAGATCGTCGGCGCGGTCTCGGTAGGGATCGCCTACGACAGTGTCCGGGCGCTGCTGATCCATGCGATCCCGGAGTTGCTGGCGTACGCGGGCGGCGCCATGGCCGTCGGCGCGCTGGCCGCCTGGCTGATCTCCCGGCGGGTGCAGCGGCAGACCCGGGACCTGGCGTTCTCCGACATCGCGGGGCTGCTCGCGGAGCGGGAGGCGATGCTGCACGGCATCCGGGAGGGCGTCGTCGCGCTGGACCGCACGGGCCGTGTCCGGTTGCTCAACGACGAGGCGCAGCGCCTGCTGGGCATCGGGAACGAATCCGTGGGCCGCGCCCCCGACGAGGCGCTCGGCGAGGGCCGCACGGCCGACGTGCTGGCCGGCCGGGTGACCGGCACCGATCTGCTCACGGTGCGCGGCAGGCGGGTCCTGGTCGCCAACCGGATGCCCACCGGCGACGGCGGCGCCGTCGCCACGCTGCGCGACCGCACGGAGCTGGAGCAGCTCGGCCGGGAACTGGACTCGACGCGCGGCCTGATCGACGCCCTTCGGGCGCAGGACCACGAGCACGCCAACCGGATGCACACGCTCCTGGGGCTGCTGGAACTGGAGATGTACGACGACGCGGTCGAGTTCGTGGGCGAGGTGGTCGGCGATCACCGGGCGACCGCGGAGCAGGTCACCGAGAAGATCGAGGACCCGCTGCTCGCCGCGCTGCTGGTCGGCAAGGCGACCGTCGCGGCCGAGCGGGGCGTCGCGCTGCGCCTGTCGGACCGTACGCGTCTTCCGGACCGGCTGGTCGACGCCCGGGGGCTGGTCACCGTCGTCGGCAACCTGGTGGACAACGCGCTGGACGCCGCCGCCGGCGCGCCGCACGCGCGCGTGGAGGTCGAGTTGTACACCAGGGGCCGTACCGCCGTGCTCGTGGTGCGGGACACCGGCCCCGGAATTCCGGCGGAGCTGAGGGAATTGGTCTTCACCGAGGGCTGGTCCACCAAGAAGCCGCCCACGCACCGGGAGCGAGGTATCGGCCTCGCCATGGTGCGCAGGCTGGCGGAGCGGCAGGGCGGATCCGCGACGGCCGGTGAAGCCGCCGGTGGGGGCGCGGAGTTCACCGTCGTCCTGCCCGAGGCCCTGGCCGAACCGGGCACGGAGCCGGCGCTCACCGTCCCGTCCGCTCAGCGGACCGCCGAGGAGGAGGCGTGATGATCGAGGTCCTGGTCGTGGACGACGACACCAGGGTCGCGCGCGTGAACGCCGCGTACGTCGAGAAGGTGCCGGGCTTCCGTGTCGCCGGGGAGGCGCACAGCGCCGCCGGGGCGCTGCGTCAGCTGGAGGCGTTGCCGCGGGTGGACCTGGTGCTGATGGACCACTACCTGCCCGACCGGACGGGCCTCGCGGCGGTGCGCGAGGTGCGCCGACGCGGCCTCCAGACCGACGTGATCATGGTCACGGCGGCGCGCGACATCTCGACCGTGCAGGCGGCGATGCGGCAGGGCGCGTTGCAGTACCTCGTCAAGCCGTTCGCGTTCGCCGGTCTGCGGGCCAAGCTGGAGGCGTACGCCGCGCTGCGCCGCACCCTCGACGGGGGCGGCGAGGCGGAACAGGCCGAGGTGGACCGCATCTTCGGCGCCCTGTCCGCGACGTCGGAGCCGGACCTGCCCAAAGGCCACTCCCCCACCACCGCCGAGCTCGTACGGCAGTCCCTGATGAACGCGGAAAGCCCCCTGTCCGCCCAGGAGATAGCCGAACGGACCGGGGTGAGCCGCCAGACCGCCCAGCGCTATCTGAAGCTCCTGGAGCGCACGGGGCGGGCCACGCTGACCCTCAAGTACGGTGACGCGGGCCGCCCGGAACACCGTTACGCGTGGGCGACCCGCACCTGAGCCCCGGCCCCGTCGGGCGGCTCCCAGGCCCGTCAGGCAGCCCCGGCCCCGTCAGACGGCCCCCGCCCCCGTCAGCGCCCGCACCTGCGTCTCCGCGTGCTTGGCGGCGTCCGGGGTCTCGGCGGACGTGACCGTGCCGAGCCAGCCCGCCAGGAAGCCCAGGGGGATCGAGACAAGGCCCGGGTTCTGCAGCGGGAAGTACTGGAAGTCGACGCCGGGGAACAGTGATTCGGGGCTGCCCGACACGACGGGCGACAGGGCGACGAGCGCCACGGCCGGCATCAGCCCGCCGTAGACGGACCATACGGCGCCGCGGGTGGTGAAGCCGCGCCAGAAGAGCGAGTAGAGCAACACGGGCAGGTTGGCCGACGCGGCGACGGCGAAGGCGAGGCCCACCAGGAAGGCGACGTTGAGGTCCCGCGCGAGCAGGCCGAGGGCGATGGCGACGACGCCGATGCCGACCGCCGCGGTGCGCGCCACGGTCACCTCGCTGCGCGGCTCGGACTTCCTGCGCCGCACAGAGGCGTACAGGTCGTGCGCCACGGACGCCGAGGAGGCCAGGGTGATGCCCGCGACCACCGCGAGGATGGTGGCGAAGGCGATGGCCGCGACGATCGCGAAGAGAACCGTTCCCCCCGTGGAGCCCGCCCCACCGCCCAGGTCCAGGGCCAGCAGCGGAACCGCCGTGTTCCCGGCGGCGTTCGACGCGCGTACGGCACCCGGCCCGACGATGGCCGCCGCGCCGAAACCGAGGACGATCGTCATCAGGTAGAAACCGCCGATCAGCCCGATCGCCCACACCACCGAACGCCGGGCCGCCCGCGCGGTGGGCACGGTGTAGAACCGGGACAGGATGTGCGGCAGCCCGGCCGTGCCCAGCACCAGGGCGAGCCCGAGGCTGATGAAGTCGAACCGGGCGGTCCAGTCCCCGCCGTACTTGAGTCCCGGCGCGAGGAACGCCTCCCCCTGGCCACTGCGCGCGGCCGCGGTGCGCAGCAGTTGGTCGAAGTCCCCGTGGAAGCGCGCCAGGACGAGCACGGTCAGGGTGATCGCTCCGCCCATCAGCAGGACCGCCTTCACGATCTGAATCCATGTGGTGGCCCGCATCCCTCCCAACGACACGTAGATCACCATCAGCGCGCCGACGCCGATGACCGTCCACGACCGCGCCGCCTCGCTGGTCCCGCCCAGCAGCAGCGTGACCAGACTGCCCGCACCCACCATCTGCGCCACCAGGTACAGAACGGACACGGTGACCGAGGAGGTTCCCGCCGCGATCCGCACCGGCCGCTCCCGCATCCGCGCGGCCACCACGTCGGCGAGGGTGAACCGCCCGCAGTTGCGCACCAGTTCGGCGACCAGCAGCAGGACCACGAGCCAGGCCACCAGGAAGCCCACCGAGTACAGCATCCCGTCGTACCCGAACAGCGCGATGAGTCCGGAGATGCCCAGGAAGGAGGCGGCAGACATGTAGTCGCCCGCGATGGCAAAACCATTCTCCATGGGCGAGAAGAGCCGCCCGCCGACGTAGAACTCCTCCGCCGAACCCTGCCTGTTGCGGCTCACCCAGGTCGTGATCCCGAGAGTGACGGCGACGAACGCGCTGAACAGCAGCAGGGCCAGCGTCTGGTGATCACCCGTCACAGGACACCGCCACGGACGCCACGCGCCAGTTCCTGGGTGTCCCAGCGCAGTTCGAGCGCGGCCCGGTCCCGGCGCAGCCGAGCGTGCCGCGCGTAGGCCCAGGTGAGCAGGAAGGTGGTGAGGAACTGCCCGAGCCCTGCCAGCATCGCCACGTTGACCGCGCCCACCACGGGCCGCGCCATCAAGCCGGGAGCGGTCGTGGCGGCGACGACGTACGCCACGTACCAGAGGAAGAAGCCGGTCACCGCGGGGACCACGAACCTCAGGTACCGGCTGCGCACCTCCTGGAAGGCGGCGCTGCGCTGCACTTCGAGGTAGATGTCGCCGGCCGCCGGGGCCTCCCCGCGCGCGGGTGTCACGGGCGCGGGGAGGCCGGCCTGCTCGCCCCAGCCGGAGGCCAGGGAGTCGTACCAGGGGTCGTCGTACTGCATGGGGCGACCATTGCTTGAGGGCATGCCCAAGCATGGACAGAGCGGGAAGATCCCTGACTATTCTTCTTCCCGCTCTTCACCCCATCAGGTGACTCGGGGCCACTGGTGGCCCCAGCTCCGCGCTAGGCGTCGATGCGCGACCGGTCCAGGGTCGCCGCCGAGTTGGAGATGAACTCCTTGCGCGGTGCGACGTCATTGCCCATCAGGAGGTCGAAGACCTGCTCCGCGGCCTCCAGGTCGGCGAGGTTGATGCGGCGCAGGGTGCGGTGGCGCGGGTCCATGGTGGTCTCGGCCAGCTGGTCGGCGTCCATCTCGCCGAGACCCTTGTAGCGCTGGATCGAGTCCTTGTAGCGGACGCCCTTGCTCTGGAACTCCATGAGCTTGTCGCGCAGCTCGCGGTCCGAGTACGTGTAGACGTACTTGTCCTGGCCCTTCTTGGGCTGGACGATCTCGATCCGGTGCAGTGGCGGCACCGCGGCGAACACCCGGCCGGCCTCGACCATGGGGCGCATGTAGCGCTGGAAGAGCGTCAGGAGCAGACAGCGGATGTGGGAGCCGTCCACATCGGCGTCGGTCATCATGATGATCTTGCCGTAGCGGGCCGCGTCGAGATCAAAGGTCCGGCCCGAGCCCGCCCCTATGACCTGGATGATCGCGCCGCACTCGGCGTTCTTGAGCATGTCCGTGACGGACGACTTCTGGACGTTGAGGATCTTGCCGCGGATCGGCAGCAGCGCCTGGAACTCGGAGTTCCGGGCGAGCTTGGCGGTGCCGAGCGCGGAATCACCCTCGACGATGAACAGCTCGCTGCGGTCCACGTCGTCGCTGCGGCAGTCGGCGAGCTTGGCCGGCAGCGACGAGGATTCCAGGGCCGTCTTCCGGCGCTGCGCGTCCTTGTGCTGGCGGGCCGCGATGCGCGTACGGGCGGCGGCGACCGCCTTCTCCATGACGACCCGGGCCTGAGCGGCGGCGTCCCGCTTCGTGGACGTCAGGAACGCCTTGAGCTCCTTGGAGATCACGGTGCTCACGATGCGACGGGCCGCCGAGGTGCCGAGGACCTCCTTGGTCTGGCCCTCGAACTGCGGCTCGGCGAGACGGACGGTCACGACCGCCGTCAGGCCCTCCAGGGCGTCGTCCTTGACGATGTCGTCCTCGGCGACCCGCAGCATCTTCTTGGTGCGCAGCACCTCGTTGAGCGTGCCGGCCACGGCCTGCTCGAAGCCCGCGACGTGGGTACCACCCTTGGGGGTGGCGATGATGTTCACGAACGACCTGAGGGTCGTGTCGTATCCCGTGCCCCACCGCATCGCGACATCGACGTCGAGTTCGCGGGTGACCTGGGTGGGGGTCATCTGCCCGTGCTCGTCAAGGACGGGGACGGTCTCCCTGAAGGTGCCCTGGCCGGACAGCCTCAGGACGTCGCAGACCGGCTTGTCGGTGGCCAGGAACTCGCAGAACTCGCTGATGCCGCCGTCGAAGCGGAAGGACTCCTCGCCCTTGCTGCCGCCCTCACCGAGGCCGTACTCGTCGCGGACGACGATGGTCAGTCCGGGTACGAGGAACGCGGTCTGGCGGGCGCGCTGGTGCAGGTTCTCCAGGGAGAGCTTGGCGTCCTTGAGGAAGATCTGGCGGTCGGCCCAGTACCGCACGCGCGTGCCGGTGCGGGTCTTGGGGATCTTCTTGGCCTTGCGCAGTCCACTGCCGGCGTCGAACTTCGCGTCGGGCCCCAGGGTGGCGAAGGCGCCGGGGACACCGCGGCGGAAGCTGATGGCGTGGGTGTGGCCGCCGCGGTCGACCTCGACGTCCAGCCGCGCGGACAGGGCGTTCACCACGGAAGCGCCCACGCCGTGCAGACCGCCGGAGGCGGCGTACGAGCCGCCACCGAACTTGCCGCCGGCGTGCAGCTTGGTCATGACGACCTCGACGCCGGACAGGCCGGTCTTGGGCTCGACGTCGACCGGGATGCCGCGGCCGTTGTCGCGCACCTCCACCGAGCCGTCGTCGTGCAGGGTCACGTCGATGTGGTCGCAGTAGCCACCCAGGGCCTCGTCCACGGAGTTGTCGATGATCTCCCACAGGCAGTGCATCAGGCCACGACTGTCGGTCGACCCGATGTACATGCCAGGGCGCTTGCGGACGGCCTCCAGTCCCTCCAGGACGAGCAGGTGCCGCGCGGTGTAGTTGGAACCGTCCCGGTCTGCTCCTGCCAGCAGCGCTGTGGACGGCACGGACGTTTCGGCGGTCACGCGGTTCGCTCCTCGCTGAATTTCATGTGGGGCCCATTTGGGTAAGGGCGCGGCTCCGGTAGCCGTTGAGAGGGTACCGAGGCCTGGTAGAGCCGTTGTAACGCCACCCTCGTCCGGAACTCAGACTAGTCCACGGTCGCATGCGTGTTCGATCCCTCGTTGGAGTGAAGCACATATCACGTTCCCTTCGAGGCATGAACCATTTAGGCTCCGGGCACGTCCTCATGAACAACCGGCAAGCCGGCCGGGGAGGACACCGACACCGACAGACTGCGCGAACCCGTAAGACACATAGACACGTAATACGGCACATTCGCCGCCAACCGGCAGCAGACAGCCACCTCGAAGATTTTTTTCGAGGAAACGCCACGAGCGGGAACGTTTTCGGGCTGGTTGGATGTTGACCCTGGTACGACAGCTCGTCGAGCTAGAGAAGAGGCGACGTGACTACTGTTCTGACCCCCGCGAGCCCGCTGACGGCGGCTGATCGCTGCGACCGCTGCGGCGCCCAGGCATACCTGCGCGTCGTGCTGCTCAGCGGCGGAGAGCTGCTCTTCTGCGCGCACCATGGCCGCAAGTTCGAGCCGGAACTCAAGAAGATCGCCGCTGAGATACAGGACGAGACGGAGCGACTCACGGCCGCTCCTGCGACCGCTTCCGAAGATGAGCGCTGACGCCTAGCGTCCACGACGAGCTCCGGTACAGACCGGTGAACGGGCGGCTGCCCTGCCTTCAGGGCGGCCGCCGTCCTCGTCCTCTCGCTCTCAGCGGCCCTGCCGGAACTCCTGTCCAGGCTCCCCGCCGGGAGTCCCGTTCAGGTCCCGTCAGGGAAGCCGCATCCAGGTCCCGTCAGGGAAGCCGCACGGGCTTCTCGGGCACCTTCCCGCGGCCCTCACCCGGCGCGCGGCGCTCCGAAGTCTGGGCGGGACTGTCCCAGCCCAGCTTCTTGAGCACGTCCGACACCCGCGTGTAGACACCCGGGCTGCCGGGCCGTCCGCAGCCGCTGCCCCATGAGACCAGGCCGACCAGCCGCCCCTGCGCGACCAGTGGCCCTCCGCTGTCCCCCTGGCAGGCGTCCCGGCCTCCCACCCGCTGACCCGCGCACAGCATGGCGTCCGCGCGATATGCGCCGTCGTCACTGCCTGGATACGCCCTGTCGCACAGCGCGTCCGGCAGCACGCGCACGCGTGCGGCTCGCAGGCCGTACGGGTAGTTGCCGGCGCCTGTGACGTCACCCCAGCCGTAGACCGTGGCGCTCGTCTCGGCCTCGTACGCGGCATCGCCTGCCGCGGCCATGGCGATCACGGCTTTCTCCGGAAGTTCCTCGGCGAGTGTGAGTACCGCGAAGTCGCCGGCGTTGCTGATGTTGTCGTACGCGGGATTCACCCATGTCTCACGGACGGGGATCTCCTGCCCGTCGTCCGTGCGCAGGTCCGTACGGCCCGCGATGACCTTGAGGTCGCGCACCTTGCCCGGCGGCTTGCCGAGGACGTCCTCGCCCAGGCAGTGCGCCGCGGTGAGGACAGTGGTCCGGCCCACCGCGACCGCGCCGCAGAACTGACCCGACCGCGTACCTCCGAACCGGTCACGGCTGGACAGCGCGACCGTGTAGGGACTGTCGGCTGCATCGATCGGGAAGCCGCCGACGACTATGCCGTCAGAGGCGGCAGGAACCGCCGTGGCCAGGGGTATCGCGGTCGCCGCGGCCGCCAGGACCAGCTGCCGGGCCAGGGCCCGGACAAAGGGACGACGCATGTCTTCTCCTCACTCTGGGAGGTTTGTGAGACACCCAGAGTGATTCAGGCCGCTACGGCTCGCACCCGCTCAGCCCAGCACGAAGGCCCGGCCCCCTTCGGGTGGCCGGGCCTGCATGTCGTACGGACGACCTAGTCGAGGTAGTCGCGCAGCACCTGCGAACGCGACGGGTGGCGCAGCTTCGACATGGTCTTGGACTCGATCTGGCGGATGCGCTCGCGCGTGACGCCGTACACCTTGCCGATCTCGTCGAGGGTCTTCGGCTGACCGTCGGTGAGACCGAAGCGCATCGAGACGACGCCCGCCTCGCGCTCGGACAGGGTGTCGAGGACGGAGTGCAGTTGCTCCTGCAGAAGCGTGAAGCTGACCGCGTCGGCCGGGACGACGGCCTCGGAGTCCTCGATGAGGTCACCGAACTCGCTGTCGCCGTCCTCGCCCAGCGGGGTGTGCAGCGAGATCGGCTCACGGCCGTACTTCTGGACCTCGATGACCTTCTCGGGGGTCATGTCGAGTTCCTTGGCCAGCTCCTCCGGGGTGGGCTCGCGGCCCAGGTCCTGGAGCATCTGGCGCTGCACGCGCGCGAGCTTGTTGATGACCTCGACCATGTGCACTGGGATACGGATGGTGCGGGCCTGGTCGGCCATCGCGCGGGTGATCGCCTGACGGATCCACCAGGTGGCGTACGTGGAGAACTTGTAGCCCTTGGTGTAGTCGAACTTCTCGACCGCGCGGATCAGACCGAGGTTGCCTTCCTGGATCAGGTCCAGGAAGAGCATGCCGCGGCCGGTGTAACGCTTGGCCAGTGATACGACCAGACGGAGGTTGGCCTCCAGCAGGTGGTTCTTGGCGCGGCGGCCGTCCTCGGCGATGATCTCCAGCTCGCGCTTGAGCTTCGGCGCCAGCTTGTCGGAGTTGGCAAGCTTGTCCTCGGCGAACAGGCCCGCCTCGATGCGCTTGGCCAGTTCCACCTCCTGCTCCGCGTTGAGCAGCGGGACCTTGCCGATCTGCTTCAGGTAGTCCTTGACGGGGTCGGCGGTGGCGCCGGCCGCGGCGACCTGCTGAGCGGGCGCGTCGTCCTCGTCCTCGTCGGACAGCACGAACCCGGCGCTCTCGGTGCCTTCGGGCTCCTCGCTGGCTCCCTTGGGCTCCTCCAGCGTCTCCTCTTCGAGGAGCTCCGCGTCGTCCTTCTTGGCGTCGGTGGATTTCTTGGGCGCGGCCGTCTTCTTGGCAGCGACGGTCTTCTTCGCGGTCGCCTTCTTGGCGGCCGTCTTCTTGGCAGCGGCGGCCTTCTTCGTGGGCGCGGCTTCCTCGGCCGGATCGTCGACGGCGGGCGCGGCCGGTGCAGGCGTGGTGGCGGAGGTCTTGGGGGCTGCCACCGTCTTCGCTGCGACCGTCTTGGTGGCGGTGCGCTTGGCCGGACTCTTCGCTGCGACGCTCTTGCGGGTGCGCTTGGGTTCTGCGGCACTGACCATCAGCGTCACACCCTCTTCCTCGAGGATCTGGTTGAGGCTGCGCAGTACGTTCTTCCACTGAGTGGCCGGAATCTGGTCAGCTTCGAAGGCCCGACGCACGTCATCGCCGGCGATCTGCCCCTCAGCCTTTCCCCGCTCGATGAGCGCCATGACAGAGACGGACTCGACGATCTCCGGCGGGAGCGTACGGGATGTGCTGGCCGACACGAACAACCTCTCGGAACGTTGGAAAACGACTTCCGGCCCCGTCCACGGCGGACAGGAGCCGACCGCCGACTTGGAGATGGGCCGACGGCGCGGGCGGGCGCCGGGAAGATTCACAACGCCTTGTACGGCGTCCGTGTTCCCTTCTCGGCTGTCACCTCTTAGGTCATCGCGCTGTTTCCACGAGTGTTACGCCCAATCTGCGTGGCCCGAGTCACACCCCGTAAGCGCGCAAAAACGGTCAGAGTCGGGCAGAAGTAGTCACACAGGGCTCTGAATCGTTCCGCTCAGATCGTCCCATGTGTCCGCCGTCGGTCCATCGCTTGTCCGTGGTCGCTCGATGGGTCGCTCCGTGGGTCGCTCCGTGGGTAGCTCCGTGGGTCGGTCCGTGGTCGGTCCGCCATCGGTCCGCTCACGGGTGCGCCATCGGTCCGCCCGTCGGTCAGTCACGGCCTGCCCATCGTCCCGCCCCGGCCGTCCGCACTCCGTCGCGTCGTCGGACCCCGCAGATCGAGATGAAACCTGCGGGGTCCGAGGGGGACGAACGGCCGGCCGAGCGCTACCGGGGAAGCCGAGCGGCACCGGGGAGGAGAACACCTCGGACACCTACCGGCCGCGGCGCACCGCGCTCCGCGGTCAGTGCTCGCGCGGTGCCGGCACCACGCGCTCCACCTCGGGGTGGACGGTCAGCAGTTGACGCATGGCCGCCTCGGCGGCCCCGCCGTCGCCGGCCGCGAGGGCGTCGGCGATCCGGGCGTGGTGCGCCAGGGACGCCTCGTTCGGCCGGTCACAACCGGTCACCGGGCCGCCGGAGACCTGGAGCGCGGCGGAGACGATGCCGGACAGGTGCTCCAGCATGCGGTTGCCCGCGACCTGGATGAGCAGCGAGTGGAACTCGGCGTCGGCACGGGAGAAGGTGATCGCGTCACCCTGCCCCATCGCGTGGCCCATGATCTCGACCATGTCGGACAGCCGCTGCTGGACGTCCTCACGGCCGTGGCCGGCGGCCAGGCGGGCAGCGAGCGGTTCGATGGTCCAGCGCAGCTCACTCAGTTCACGACGCTGGTCGTCACGCTGCGGACCGAAGGCCCGCCATTCGATGATGTCCGGGTCGAGCAGGTTCCAGTCGCTGACGGGACGCACGCGCGTGCCGACGTTCGGGCGGGCGCTGACCAGGCCCTTGGCCTCCAGAACGCGGAGCGACTCGCGGACGACGGTGCGGGAGACCTCGAAGCGCTGGCCGATCTCTTCAGGCACCAGAGGGCGATCGGCGCCCAGGTCGCCGGAGACGATCATCTGTCCCAGCTGCTGCACGAGTTGGCCGTGCAGTCCGCGGCCGCGGCTGCCCGCGGCGCGGCGGCCCACACGGCCCAGCTCGGGGTCCGCGCCCTCCCAGGCGGGGGCGCTCACGCGGTCGGGGCCGTGGGCCTCGGCGTAGGGGTAGCGGTCGAGTTCGCCCGGGCCGACGAGACCGGAGTCGGTGGAGCGGGCGGAGGTCATCATGGTGTGCGCAAGGGTACTCACGGATCCTTTGTCGGCGCTGTCTCCAACTCCCTTGAGGTCTTTGGTGAAAAGCACACGAAAGGGTGATCGCTCACCCCGTCGCAATTGACGCCTTATCAGAAAGAAATGGGCTTTCCTGAGGGAGTTGTGCGCAGCACCGAATCGGAAGGGCACGGAGGGTAGTCAGAAGCCTGTCATCGGACCCTGCTTCGCAGGGTGGTGAACAGATACGCGCAGAGCAGCGCGGTGAGCGACAACGTCAGCGCGCTGCCGACGGGTTGGGCGACGACCCGCGCCGCGGCCTCCAGATATCGCTCCCCGCCGAACGGCCACTGCAGCAGAAACATCTGCCTCATCCGCATCGGTAGCCCCGTGGCGGCTCGCACGGACGATCCCTCGACGACCTTCTGTACGAGCGGTACGACGAGGACCGGCACGGCGAGAACGGCGGCCAGCCCGGCCGTGGTGGACCGGAAGACACCGGCCGCCAGCACACCGGCCCAGGCGCACCCGACCATGAGCCCGAACCAACTCGCGCTCAGGGAAAGCCAGTCGCCCGGGATCTGCGCGAGATCCTGCCCGTAGACGAGATAGAGCACCTCGGCGTCGCAGCCCACCGTGAGGATGGCCAGGGCGAGCGCGGTGCCCGCGGCGACCAGGAGCTTGGCGGTGAGCAGCCCCAGGCGGCGGGGGACGGTGCCTCGGTCCGCCGCCAGGGCGGGGTGGCGGAACTCCTCCCCGAAGGCCAGCGCCCCCAGCAGGCCCGCGCCGAGCGCGGCGGGCGGCAACGGCAGCTGCTGCGGCCATGCGGCGAGCAGCCGCGCCTGCGGGGTGTGCCCGATCCGCGCGAGCACGAGAGCGGTGAGCGCGGACACGGCGAGCACGGCGGCGCTGGTGACGAATCCGGTACTGATGCCGGTGGCCCGGCGGAGTTCGTAGCGGAGGGGGCGGAGCGGGGAGGGGGCGGAGTGAACGGAGATGGGGGGTGGCAGCGGGGGGAGGGATTCCTGTGGGGTTGGAGATTTGGGGGTTGAGGGGTGGGGTGGTGCTGCGTGGGGTGGCGAGGGGTGGGGGGCCTCAGGGCTGCCAGGAGTTTTGTGGGTTGTGGGGGCTTTGTGGGTTGCAGGGGTGTGGAGGGCGCGGGTCTTGTCTGTCGGGGTGTTGCGGTCGGCGGGGGCCTTGCGGTCGGTGGGGGTGCCGCGGTCTGCGGCGGCGCTGCGGTCAGCGGCGGTGTTGCGATCGGGGGTTGTGTGGCTGGTGGGGGCCCCGTGTTCCGCGAGGGCGATGCGACCGGCGAGGGGTCCGCGGTCCGGGCGGGGGGCTTGGCCGACGTGCGGCTTGCCGGCCGCGAGGGGGCTGCTCTTGGTGACCGGCTCGTGAGCTGTCGGGTGGTTGGCATTGGCGGTGGGCTCGTGAGCCGACAAGGGGTTGCCGGCGGCGGTGGGCTCATGAGCCGACACGGGGTCGCCGTCGGCGCGAGAGTCGTGGGCCGCGGACTCGTGGGCCGTGAGGGGGTTACCCGTGGCCGGGAGCGCCTTGTTCGCGTCTGTGGGAACGTTCTGCTCGAAGGCGAGCAGCATCGCGGTCGGCGGTGCGTCGAGCGGGGCGGGCATCGGCCGGAGCGTGTGCTTGCCGGCAGCGGCTTCGTCGGTCGCCTCTGCGCCGGTGGCCGCCTTGCCGGGAGTGACCCCGCCGACGGCCTCCCTGTCGATCGCACCCGACGACGGAGCCGTGCCCTTGTGCGACCCGCTGTCCGACTGGCGCGGAAGGCCGGCTCCCGTGCGACGCGGGTCCGGTTCGGGCCCCTCCTCGGCCGGCGGCCGCTCGTGGCCCGGCTCCGAGTGATATGAGGGCTCCGAGTGGTCCGAGGGTTCCGAGTGCTGCGGTTCCAGCAGCGGCGTCGCTCCCGTCCCGGCCCCCGGCCCCATGTCCCCGATCTCGTCGGCGAGTTTGAGTACGAGGACATTGTGGCGGAACGCCGCCTCTCCGACGTCGGCGCAGGTACTGCCGTAGACGGACAGGCGGTTGCCGCTCTCCATGACGACCTCGACGGAGCGGTGCGCGGTGCGGGCCTCCTTGGTGAGCACGGCCGCGAGGCGGGCGGCGTGCGGGCTCTGGACGACCACGCGCGGCCGCAGCCGGGTGCGGGCGAACTCCTTGGCCTCCTGATCCGCGACGACCCTGCCCCGTTCCAGGGTGACGACGCGGTCGGCGGTGCGCGCGGCCTCCTTGGGGTCGGACGTGGTGACCAGGACCGTGCCGCCCTGGGCAGCGTGGGCGCGCAACATGCCGTAGAGCCAGTTGCTCTCGCGCGTCGAGAGCCCCTCGGCGGATTGGTCGAGCACGAGCGTGTGGGGGTCGGGCAGCAGGGCGCAGGCGAGGCCCATGCGGCGGTCCATGCCCCGGGAGAGGGTGCCGAGGCATTCGTCGCGGAGGCTGACGAGGCCGACCACTTCCAAGACCTCGTCGGCCCGGCGGGCGGAGATCCCCGCGGCGGCGCACAGCATGCGGAGATGGCCGCGAACCGTCCTGCCGGGGTGCCCCGGCACGTCGCCCAGCAGGACGCCGACTTCGTGGGACGGGTGGTCGATGCGATGCAGGGGGCGGCCTCTGAAGTAGGTAATGCCGCGGCCCGGTTGGAGTTCGAGCATCAGCCTGAGGGCCGTCGTCTTGCCTGCACCCGGATCTCCGAGCAGCGCGGTGACGCGGCCCGCGGGCGCTTCGAAGGAGACGTCGTCGACGGCAGGCGGAAGGTCCTTGCGGGAGTTGCTGGTCAGTCCGAAGGCCTGGATCACCCGTAGCAAGATAGCGTGCTATGTCCGTTTTTTCGGGTACCTAACACGTTGCCCTGTGGAGCGCGACCGGACACTTCGCGTCCGGGGCAGGTCGGTCCAGGCTTTCTCTGATGCTCCAAGGCACTTCCAGGGCGCCTCCTGGACACTTACGGGGCGCATGCCGCGTGCTTCCTGGGCACTTCCTGTTCGCCTCTCGCGAGCTCGAACCCGGCCCGGTGGCCGGTGACGCCGCCGCCGTCACACCTCCGGCCGCAGCATCGGCGGGTTGAGGAGCGTCGCCCCGCCCGCGCGGAAGAGCTGTGCCGGACGGCCGCCCTGCCGTGTCGTGGTACCGCCCGTAGGCACCAGGAAGCCCGGCGTGCCCGTCACCTTACGGTGGAAGTTGCGCGGGTCGAGCGCCACGCCCCAGACCGCCTCGTAGACGCGGCGCAGCTCCCCGACGGTGAACTCCTGCGGGCAGAACGCCGTGGCCAGCGACGAGTACTCGATCTTGGAGCGGGCCCGCTCGACCCCGTCCGCGAGGATCTGCGCGTGGTCGAAGGCCAGCGGCGCCACGGGCTCGCCGGCGCGGCCGTAGCCGCCCTGTTGCAGCAGTTCCTCGACCGGCGCCCAGCGGGCATTGCTGGCGTCCCCACCCGCGCGCGGCGCGGGCAGGTCGGGGGCCAGGGCCAGGTGCGCGACGCTGACGACACGCATCCGGGGATCCCGCTTGGGATCGCCGTAGGTCGCGAGCTGCTCCAGATGAGCCCCGTTGTCCTGGGTAGGGACAGCGGGGTCGTGCACGCAGAGCCCGGTCTCCTCGGCCAGTTCGCGTGCGGCGGCCTGTGAAAGATCCTCGTCGTCCCTTACGAAGCCTCCCGGGAGCGCCCAGCGCCCCTGGAACGGCTGCTCGCCCCTGCGTACCGCCAGCGCACACAGCGCATGGCGACGCACGGTCAGCACGACCAGGTCCACGGTCACGGCGAAGGGCGGAAAGGCTGACGGGTCGTAGGGCATGCCGCGATCATAGTCGTCTGCCTGACGATAAACACTCCCCTCGTCGGCCCCTTCGGCGGCCGGTCCACGTCCGGGCGGTACAGGTCTCACCTGCGGCTCCCGGCGGTCGCTTGCCGTCCCGCGGGCCTGCCTGATCGGCCTCTCGGACCGCCGTCCACTTCACACCCCCAGCTGCAATCCCTCCGCCGCCTCCTCCACCATGGCGAGGCCGAGGCGGCTGACCCGTACGGAGAAGGGTGCGCCCGCGACCCGTAGTCCGTTCAGGGTGATCTCTCCCAGGGGCGCGCTGCGGACAGGACGCAGCGTGACGGTGCCCCCGGGGGCGTCCGGACGGATGCCGGCGAGAGTGGTGAGCAGCAGGATCCCGGCGGCGGCCGTGGTGGCGGCGGGGCGGCAGGCCGCCGGGTGGGGCAGCGGGGCGCTCCCGTCGCCGCGCTGCTCCCCCGCGTACATCTCGGGCAGCCGGTGATCGAATGCCCCGGCAGCCGCGAGGACGCCCCGCAGCAACGCACTCGCCTCCTTCTCGTACCCGGCGGCAGCCAGTCCCGCGACCGCTGTCGCCGTCTCCTGGATCCGTACGGCGCCGCTGCGGTGGCCGAACGGGTTGTAACCCGCCTCCTTGACGCCCAGGCCGCGCAGTCCCCACCCCGAGTCCATCGCCGGGCTGCCCAGGAGCCGGGCGAGCTGCTCGGTCTGCACCCGGTCGAGCAGCCCGGGCGCCAGTTCGCCCCCGCCCAGCAGACCGGTGTCGAGAAGGTGGACGGCGGCCGCTCCGAGATGCGGCACGCGCCGACCGTCGGGGGAACAGGCCGCCGCCGGTCGCCCGCCTCCCAGGTCGTCGACCCAGAAGCCTGTCCTGAACGCGGACCGCAGTGTTCGGGCCCAGTCCCGCAGCCCGGGCCCACCCGGCCTGCCGCAGGCGTCGAGGAGATCGGCGCCCAG
Organism: Streptomyces sp. NPDC059861; assembly: GCF_042731435.1. NCBI lineage: Bacteria > Bacillati > Actinomycetota > Actinomycetes > Kitasatosporales > Streptomycetaceae > Streptomyces > Streptomyces sp. NPDC059861. The sequence goes on along the minus strand of NZ_JBHWJQ010000030.1, from coordinate 87,749 downwards.
CAGCGCCGCGCGATGGGCGTGTGCCTGCGTCTCGCAGCGGACGGGACCACCAGGCTGCGGGTCACACAGGTACGTGCCGTCGCCCACGGCGGTCCGCAGCCAGGTCAGACAACGCTCGGCGGCGGGCAGCAGCTCCTCCACCTCGTGCTCCGGCATCCCCCAACGGCGGGCCTCCGCGAGGAGCGCGGGGAACAGCAGCGTGGCCTCGGTGCCCGTACAGGCGGGCGGCAGGTGACCGCCCGCGTCCCGGCGCGGCCCGGGGATCAGGCCGGACTGCTGTCCGGGACCGGCGAGTTGGCTCCGGGCGAGCGCACGCAGCGTGCCCGTGGCGAGCCGGGTACCGAGCGGCAACGCCATTCTCGCGGCCGCGAGTGCGTCGGCCGGGGCGAGGCCGCAACGCCACGGTGCCCCGGCTGCGAGATACACGTCCGTCGGCTGCGCGGGATCGCGCAACAGCAGCGCCTGCAGGTCGTCGACGCTGGTCCGCAGGAACGCCTGCACGCAGGGGTCGTCACCCGACGCTCCGGCCTGGGCGAGCGGACTCGCCGCCGCGCGGCCGACCGCCCGAACGGGCCCCGCGCCGGCCGTGCGCACCCTCAACTCCAGGGTCGCGCTACCGCCCGGGGCCAGTTCGACCTCCCAGCGCAACAGGCCCGCTGAGGCCAGCGCGTCGGCGGGCGGCGGGTCCGCCGTGACCGTCGAGGCCTCTCTGCCGTCGGTCCAGCGCAGACCCGCGTCATGAACGCTGGCCGGCACCTCCGGCCCCGCGTTGCCGGACGCGATCGCGCCCAGCGCCGCCAGATCCGTGCCGAGGGCGATCTCGACGGGCAGGCGCAGAGGACGAGAGGCCGCACTGTGCAGTGTGATCCGCTCAGTGCCGTCCGCGTGCCGCGTGCGCTCGACCACGACGTCCGGGTCCGGTCCGGCGTGCGGCGAGGCGCGCAGCGTACCCACGAAGCGAGCGTGGTCGGCACCGGTCATCCGGGCCTGCACCGCGAGCGGTTCACGCCCGGCCACGCGGACCTGGCACCGGGAGAGCAACCGCCGGCCCGCGCGGTAGAAGCCCTCCAGCCCCTGCCCGGTCAACTGCCCCTGCCCGCTGGAAATGGCGAGGCCCGGAAGAGCGACGCAGATCATGGCGGTATGGGTGGGTGGCAACTCGCCGGGGCGAGGTGGGAGAGGGGATGCGGGGCGGCGTTGGTGCGGTGGTTGCGGCGCTAGGGGTCCCCCGCCGTTCATGGAGGGCTCCCGGTGCCCGAGTCCGTCGGTCCGCTGCGGCGGGCCGGTGCCCGGCCCGGGCCGTGGCGCGTGCCGGCCACGGATCGTGCGGTCGGCCGTGGGCGGAGTCGGCTGGTGCATCGGGCTGCTTCCTCTGCGCTCTGTGCGCCTCGGGCTGGACCGAGGCCGGGCGCAAGGCTCCGTCGGGACATGGCATCGCGGCGGCTCCACCCGTCCAGGCGTTCCGCCACTCAGGTGAACGGAAAGGGGCTCCTTCGGGTCACGCCCATACCCGGCCGGCCCAACCGAATGGCAGGCGGGACGCGTGCCACCGCAGTCGACACGGGCACTCCCGTCCGCGACCGAACGCTGGTCAGCACCCTGGCCCCGACTGATCGGGCAGCTCACTCGACCGCCCCTCGTGCGTCCCCCTCACTGTCGTTGCGAGCAGGAGAAACACCTAGCCGGGAAGTGCCACGACGCCGTACGCCTCCCTTCCCTGCCGAGGGCGGACGCGTACCGCCGCTGCGCCCGTTCCCCGGACCAGTCCCTCCTGCTGACACCCTGCGCCGTGGCAACGCCTTCTTCCCCACCTCTTGATCCGCCAGGGAGCGGGTGTCGGCGACGTCACCGGCAGCCAGCTCGCGGCTGGATGGCTGCGTACCCGCCACCGGCTCCGCCCCTTCTCCCCCACCCCCGTCGCCATCAGCTCCCTGCGTCGTGTCGAGGCTCTCCGGCCCCGGCGTCATGTCGAGCTCTTCGGGTGTGATCCGGGCTCGGTCGTCCCGCTCCGCGCGCAGGCAGCGGCGGATCGATTCCGGATCCAGGCCTTCGTTGACGGCCTGGTGCAGGAGTCGGGCGAAGAGATAGCTGGGATCGGTCCCCAGTGCCATGGCCAGCGCCTCTCGTGCTTCGAGGTCGTCGCCGGTCGACCAGGCCACCCAGCCCGCGAGAGTGAGGGGCGCTGCCGCGTGCTCGCCGTAGGGGCCGACGCAGCGGCGCGCCAGGGCGCGCCAGAGCCGTAGTGCGTGGGCTGCCTCGTCGCCCTCCATCCACTCGGCCACCCGATCCCGGGTGGTGCGGTCCTGCAGACCGAGAATCAAGGTCGCCGCTTCCTCGCTCCGGAGCAGGCCGTCGTCGCGGAGGTCCGCCATGAACGCGCCGGACGCGGGCGGCGCACCGGCCAGCCGGCTCATGACCTGTCGGGCCAGCTCCACCGTCTCTTCGGCCACGTCCGTGCGACTGGTGCCGTCGAGCATCCTGGGGACGAGGGCCATGCTGCCGGAGTCCAGCGCGGCCTCCTGCTCCAGTGCCGCTGCCGTCTCCCAGGGCTGGAGCCTCGCCCTCAACTCACGCAGGGTCCCGCGTACTTGGAGACCTGCGTAGGTGGCCGCGGCGGCCAGAACCGACGTACCCGGCAGTCCCATGGGCAGGCCCTCGTCCGGGCAGCATCCCTTGATCTCGCAGCAGTACGACCAGAAGCGGCTGCCCGAGATGCACAGGGCCTCGATCACCGGCACGTCGAGCTGGCCGCACTGGTATCGCAGATGGTGGGCCAGCGGGCGGAGCCGCTCCATGACGTGCTGGCCCGTTTCACCTTTGCCGGGCTCCTGGCAGACGTACGCCACGATCTGTTCCGGTCGTGCCCCTCTGCGCTCGCTTCCCCGGATCAGGCCCTGCGCCAGCTGCTCCGCGACGGACTCCCAGTCCTCCGGATTCGTCGGAATACCCAGTCGTGCCCGGCCGCCGAACCGCCCGCGCCCGCCATGCAGGGCGACCAGGACGATGCTGTCCTCCGGGCGGTAGCCGAGCAGATACGGCAGGGCGTCGGCCAGCTCGGCCGGGGTGCGCAGGGTGACGCGGTGGGCGGCGGGGAGTGCGTCACGGTTCGTGGAGGCGCCGTCGTGAATATTGCCGTCGTGTGCCGTGTGCGCTTTGCCCTCCTGTGCTGTGCGCGCGTTGCCGTCATGTGGCGTGCGCGCGTCGTCGTGTGGTGTGCGCGCGTCGTCGTGGCGGTCGTGACCGTGGGGTCGGCGCGCCCCGGCCCACCCGGCCACGTCGTCGTTCTCGAAGGATCCAGTCGGTTCGCCGTGATGCGTCATGCGCCGACGATCTCGCGGAATCCAAAACTCCGCTTAGGCCTGTGGATAAGTCCGATCAGGGACACGACACCTTCGCTCATTCCTGATCCGCGCCTGCGGTCGGCCCGCCCGTCTGTCAGTGCCGTCTTGTTGTATGGACGCATGGAGCACACGAGCAACGCGGTACTCCGCACGGACGCCGACGCCGTCCTCGCACGCCTGGTCGGCGACGCCACAGGCATGGCCCGGCTGCGCGAGGACCAGTGGCGGGCGATCGAGGCGCTGGTCGCCGAGAAGCGCCGGGCCCTGGTCGTGCAGCGCACGGGCTGGGGCAAGTCCGCGGTGTATTTCGTGGCGACCTCGTTGCTGCGGGCCCGCGGCAGCGGTCCCACCGTGATCGTCTCCCCGCTGCTCGCGCTGATGCGCAACCAGGTCGAGGCCGCGGCACGCGCCGGGATCCACGCCCGGACGATCAACTCCGCGAACACCGAGGAGTGGGACGCCGTGCAGGCGGAGATCGCCGCGGGCGAGGTCGACGTCCTGCTGGTCAGTCCGGAGCGCCTCAACAACCCGGACTTCCGCGACCAGGTGCTGCCCGCGCTCTCGGCGACGACCGGGCTCCTGGTCGTGGACGAGGCCCACTGCATCTCCGACTGGGGCCACGACTTCCGCCCGGACTACCGGCGGCTGCGCACCATGCTCACCGATCTGCCGGCGGGCGTGCCTGTGCTCGCCACCACGGCCACCGCCAACGCGCGCGTGACAGCGGATGTCGCGGAACAGCTCGGTACCGGCGGCACGTCGGACGCCCTGGTCCTGAGGGGCCCGCTGGACCGGGAGAGCCTGAGCCTCGGTGTGCTGCCGCTGCCGGACGCCGCGCACCGCATGGCGTGGCTCGCCGACCATCTCGACGATCTGCCGGGTTCGGGGATCATCTACACGCTGACCGTGGCCGCCGCGGAGGAGGTCACCGCGTTCCTGCGCCATAGGGGACACGCTGTCGCCTCGTACACCGGGAAGACGGAGAACGCCGAGCGCCAGCAGTCCGAGGACGACCTGCTCGGGAACAAGGTCAAGGCCCTGGTGGCCACCTCGGCCCTCGGGATGGGCTTCGACAAGCCCGACCTCGGTTTCGTGGTCCACCTCGGCTCGCCCTCCTCCCCCATCGCCTACTACCAGCAGGTCGGCCGCGCGGGCCGTGGCGTCAAGCACGCCGAGGTCCTCCTGCTGCCCGGGAGGGAGGACGAGGCGATCTGGGAGTACTTCGCCTCCCTCGCCTTCCCCTCGGAAGAGCTGGTGCGCCGCACGCTCGACGTCCTCGCACGCGCGGAGCGGCCCATGTCGCTCCCCGCCCTGGAACCGCTGGTGGAGCTGCGTCGCTCCCGGCTGGAGACCATGCTCAAGGTCCTCGACGTGGACGGGGCGGTGCACCGGGTCAAGGGCGGCTGGATCGCGACCGGGCAGCCCTGGACGTACGACTCGGAGCGTTACGACTGGGTCGCCCGGCAGCGCAAAGCAGAGCAGCAGGCGATGCGGGAGTACGCGGCGACCACGGAATGCCGCATGGAGTTCCTGCAACGCCAGCTGGACGACGAGGGCGCCAAGCCCTGCGGCCGCTGTGACAACTGCGCGGGTGCGCGCTTCACCGCGGACACGTCGACGTCCGCGCTGGACGCCGCACGCGTCGATCTGGGCCGGGCGGGCGTCGAGGTGGAGCCCCGCCGGATGTGGCCCACCGGTCTGCCCGCGATCGGCGTGGACCTCAAGGGCCGCATTCCGGCCGGTGAGCAGGCCTGGCCGGGCCGCGCGCTGGGGCGGTTGTCGGACATCGGCTGGGGCAACCGGCTACGGCCGATGCTCGCCGCGCAGGCCCCGGACGGTCCCGTGCCGGACGACGTGGCGAAGGCCGTGGTCGGTGTGCTGGCCGACTGGGCCAAGGGGCCCGGTGGCTGGGCTCCGGGCGCGGCGGATGCCCAGCCGCGTCCCGTAGGCGTGGTCACGGTCGCCTCGCGCACCCGGCCGCAGCTGATCAGCTCGCTGGGCGCGCGCATCGCGGAGGTCGGCCGACTGCCGTTGCTGGGTTCGGTGGAGTACGCGGCCGACGTGCCGCCGGTCTCACGGAGCAACAGCGCCCAGCGCCTCAAGGCACTCGACGGAGCGCTGACCGTACCGCCCGCCCTCGGCGCGGCGCTGGCCGAGACGCCTGGCCCTGTCCTCCTCGTGGACGACTTCACGGAGACGGGCTGGACCCTCGCGGTAACGGCCCGCCTGCTCCGGCGCGCGGGCGCGCAGGGGGTGTTGCCTCTCGTCCTCGCCGTACAGGGCTGACCGCCCACGTGCATTCGTGGTGCACGCGCGCGTACCGCCCACACCCGCTACCTGCGTTGTCCCACCTGGCATCACCCAGCACCCCACGGGGTACGGATATAAGCCACGGACCACTCGATAAGGGCCGGGCGCCCCAATTGCTCGTTGCCGCATCCCAGTTCGGCGGGAAGAATTGAGGTCCGCTCCCCGCACGGCTCATCCCGTGATCAGGTAGGGCTCTGCTGCGGTGTGCGCTCCCCCGATCCAGACCTCGCCCGCAGTGTGGGCGCGTAGCCGAAGGGAGGAACGTGACCTTCGGATTCGCTCCGTCCTCCGCGGCATCCGCGTCGACTTCCGCCGCATCAGTCAACGCTGGTGCGCGACTGCTGGAACCCGCAGAGTGGGCCGCCGCGGGCATCCCGCTGCTGCGCAACCCTCGGGAAGTCGTCAGCGGCCTGCACACGCGACACCGCCCCGCCCCGTCCACGGCGATCGTGGCTGTCCTCGACGTGGACGATCGGCTGTGCGCGAGCGCCTCGTTCGCCAGGCGTCCGGCGGCCGCCGACGGCTGGGTCCTCCGCAACGCGCTGCTCGACCAACTGCGCCGGGTCATCCCGCACGACCTGCGCCGCCGCACACCGGTACGGACTGCCGTGCTGCTCTACTGCCGAGAGGGCGACGCGCGTTGGACGGAGGAGGACGGCGCGTGGATGTGGGGTCTGCGAGACGCCTGCACACTGCACGGACTGCGCTGCGGGGCGTACATCACACTGACCCGCGACGGCTGGCAGGTCCTCGGCGAGGGACGGGGCGGCCGCCGCCCCAACTCCGCATCGGCGCCCGAGCCGTTCGCGACGTCGGAGGCCCCGCCCCCGCCGCCGCGCACCGGAGGCGCCGCCTCCGACATCCTGAGCCGCGTGGCAGCCCGCTGAGGGCCGCCGGCCCCGAGCACCGGGACCGGCGCGGCACGCCGACCGCATACGGCGACCGGTCAGCGTGGCGTCACAGAGACCCCGCCCCTCCGGACAGGCCGGAGGACAGCCGAGGACACCTGCAGACAGGAACCACCTACAGGCAGAAGTACACCGCAGGCGGAAGGACACAGGCAGGCGGAAGGACACAGGCAGGAAAGAGGAAACCGACAACACACCCGTCACGCCCGCCCGAGCTCATCGCTCGCGCACGCCCTTCGCACAAGCCATCGCTCGCGCACGCCCTTCGCACAAACCATCGCCCGCGCACACCCTTCGCGCGAGCACGCCAAAGGCCGCACCGTGCAATGGCCGCCGGGACGGCGTATTCGCCGACCCAACGCCCCCGATCTGCTGGAACCGGGCTCAGACGCCCGCGCCCAGCACCGAGTTGATCTGCTGCGGGTCGCCGCAGACGATCAGCAGGGCGCCGGCCCGGGTGAGAGCCAGAGGCAGTGCGGTGACAGCAGCGGTGTCGGAACCACCGTTGACTGCGACCACGACCACAGGCCGGGACGCGGCACGGTCGGCCACGGCGGCATCGGCGTAGAAGACGTCGTCGTCGGCGTCGTGTTGCGCCCAGTACGACGCCTCACCGAAGGACAGCTCGTGAGCGGCCCAGGGGTGCGGCTCGCCGGTGGTGATCACCAGCACGTCACTGGGGGCGCGGCCGGACTCCAGCAGCAGGTCCACGGCTTCCTCGGCAGCGTCGAGCGCACCCTCGGCCGGGGCCGGGATGAGCTGGATCTGCGGAGTCGCCGGAGCCGAAGCCGGAGCGGACGCGGCAGGGGTGGCGGTTACGGCCGGACCCGCGGGGCCGGGCTTGGCCGACCCGACCGCACCCGGACGCTGCGCCGGCGGCGAGGGCCGGAGAGCGCCGGGACGACCAGGACGCGGCGGGGCCGCGGGGCGGGGGCCGGGTACGGGACGAGGGCTCGGCGCGGTACGGCCACTGGCCGAAGCAGCGCGGGGACCCTGGGCACTCTCGTGAATCTGAGGCTCCTCGGGGATGAGAGGCATGAGTTGATGTCTATCAAACGTTGGTACGGGTCGCGCCAGTGGGTGGCACATACGTGCGACCGGAACCGTCAGAAATCGAAGCCGAGCTGACCGTCGATCTCCGGAACGCTTCCGTCCGCCCAGCTGCGGGCCTTCTTGAGATGCCGCCATTGCGGCAGCGCATCAAGATACGCCCACGACAACCGGTGGTAGGGGGTGGGGCCCCGCTCCGCCAGTGCGGCCTTGTGCACGGGTGAGGGATACCCGGCGTTGTCCGCAAAACCGAAGTCTGCATGGTCGATACCCAGTTCGGCCATCATTTTGTCGCGCTGAACCTTGGCGATCACCGAGGCGGCCGCCACGGCCACGCACGACTGATCGCCCTTGATCACCGTACGGACCTGCCACGGCGCCCCGAGGTAGTTGTGCTTGCCGTCGAGGATCACCGCATCGGGACGGATCGGCAGCGCGTCCAGGGCTCGCACGGCCGCGATCCGCAGCGCCGCCGTCATCCCGAGGTCGTCGATCTCCTCCGGGGACGCGTGCCCCAAGGCGTACGACGTCACCCAGGTCCGCAACAGTTCGGCGATCTCGGTCCGCCGTTTCACGGTGAGCAGCTTGGAGTCGGTGAGACCCAGGGGAGGCCGGCGCAGTCCGGTGATCGCCGCGCAGACGGTGACGGGACCGGCCCAGGCGCCGCGCCCCACCTCGTCGACACCGGCAATGATCTTCGCTCCGGTCGTTGCGCGGAGGGAGCGCTCGACGGTGTGGGTGGGTGGTTCGTACGGCATGGCGCACTTAGATTACGCCGCCCCCAACCCCCTCCGACACCCTGGTCCCCCAAGCCACCGTCAGGGGCGCCGCAACCCGTTTCAGCCTCCGGGCGCGGGCGCACCAGCGCGACCGTCGGCTGACCGTCCGGCTCCTCGTCGAACGGTCGACCAGCTCCTCGATGTCCTGGTCGCACCATTCGCTCCAGCACACATTCGACCGACCCACCCTCATCGCCGACATGGCGTCGTGGACACATCGGTCCGCCGCGTCCGACCGCATCTCCACCGGCTCAATTCCGCGGCCGATCACCTGTACCGCCTCCTGACCGTGGGTCCACCGCGCCGCGCAGGACGACATCGCGAAAGCGCTCATCCCGCACGCCGTCGCATTCGTGAATCCGAACCGATCTAGGCCGAGGCACCCAGCCAGTCGGGCAGCGCCTCCGTCTGGCCCGCCCACTCCGCGGGCGGCGCGCCGGCCTTCTCCGCGGCGAGCACGCCGCCCACGATGGCGCAGGTTGTGTCCACGTCGCCGCCGGCCTGTGCGGTCGTCCAGAACGCCTGCTCGTAGTCGCCGAGGGAGCGTGCGGCCGACCAGAGGGCGAAGGGCACTGTGTCATGGGCGGACGTCCGCCGCCCGCAGCCCAGTACCGCCGCGACCGTGGCCGGATCGCCGTAGTCGAGCATGTCGCGGGCGCGGCGCAGCCCTGCGCCGACGGCGCTCTTCGGCACGAGTGCGACGACGTCGTCGAGCAGCGACTCGGGGCTCGGCGGTCCGCCGGGGGCCCCGACCAGCGCGGCGGCCGCCGCGACGGCCATGGCGCCGACCACGGCCTCACGGTGCTGATGTGTCGGGTAGGCGGAGATCTCGGCCTGGTGCGTGGCCTGCTCGGGGTCGCCGGCGTACCAGGCGCCCAGCGGGGCGATGCGCATCGCGGCTCCGTTGCCCCAGGAGCCCCTGCCGTTGAAGAGCGCGGAGGACAGTTCCCGCCAGTCGCCGCCTTCGCGGATCAGCCGGAGCATCCGGTTGACCGCGGGGCCGTAGCCGCGGTCGAAGTCCTGGCGCTCGGCGAAGGAGCGCGCGAGGGCGTCTTGGTCGATCCGCCGGTGGGCGGCAAGGACGGCGACCACGGAGCAGGCCATCTCCGTGTCGTCGGTCCACTGCCAGGGGCCGAGTGGCAGCTCGCGGCGCTTGAGCAGCGGATAGTTCACCGGCACGAAGAACTGGGAGCCCAGGGCGTCCCCGACCGCGAGTCCGCGCAGGCTGGCCAGGGCGCGATCCAGGGGCCCGCCGGGAGAGGAGTCAGTCATCGCTCTGCCACCTATCCAGTGATCCCGTACGGTTCCGGATCTCGCCAGCGGTCGAACGGCCGGTCAAGCGTGTACTTGCCGTCCTCCCCCAGAACGAGCATCCGTATCTCGCCGTTCCCGGGATTCGACAGCGACTCGAACTCGGCCACGGTCCAGTGGAACCAGCGCATGCAGAACAGCCGCATGGCCAGGCCATGCGTCACCAGCAGAACGTTGGACGGATGATCCGGCGCCTCGAAGCTGCGGTACAGACTCTCCAGGAAGCCGCCGACCCGGTCGTACACGTCGGCGCCGCTCTCGCCCTGCGCGAAGCGGTAGAAGAAGTGCCCGTACGCGTCGCGGTAGGCCTTCTGCAGCCTCACGTCGTCGCAGTCCTGCCAGTTTCCCCAGTCCTGCTCGCGCAGCCGGGGCTCCTCGCGCACGCGTATCAGGTCGGGGTCGAGGTGGAAGGCGCGGAGCGTCTCATGGGTACGGCGGTACGGCGAGACGTACACGCTCACCTGTTCGCGTCCGAAGAGGTCGCGGAGCCGCTTGCCGGCGTCCTCGGCCTGTCGCCATCCGCGTTCGGTCAGTGCCAGTGAGTGATCAGGCTCGCGTTCGTACACGGAGTCATCAATATTGCCCGTTGACTCGCCGTGCCGGACAAGGACGATGCGCCGTGGTCGTGCCATGCCAAAACCCTAGTTCGGGCGAGGCCATATCGAGCACTCGTACGGGCTCCATACGGCGTAGGTCACACACTTCCCGCACCATACGCCACATAGGGCGCACGTTCTCCGGCACCGGAATTCAGACGATCCAGGTCGGCTCCAGTTCCACGATGTCGCCCGTGAGTGCCGCGACGTCCGCCTCCGTCTGCGCCCGCAGAGCGAGCCTCTCCACGCGCTCGGTGCGGTATTTGCCGTGCTCGGCGGCCGACCGCCACATCGAAAGGACCATGAACTCATGTCCCGGGGCCTCGGCGAACAGCCCGCGGATCATCCCCGGTGAGCCGGCCATCGCGGGATTCCAGACCTTCTCCTGCATCAGCGTGAAGTTCTCGACCCGCTCCTCGTGGACGCGGCAGAGGGCCACCCGGACCAGGTCGGCGTCCGTGAAGCGCGGTTCGAAGCCCGTCTTCACGTCGAAGCGGTAGTCGAACAGCCTGACCTGGGCATCCTTGAAGGTGCCGACCTGGGCCGTGGCCAGCCGGTCGTGGGAGCGGGCCATGAAGGAGTCGTAGAAGGCACGGCTTTCCCAGAAGGCGAAGATGTGCGCCACCGAGGGCCGGCTCCGGCTCCAGCCCCCGCCCTGTCCCCGAAATCCCGGCTCCCCCGGAAGCCCCGCCCATTTTCGCTGCCCCCGCTCGAAGCCGCGGCGGTCCACCACGGTGCAGCGAATCCACTTGACCAGCACCGCGCCATCGTACGGCCACGGGCGTGGCGCCGGTCACGTTCGGACGCGGCGCACTCGCGCACGCCCACCCGTGCGCGTGGCAGGATGGACAACCGGCGTGGATCGCCCGGCAGTTCGGGCTGCGGGCGCATGGGAAGGGGGACGACGTCCGATGAGCGGCATCAGCAAGGGGATCCGCAAGGTCGAGATCGCGGTCAAATGGGACCCGAGTGCGGCGGGGCAGCCGCCGACCGATCTGGACATAGTGGCCGCCACCTACCTGGCAAGTGATCCCTACGGCGATCCCGCCTACATGGTCCACTTCGACAGCCGCTCCCCCGACGGCACCATCACGCTCAACCGGGACAGCAAGGACGGCAAGGGCTTCGGGTGGGACGAGGTCCTGACGGTGGAACTCGACCGGCTGGACCCCCGCTACGCGCGCGTGGTGGTCGGGGTCATCATCCAGCAGCGCCCCGACCGGCGCACGTTCGTCAGCGTCGTCAAACCGTCCCTGCGCATCCGCGAGGGCTACACGGACCTCGCCACGGACGACTTCGGCAGCGTCCCCGGCTCCACGGCGGCCAGGGTCGCGGAGTTCGTCCGCAGCGACTCCGGGGCATGGGACTTCCACTCCGGCGTCCACGGTTTCGAGGACGATCCCACCAGCTTCACCAGCTCGATGGGCCGCCCGCACCAGCCCTGACCACACGCCGCCTCCGCATCACGTGCCACCCCAGCGGCACGGCTGCCGTCGAGCACAGACCTGAGCGCATACGACAACGAGGGGCGCCGGCACAGAGCCGACACCCCTCGTTCTCAGGGACTATTTGTCAGGCGTCAGCTGCAGCCGCTCGTCGAGCCGCAGCCCTCGCAGATGTAGCAGGAGCCGGCGCGCTGCATCTTCGTGCCGCAGGAGAAGCACAGCGGGGCGTCGGCCTGGATGCCCAGCTGCATCTCCACCAGCTCGGCGCTGGTGTGGGCCTGCTGCGGGGCGGGCTTGGCCGCCTCGACCTCGGCCTTCGGCATGGCGACGGCCTTGAGTTCCTGAGCGCGCGGCGCCGACTGGGCCAGGCCCTCGACGTCCACGTCCTCGTCCGACGGCTCGTACGAACCGGTCTCCAGGTGCCGCTGACGCTCCTCGGCGGAGTGGATGCCGAGCGCGGAACGCGTCTCGAACGGCAGGAAGTCCAGCGCCAGGCGGCGGAAGATGTAGTCGACGATCGACTGGGCCATGCGGACGTCGGGGTCGTCGGTCATACCCGCCGGCTCGAAGCGCATGTTCGTGAACTTCGAGACGTACGTCTCCAGCGGCACGCCGTACTGCAGGCCCACCGAGACGGCGATCGAGAAGGCGTCCATCATGCCCGCGAGGGTCGAGCCCTGCTTGGACATCTTCAGGAAGACCTCGCCGAGACCGTCGTCCGGGTAGGAGTTGGCCGTCATGTAGCCCTCGGCGCCGCCGACGGTGAAGGACGTGGTGATACCGGGACGTCCCTTCGGCAGGCGCTTGCGGACCGGGCGGTACTCGACGACCTTCTCGACCGTCTCGCGGATGGTGGCCTCGGCCTTCTCCGTGATCTCGGTCTTCTCCTTCTCCTTGGTCTTGGCGGAGAGGGGCTGGCCGACCTTGCAGTTGTCGCGGTAGATGGCGAGCGCCTTGACGCCCATCTTCCAGGCCTCGAAGTAGACCTCTTCGACGTCCTCGACGGTCGCCGTCTCCGGCAGATTGACCGTCTTGGACAGCGCGCCGGAGATCCAGGGCTGGATCGCGGCCATCATCCGGACGTGACCCATCGCGGAGATGGAGCGCTCGCCCATGGCGCAGTCGAACACCTCGTAGTGCTCGTGCTTGAGGCCCGGAGCGTCGATCACATTGCCGTGCTCGGCGATGTGGGCGACGATCGCCTCGATCTGCTCCTCCTGGTAGCCCAGGCGGCGCAGGGCCTGCGGGACGGTGCCGTTGACGATCTGCATCGAGCCGCCGCCGACCAGCTTCTTGAACTTGACCAGGGCGAGGTCGGGCTCGAGGCCGGTGGTGTCGCAGGACATCGCGAGACCGATGGTGCCGGTGGGGGCGATGACGGACGCCTGGGAGTTACGGAAACCGTTCTTCTCGCCGAGGCGCAGCACGTCCTGCCAGGCCTCCGTGGCGGCGGCCCAGATCGGCGTGTCCAGGTCGTCCATGCGGACGGCCTTGCCGTTGGCGTCGGAGTGCTGCTTCATGACCCGCTGGTGCGGCTGGGCGTTGCGGGCGTAGCCGTCGTACGGGCCGACGACCGCGGCGAGTTCGGCGGAGCGCCGGTACGACGTGCCGGTCATCAGGGAGGTGATGGCGCCGGCCAGGGCACGGCCGCCGTCGGAGTCGTACGCGTGGCCGGTCGCCATCAGCAGGGCGCCGAGGTTGGCGTAGCCGATGCCGAGCTGACGGAATGCGCGCGTGTTCTCGCCGATCTTCTGCGTCGGGAAGTCCGCGAAGCAGATGGAGATGTCCATCGCGGTGATGACCAGCTCGACGACCTTGGCGAAGCGCTCGACCTCGAAGGACTGGTTGCCCTTGCCGTCGTCCTTGAGGAACTTCATCAGGTTCAGCGAGGCGAGGTTGCAGGACGTGTTGTCCAGGTGCATGTACTCGCTGCACGGGTTAGAGCCGTTGATGCGGCCGGACTCCGGGCACGTGTGCCAGTGGTTGATGGTGTCGTCGTACTGGATGCCCGGGTCGGCGCAGGCCCAGGCCGCCTCTGCCATCTTGCGGAACAGGGACTTGGCGTCGACCTCTTCGATGACCTCGCCGGTCATCCGCGCGCGGAGGCCGAACTTGCCACCCTGCTCGACCGCCTTCATGAACTCGTCGTTCACACGGACCGAGTTGTTGGCGTTCTGGTACTGGACGGACGTGATGTCGTCGCCGCCCAGGTCCATGTCGAAGCCCGCGTCGCGCAGGGCGCGGATCTTCTCCTCTTCCTTCACCTTGGTCTCGATGAAGTCCTCGATGTCGGGGTGGTCGACGTCGAGGATGACCATCTTGGCGGCGCGGCGGGTGGCGCCACCGGACTTGATCGTTCCTGCGGAGGCGTCGGCACCGCGCATGAAGGACACCGGACCGGAGGCGTTGCCGCCGGACGAGAGCAGTTCCTTGGAGGAGCGGATGCGGGAGAGGTTCAGGCCGGCTCCGGAGCCGCCCTTGAAGATCATGCCCTCTTCCTTGTACCAGTCGAGGATCGACTCCATGGAGTCGTCGACGGACAGGATGAAGCAGGCGGAGACCTGCTGCGGCTGGGGAGTGCCGACGTTGAACCAGACGGGGCTGTTGAAGCTGAAGATCTGGTGCAGGAGGGCGTAGGCCAGCTCGTGCTCGAAGATCTCGGCGTCGGCGGGCGAGGCGAAGTAGTTGTAGTCCTCGCCGGCCTTCCGGTACGTCTTCACGATGCGGTCGATCAGCTGCCTGAGACCGGTCTCGCGCTGCGGGGTGCCCACGGCACCCCGGAAGTACTTGCTGGTGACGATGTTGACCGCGTTCACCGACCAGAAGTCGGGGAACTCGACGCCACGCTGCTCGAAATTGATCGAGCCGTCGCGCCAGTTGGTCATGACGACGTCACGGCGCTCCCAGGCCACCTCGTCGTACGGATGTACGCCGGGGGTGGTGTGGATGCGCTCGATACGCAGTCCCTTGGTCGCCTTGGTGCCCTTGGCGCGGGAACTCCGTGCCGGACCGCTCGCCGTCTCTGTCATGCCGCCTCCCTCTACGGGCAAAAACGCCCTGAAGTGCCCCGATGTTCCCGTGGCACGGTGTTCTGTCTGGTGTTGCGGGGCCCTCTCACTGCCGCCCGCAACAGGTCTTCGGTCGCCGCCGACCGGCCGGCCCGGATGCCGCCTCCAGGCCCGGCCCGCCGTTCAGTCGGCGGAGCGCGCGGGCTCGGGGAGCTGAGCTGCCCCTCCGGACCCGCGGTCGTCTTCCTGGCTCCCCGTGCCGCCGGCTTCGTCGTCCGCGGCGGGGTGTTCCGGCTTTTCCCTGAGTTCCGCGATCGCCGCCTCGAAGTCCTCCAGCGACTCGAACGCCCGGTAGACGGAGGCGAATCGCAGATAGGCGACGAGATCGAGCTCCTGCAGCGGGCCGAGTATGGCCAGCCCCACGTCGTGGGTGGTCAGCTCGGCACTCCCGGTGGCCCGCACCGCCTCCTCGACCCGCTGGCCGAGCAGGGCGAGCGCGTCCTCGGTGACAGGCCGCCCCTGGCATGCCTTGCGCACGCCGTTGATGACCTTGGTGCGACTGAAGGGCTCGGTGACTCCGGACCGCTTCACCACCATGAGCGAGCACGTCTCCACGGTCGTGAAACGACGGGAGCAGTCAGGGCACTGGCGGCGTCTGCGGATCGACGTGCCGTCGTCGGTCGTACGACTGTCGACCACACGGCTGTCGGGGTGCCTGCAGAAGGGGCAGTGCATGGATTCCCAACCCTCCTCACAGCAGACTCAACAGCCTCAACAGACCCCTGGGCCCCTCGAAGCGAGCACAAGCATAGGCGATGATCGTGCGAGCCAAGACCGGGGGGACCACAACTTCTGGGCCGCTGTAGCCATCCAACCACTAGATGTGGGGATTGGCTCGTACATCCATCCAGGCTCGCGTGTCGATGGAGGCACCACCGAGCTCCACGCGCGCGTGCGTCACACCGGTCACCTGGGCGCACGGCCGTATCGCGGTCGCAGGTGGGGAGATACCGTGGGCGCCACAGGGAGAAGACGTACGACTTCCCACGCGGAAAGGGGTCGGTGCCCGACCGGCGGGGCCCCGGATGGCAGACTGGGCCGCACTTCACGAGGGTCATCCCGGCGGTGGAGGGTACGACAACGGGCGCTTTTGTCCGTGGGACACCGCGTTAGCCATTACATCCAGGCACGAGATCACGTCCGGTGATTCGCACTTTTTCACTCGAACGTGTGTTTGGCGCAACCTTTCGAAAGCAACTACCGTTGTGCTGCAGGGAGACCATCGAGAGGGGCCGACGTGACCACCACCGCAGACAGTGCCACCATCACTGCCCAGGACCGCTCCCAGGGCCGACTCGAGCCGGTGCATGCGATGAACGAAGCCACGAACCCAGAGGCGCACAAGCGCTCCCTGCCGGGCCGACCTCCAGGCATCCGGGCGGACAGCTCCGGGCTGACCGACCGGCAGCGCCGGGTGATCGAGGTCATCAGGGACTCCGTGCAGCGGCGTGGCTACCCGCCGTCGATGCGCGAGATCGGCCAGGCGGTCGGCCTGTCCAGCACGTCCTCCGTGGCGCACCAGCTGATGGCACTGGAGCGCAAGGGCTTCCTGCGCCGCGACCCGCACCGCCCGCGCGCATACGAGGTGCGCGGCTCCGACCAGGCCGCGTCCGTGCAGCCCACGGACACCGCGGGCAAGCCCGCCGCGTCGTACGTCCCGCTGGTCGGCCGCATCGCCGCCGGTGGCCCGATCCTCGCCGAGGAGTCGGTGGAGGACGTCTTCCCGCTCCCCCGGCAGCTCGTCGGTGACGGTGAGCTGTTCGTGCTGAAGGTCGTCGGTGACTCGATGATCGAGGCCGCGATCTGCGACGGCGACTGGGTCACCGTCCGCCGCCAGCCGGTCGCGGAGAACGGTGACATCGTGGCCGCGATGCTCGACGGCGAGGCCACCGTCAAGCGCTTCAAGCGCGAGGACGGGCACGTCTGGTTGCTGCCCCACAACTCCGCCTACGAGCCGATTCCGGGCGACGACGCGACGATCCTCGGCAAGGTGGTCGCTGTTCTGCGGCGGGTGTGACGCTCGCTGCGGGCGGCCCTGCCAGGACCGCCCTCCCTTGACCGGGCCCCGGGACCCCTGCGCCGGTTCCGGGGTCCTGTGCTGTCCGGCGCACCTACCGCCGGGGCCGAGAGGCCGTCCGGTCGCATTCCGGTAGACCGAAGGTCGTCCGGAGTCCGGCCGAAGACCGGCAAGGTAGACCGAAGGTCGTCCAAAGTCCGGCCGAAGGCCGGCAAGAGGCGGGGCGGCCTGGAGCATCGCGCGCCGGGCCGACCCGCGTTTCACCGGACTTTCGCCTACTCGCCGACCGCACCCCGCGCGCTTGTGCAGACCGCGCCCCGCCTACGTGGCCGGCTCTGCTTCCACCTTCTTCGCCACGGCGTCGATGGCGGCCAGAGACTTCCGGACCTGATTACGGTCCGTGGTGTACCAGAAGTCGGGCAGTGACGCCTTCAGATAACTCCCGTAGCGAGCGGTGGCCAGGCGCTGGTCGAGTACGGCGACCACCCCGCGGTCCCCCGAGGCCCGTACGAGGCGACCGGCGCCCTGGGCCATCAGCAGCGCCGCGTGGGTGGCGGCCACCGCCATGAAGCCGTTGCCGCCGGCGTCCTCCACCGCCTTCTGGCGGGCGCTCATCAGCGGGTCGTCGGGGCGCGGGAACGGGATCTTGTCCATGACGACCAGCTGGCAGCTCGGGCCGGGCACGTCGACGCCCTGCCAGAGCGACAACGTGCCGAAGAGGCATGTCTTCGGGTCCGCCGCGAAGTTCTTGATCAGCTCGCCGAGGGTCTCCTCGCCCTGGAGGAGGATCGGGAACCCGGGGATGCGCGTACGCAGTTCCTCGGCGGCCAGTTGGGCGCCCCGCATCGAGGAGAACAGGCCGAGGGTGCGCCCGCCCGCCGCCTGGATCAGCTCCGTCAGCTCATCGAGCATGTCCGCGCGATCGCCGTCCCGCGCGGGGCGGGACAGATGCTTGGCGACGTAGAGGATGCCCTGCCTCGGGTAGTCGAACGGCGAGCCCACGTCGACCCCCTTCCACTGCGGGAAGTCGTCCCCCTCGGTGCCTTCGGGGGCGAGCCCCAGAGAGGCCCCGACGCCGTTGAAGTCGCCGCCGAGCTTCAGGGTCGCGGAGGTCAGCGTCACGGAGCGGTCCGCGAAGAGCTTCTCCCGGAGCAGGCCCGAGACCGACATGGGGGCGACGCGGAGAGAGGCGCCGAAGCGGTCGTGGCGCTCGTACCAGACGACGTCCCACTCCGAGCCGTGCGTGATGCGCTCCGCCACGTCGTGCACCGTCTCCACGGAGGCCAGTGCCTGCTTGCGGACCGCGTCCTCGTCCTGGACGGACTTGTCGCGGGTCGCGCCGATCGCGGAGATGACCGTACGGCAGGCGTCGCGCAGTGCCGTCAGCGCGTAGCCGAGATCCTCCGGGATTTCTTCGAGCCGACCAGGCAGGGCCAGCTCCATCAGCCGCTCGAAGCCCTCGGCGGCAGTCTGGAGCTGGTCGGCGGCCTTCTCGTTGACCAGCTTCGCGGCGCGCCGCACGGCGCGGTTGACCTGGCCGGGGGTCAGCTCGCCGGTGGCGACGCCGGTGACCCGGGAGACCAGCTCGTGCGCCTCGTCCACGATCAGCACCTCGTGCTGCGGAAGGACCGGGGCACCCTCGATGGCGTCGATGGCGAGCAGGGCGTGATTGGTGACGACGACGTCGGACAGCTTGGCACGCTCCCGGGCCATCTCCGCGAAGCACTCGGCGCCGTACGCGCACTTCGAGGCGCCCAGGCACTCCCGCGACGAGACCGACACCTGGGCCCACGCGCGGTCCGACACGCCCGGCGTGAGGTCGTCGCGGTCGCCGGTCTCGGTCTCGTCCGACCAGTCCCGCAATCGCAGCAGGTCCTGGCCCAGCTTGCTGGTGGGTGCGGCCGCCTCGAACTGGTCGAAGAGACCCTCCTCCTCGTCCTGCGGAACGCCCTCGTGCAGGCGGTGCAGACACAGGTAGTTCGACCGGCCCTTCAGCATCGCGAACTCCGGGCGGCGGCGCAGCAGCGGGTGCAGGGCCTCGACCGTGCGCGGCAGGTCCCGCTCCACCAGCTGGCGCTGCAGCGCCAGGGTGGCGGTCGCTACGACGACCCGCTCGCCGTGTGCGAGCGCGGGCACCAGATAGCCCAGCGACTTGCCGGTGCCGGTGCCGGCCTGGACCAGCAGATGAGAACCGTCGTCGATAGCCTCCGCGACGGATTCGGCCATGGTCACCTGGCCGGGGCGCTCCGTACCACCGACGGCTGTGACGGCGGCATGCAGGAGTTCGGGGAGTGAGGGCTTCGTCATAGCTCGACCACCCTACGGCGCGGCACTGACAAAGGGGTGATCACGGTGGGGGTGGAGGTGGGATCAAGACCATGGGTGGCGGGGTGCGGGCTGGGTTCTGGATGGTCGGCGGATCGGTTGCGTACGGCATGGGATCGGTGAGGATCGCCTGAGATCGGACCTGGGTTGATCGGAGCGACAGAAGATCGATTGACCGTGTCGCCGCACGCCCTCGCCGAACTCGAAAGAAATCGAGTGGAACCGAATCACCGCGGGCGGTGTACTAAAAGTGATGATGCTGTCGCACAGCGCTACAGCAGGTGACGCAGGGACCGGTCTCGCACCATGAGGGCGGCCCGTTTGGCAGGCAGGTCGGCCTCGGCGGCGAACCGGAAGCCGGCGCTGAGGAAGGCGGCCACGGAGGGGGTGTTGCGAATGTCGGGTTCCGCTACGACGCGCGCGCAGGCGGGCCGTTTGTCGAGGACAAGGTCCGCGACGGATCTGAGAAGGATGCCGCCCAGCCCTCGTCCTCGTCTGGCGATATCGCCGATGAGGATGTGGATGCCTGTGTCGTGGGGCCGAGCCGGGTAATGGCGGGCCAGCGAGTCGAGGTCGGCCCGGTAGATCTCCCAGTAGCTTATCGGGGTGCCGTCCAGCACACCGAGACAGGGGACGCTGCGTCCGTCACCCGCCAACTGGGCGTTCAGGTGCTTCTCGGTCAGGTCCTGGGTTCCGTCCAGCTCCCAGAACGCGGCCACGGCGGGATCGTTCATCCAGCGGCCGAGGAGGGGCAGGTCCCGCTCGACGCGCACAGGAACGAGCTGGAACGCGCCCGCGGGTGTGTCGGTCGGACCCCAGTCGCCGACCTGGTCGAGGAGGTCTGCGGAGGCGGGCGGTACGGGTGTCAGCCGTGGTGCCGCGGCAGGCTCGGGTCGGTCCCCTTCGGGCTCCTGCCCGGCGAGGAAGGCGATGAACTCGGTGGGCAGACGCAGGTCCAGCGTGTCCTCGGCGTCGGTGTCCTGAGGCGGGTCCTTGTCCTCGCCCGGGCCGGGACTCCCGTCGGTGAGGGGTGCGCTAGCGGCGTCGGTGCTCGCGTCGGTCGGAGGCACTTGGGGCTCCTCTCAGAAGGCGGCGTCGGGGCGTCTTCCTTGTGGATGAAGGCAGTTGGCGTTGATCAGGGATGGAGGGGGTTGGTGATGGTGACGTAGACGGACTGGGTGTCCACCGGGCCCGCGAGTTCGTCCAGTCCGTGCAACCGGGTCAGCAGGTTGGCCTTGCAGCGCAGAACGGACGAGTCCAGGAGGCGGGAGGGGAACGAGGTGCGCAGCCGGACGGGACCGGAGGCGGCGCGTTCGAGGAAGCGGCGGAAGGCAGCGAGCAGCAGCCGTTCATCAGCCAGATGCTGCGATCCGAACGCACCGATGAGGCCGAACACGTTGTTGATCGCCACGTAGTAGGCGAAGCGTTCGTCGGCGACCTCGTCGGCCACGAAGGTGTCGCTGCGCTCGCCGATGCCCGGGAGCCGGGAGGCGAGCTCCGCGCGCCGGGACTCGCGGAAGTAGAAACCCTGGTTGTCGCGGTAACGGCCACCGGCAGGCCAGCCTTCACTGTCCAGCAGGACCAGCGTGTTCTGCTGGTGGGCCTCCAGGGCGATCCCGGCCTCACCGTCCAGCCAGAGGACGGGACGGACGACCTGCTCGAGGTAGCGCAGGAACCACTCGGCGGCCACGGCTCCGCGCGGACGGCCTGTCCGGCCGACGAGCTGGGTGACGATGTCTGCCAGCCGGGACCGGTGCGACGGCCGGTCGGGGCGCTGCGAGTGGTCGGTGTGCGCCGGGTGATCGGTCTGCACCGGGTGGTCGGCAGGCACCGGGTGGTCGGCGTGCTGCACGCGCTCGGGGTGCGAGCGGCTGGCGGACGGGCACGGCTGGATGTGCGGGCGGGGAGCCGTGAGCCCGGCGAGGCAGGCGACGTCGTCCGTGGGCGCGAACGGGTTGTGCCGGATCATCACGTCGAGTCCGGGCACGGGGCTGCCGTCCGGTCCGTCGACGGCGAGCCAGGCCGGGTCGCGGACGACGTCGAAGCCGGGGTGGACGGCTTGCCACTGCTGGGCCAGCCCGGTGCGCAGCAGACGGTGGGCCTCGACGCCGCGGTGCAGTTCCTTGCGGAGGTTCTCACGACGGGAGTTGGTGATGTGCAGGCCCAGGGACAGCTTGAGCATGGCGGGGGCGTGGGGCCTGTAGACGGTTCGGACGGAGGAGGTGGGTTGCCAGGCGGGGCCGTGTGCCCCGAGGTCCCGGAGGAGTCCGGCGTCGAGCAGTGCGGCGACATCGCTGCGGTGCCGGAGTTCGCGCATCTGCCGGGGGTGCAGGGGAAGGGCGGTGCAGCCGTCGGGAAGGGGCAGGTCGACACCGGCCAGGTGAGCGGTGAGCCGGGCTGCGGGCACGGCGCGGCCGCGTTCCGTCCAGGCGGAGTCGGTGGCGAGTACGGAGGGGGCGACAGCCATCCAGTGCAGAGGAAAGGAACCGCGCAACTCAGGTGACCAGAGGCGCGCTTCGGCCTCGGTGATGCCTTCGCGGCTCTTCGGGGTCGGGTGCAGGGGGTGCCCGAGCAGCAGCGCCTGCTCGGCTGCCAGGAAGCGATCCGCCTCCGCGGGGAGCTGTCTGCGCTCGCCGATGAAGGTGGCGACGCGGCGGACGGAGTCGGCGACGCGCGCGACGAGGTCGGTGCCTTCGCGGCGTCCGGGCGCGTTCGCGTCCAGGCTCCCAGGCGTCTCCCGGGCCAGCAGTGCGGCGACGGTGACCGCGTCGAGGGGTGGGGCTGCCTCCGGTGCGTTGGCCAGATGGGGCAGGCCGAAGCGGTGCAAGCCCGTGCGGGACCAGTAGTGCACGGGGATCAGCAGAGCGGTGCCGCTGGAAGGGAGTGGGATGTGGAGGGTGCCATGGTCAGGGGCCGGGAGGTCGGTCTCGCGTACCCAGCAGCGCAGCAGGTTCTCCACGGCGGCGGCCTCGGCCGCGGTATGGGCGTCGGCGTGGTCCAGGAGGTCGGTGGCGGTGCCGTTCGGGGGGTCCGCCTCCCGCCGAAGTCGCTGCTGTGCCGGGACGGTCGCGGTCGTGGGTACGGGCGCGGTCTCGGACCCGCAGCGGCGTTGCGCGGGGGTGCGGAGACGGCCGTCAGGTGTGGGGGCGGTGGTCAAGACGGTTCCTCGGGGGGTCGATCTGGCTCCGACGACAGCGCGCGTCGTGGCGTTTGGGGGAGATCTGCATCCGCGCTCCCCTTATCGCGACCGGTCGGTGCGGGCGGTGCGATCGGCATGGTCGGCGTGGGTGGTGCCGACGCGGGCGTCGGAGACGGCGATGGCAGCCGGGGCGGTGCGATCGGTGCCGGTGGTGCGTTCGGTGCTGGTGGTGCCGACGCGGGCGTCAGAGACGGCGATGGCCCCGGGGTCGGTGCGGGCGGTGCGGTCGCCGCAGTGAGCGTGGTCGCCCTCGTCGCCATGGCCCCCCTCGTCGCCGTGGCCGCCCTTGCCGCCATGGCCGCCCTTTCCGGCGTGGCCGCCGCGGTGCGCGTCGCCGCCGTTTCCGGCTTGGCCGCCGTTGCCGCCTCGGCCGCCGCGATCGGCGTCGCCGCCCTTCTTCGCGTGGCCGTAGGGACGGCGATCCGAGCGGCGCGACGGGCCGGCGCCCTCACCGGGGTGAGTTCGGGACGCCGCCGCCAGGGCGTCGGCCAGACGGTCGAGTACAGCGGAGGCCTGTTCGTCGCTGATGGTGAGCGGTGGGAGCAGCCGTACGACGTTCGGCTGGCCAGGGGCGATTCCGACGATCAGGCCACGCCGGAGGCACTCCCGCTGAACGGCGGCGGCGAGGCCGGGGGCTGCTGGACACTCGGGGTGGGTGCCTGCCTCTAGGCTCGGTTGAGGACCGACCGCGGTGTCGGGCCCCGGCGTTCCGGCGTCATCCCCCACGGCACGGGCATGCACCGCTTCCCGACCTTCCACCAGCTCGATGCCGATCATCAGCCCCCGTCCGCGCACCTCGCCGATGCAGGGGAATTCGCGCGCCAGCAGACGGAGTCGGAACAGCATCTGGGAGCCGATGGTCGCTGCTCGCTCGGCGAGGCGGTGATCGCGGACGTGGGCGAGGGTCGCGGTGCCTGCGGCGAGAGCGAGTTGGTTGCCGCGGAAGGGTCCGGCCGGGGCGATGTGCCGGCCGAGCGGGAGGTCGTTGTGGTGGATCACCGCGGCCAGCGGAAGACTGCCGCCGATGGCCTCGGAAAGGATCATCACGTCGGGCGTGACCCCACTGTGCTCGACGGCCCAGAAGGCACCGGTCCTGCCGACGCCCGTCCGCGTCTCGTCGACGATCAGGGGGATGGAGCGGGCGGCGGTGAGCTGCCGTGTCGCTCGCATCCAGGCGTCGGGCGCGGGGATCACTCCGCAGTCGCCGTGGACGGGTTCGACAAGCATTCCCGCGGGGCCGCTCACCCCGGGCGAGGGCGCGAGGGCCGCCTCGGTCCAGTGGGCTGCCAGTTCAGTGCCGTCGGCGTCGGCGGTCCCGAAAGCGCAGCGAGGGCCGGGCGGAGAGGTCGGGCAGGCATCAGGAGACGGGGCGGACATGCCGGAGGTCCCCGCCATGGCCAGCGGCGTCCTGTGCTCGGTGCTCGTCAAGGCGACGACGCCGGAGCGTCCGGTCGCGGCGCGTACGAGCGCGACGGCGGTCTCGACCGCTTCCGTTGCCGACGGGCCGCAGAACTGCACGCGGGCGTGCTCGGCGAGTCGGGGCGGCAGGGTGCGCCTCAGTTCTGTCACGAAGGCGTCCTCGACGGGCGTGGCCAGGTCAGGGACGTTGAGGGGGGCGCCCGAGTCGAGGACCTTGCGGATCGCTTCGAGTACGACGGGGTGATTGTGGCCGAGGGGGAGGGTGCCGGCGCCCGAGAGGCAGTCCAGGTAGCGGCGTCCGTCCGCGCCCTCGACGGTCAGACCGCGGGCGCGTACCGGCACGATCGGCAGGGCGCGTGGGTAGGTCCGCGCAGCCGGCTCGCGCGCCGGCTGCCGGCGCGGGATCCCCTCGGTCACTGCCACGGCTCCCTGTCCTCCCGTTCTGGGGCACCCCCCGTCGCTGCGCGGCGACAAGTTGGTCTCGCGCTCTCCGCATACGGCTGGTCATCCCCACCTGCGATGTCCGCGCCCTCACTCACCGGCCGGACGAACGGCACCGTCCGACTGCCGCTCGACTGCCCGGCGTTCACGGCCTCGCAGTCCGGCACGGCACACCACACGGCAACCCGGTCACCAACCCCGGCCGGCGCGCCCGTTGAAGGACTAGCGCCCAGGCCGCGCCCCGGGAACAGTCACTGTTCGACGGCACACCTCCCGAGGCGACGCACGCAGTACACGGGCACACAGGACCGGCCCCGGTCCCCGCCTCCATCGCTACCAACCGCGGTACCGCCACCCGGTTACGGGTTGCTTCAAGATCCTTGCCGTGACGGAACCGTTGCCGTTCCGTCGGAAGTCCCCCACAGCGAGCGCATAGTGTGGGGTGCCGTTCCCAGAAAGCCGTGAGATCGGCCTGAACCGCAGGTGAGTTCGGCCGGGATCGCGGCCGCGGCGCCGAGTCCTTTCACCACCAGGGGGAGTAACACCATGCGATCCATACCGCCGTCGTTCACCGCTCGCCGGGACAGGCACACGCGTCGCAGGGCCTCCCCGGTGCTGGCCGCTGTCGCGCTGGCTTCCGCGCTGGCGCTCACCGTCACCGCGTGTGACTCGGGTGACTCCGCGGTGGATGCCAAGGCCTCGGCCTCCGCGAGTACGGGGGGCGACGGCGAGTTCAAGATCCCGGACGACATCAAGGACCAGCTCAAAGAGCACGGGATCGACCTGGACAACTGGCGGAACGGCGCCTGGAAGAACTGGGACAAGGACGACTGGCTGCGCGAGGCCGAGGACTACATCAACCCGATCATCGAGGACCTGTGGGACCCGGACCGGATGCGGGAGGCCCAGGAGCCGGACCAGGCCGTCGACGAGGGTGACATCTCCGGGGACCAGGGTGTGACCGACCCGACGCCCGAGCCGGTGGAGGCGGCGGCCGTGCCGGCGGCTTACCACGCCAACGCTCCCGAGGCGGGCAAGGTGCTCTTCGACTCCCCCGAGGGCACGATGGTCTGCTCGGGAACGGTCGTGAAGGACCCGGCCAACCCGGGCAAGTCGAACCTCGTGTGGACGGCCGGGCACTGTGTGCACGCGGGCAGGAGCGGCGGCTGGTACCGCAACATCGCGTTCGTGCCGTCGTACAACGACGCGGGCCTGTCGGCGGCGGAGCTGCAGAACGCCACGAAGGAGGAGGTCGCTCCGTACGGCGTCTGGTGGGGCGACTGGGTGCAGACCTCGGACCAGTGGATCGAGCAGGGCAGTGCGACCGGCGGCGAGGGAGCGGCGTACGACTTCGCCGTGCTCCATGTGACGCCGGAGGACGGCAGTGGCGGCAAGTCGCTGGAGGAGATGGTGGGCTCGGCGCTGCCGGTCGACTTCGCCGCGCCGACCGTGCCCGAGATGGAGAGCATGACGGCGACGGGCTATCCGGCGGCGCCGCCGTACGACGGGCAGAAGCTGTACCAGTGCGAGGACAAGCCGGGACGTCTGTCGATCAACGCGTCGGACCCGACGATGTACCGGATCGGCTGCACGATGACCGGCGGCTCGTCCGGCGGTGGCTGGGTCTCGACGGGGTCGGACGGGAAGCCGGCGCTGGTGTCCAACACCTCGATCGGACCGGTCACTGCGGGCTGGCTGGCAGGGCCGCGGCTCGGTGACGAGGCCAAGGGCGTGTTCGAGGCCGTGAGCGGAAAGTTCGCGGGCCAGTGACGGTGCCGTAGGACCGGCGGTGGGGTGGCGTGGCGGAAACCCTCACCCCCTCATCGCCGTTCGCCCGCAGGCTCGCGGGAACGGTGGGGTGTCGCTCGCAAGGTGATCCACAGGATCCCTGAGCGTCCACCCACTCATCCATGCGTCCACTCGCCCATGCGCATACCCAGCAATGCGTCCGCTCAGCCAGGGCCGTGCTTCACACCTCCACAACTGCACCCGGCCCCGCGGTCACGCGGTCATCCGTGGACCGATGCATGAGCGCCACGCGCGAGCGGCAGCACAGCAAACCCAGACGACGTTTCAACGGGGGCCACACCACCATGCGTTCTCTGCACAAACCCCGCACCACCCTCGCCGCCTCCGCCCTCTTCGCCGCCCTCGCGCTCACTGCCACCGCTTGTGGCGGCGACGGTGGCGACAGTGCGGGCAGTGCGGCCGATCAGGCGGGTGCCGCGGCTTCGCAGGAGGCCGGCAGCGGCGACGGCAAGGTCGGGATACCGACGGACATCGCGGACCGCCTCGCCGAGGCGGGCATCGACGTCGACGCCTGGAAGGACGGCGGCTGGCGGGACTGGGACAAGGACAAGTGGCTCAGTGAGGCCGAGGACTTCGTCAATCCGGTGATCGAGGGCCTGTGGAAGCCGGAGCGGATGCAGTCCGCGCAGGAGGCCGACAAGACGCTGTCGACGAAGGACGCGTCGGCCGACGGGGGCGTGAGTGACCCGGAGCCCGCGCCGGTCCAGGCCGAGGCCGAGAAGACGCCGTACCACCAGAACGCGGCGCCGGTCGGCAAGGTCTTCTTCGACTCTCCCGAGGGCTCGATGGTCTGTTCGGGCACGGTCATCAAGGACGTGAACCACCCGGGCAGGTCCAACCTCGTCTGGACGGCGGGGCACTGCGTGCACGCCGGGCAGAACGGCGGCTGGTACCGGAACATCATGTTCGCCCCGGCCTACAACGACCTCGGCAAGTCCGAGGCGGAGCTGGGCAACGCCACCAGCGGCGAGATCGCGCCGTACGGCAACTGGTGGGCGGACTGGGCCTCCACCTCCAACGGCTGGCTGCAGGGCGGCTCGGCCACCGGCGGTGCGGGGGCGGCGTACGACTACGCCGTGCTCCATGTGCAGCCTGAGCAGGGCGCCAAGTCCCTCGAGGAGACGGTCGGCGCGGCGCTGGACGTGGACTTCTCGGCACCGTCCGCGGCGGAGGCCCGCGAGATGGGTGCGTGGGGGTATCCGGCGGGACCGCCGTACAACGGGCTGCGGATGTTCAAGTGCATCGACCGGCCGGGGCGTTTCTCGCTCAGCCCGGCGCTGCCGACGATGTACCGGATCGGCTGCACCATGACGGGCGGTTCGTCGGGCGGCGGCTGGTTCCGGGTGGTGGACGGCGAGACCAGGCTGGTCTCCAACACGTCGATCGGCCCGCTCGACAGCACCTGGCTGGCGGGTCCGCAGCTGGGGCAGGACGCGAGGGCGCTGTACGAGAACATGAGCCGGACGCATGGCGGTCGGTGACGCGCCGACGAGAAAGGCCCGCCCCTCACACCAGGGGCGGGCCTTTCTCGTCGGGACTGCTAGGACTGCTATGCGGCCGGCGCCGGAACGTACGGCGTGAGTTCCGCCGCGAGTTCCTCGTGCACCCGGACCTTGAGCAGGGTGCCCTCCGGGGTGTGCTCCTCGGAGATCACATCGCCCTCGTCGTGGGCGCGGGCGACCAGCTTGCCCTGGGTGTAGGGCACGAGCGCCTCGACCTCGACGGACGGGCGGGGCAGCTCGTTGTCGATCAGCGCGAGCAGCTCGTCCATGCCCTGACCGGTGCGGGCCGAGACGGCGATGGAGCGCTTCTCGATCCGCATCAGCCGCTGGAGGACCAGCGGGTCGGCCGCGTCGGCCTTGTTGACCACGACGATCTCGGGTACGTCGGTGGCGCCGACGTCCCGGATCACCTCGCGCACGGCGGCCAGCTGCTCCTCCGGGGCCGGGTGCGAACCGTCGACCACGTGCAGGATCAGGTCGGACTCGCCGACCTCCTCCATCGTGGAGCGGAACGCCTCGACCAGGTGGTGCGGCAGGTGCCGGACGAAGCCGACGGTGTCGGCCAGCGTGTACAGCCGGCCGCTCGGGGTCTCGGCCCGGCGGACGGTCGGGTCCAGGGTCGCGAACAGCGCGTTCTCGACCAGGACGCCGGCACCTGTGAGGCGGTTGAGCAGGGAGGACTTGCCCGCGTTGGTGTAGCCGGCGATGGCGACGGAGGGCACCTTGTGGCGCTTGCGCTCCTGGCGCTTGATGTCGCGGCCGGTCTTCATCTCCGCGATCTCCCGGCGCATCTTCGCCATCTTCTCGCGGATCCGGCGCCGGTCCGTCTCGATCTTGGTCTCACCGGGACCACGGGTGGCGAGGCCGCCGCCCTTGCCGCCGCCCATCTGACGGGACAGCGACTGACCCCAGCCTCGCAGCCTCGGCAGCATGTACTGCATCTGCGCGAGCGCGACCTGCGCCTTGCCCTCTCGGGACTTGGCGTGCTGGGCGAAGATGTCCAGGATCAGCGCCGTGCGGTCGATGACCTTGACCTTGACGACGTCCTCGAGGTGGATCAGCTGGCCGGGGCTGAGCTCACCGTCGCAGATGACGGTGTCCGCGCCCATGTCGACCACGATGTCGCGCAGCTCCTGGGCCTTGCCGGAACCGATGTAGGTCGCGGCGTCGGGCTTGTCGCGGCGCTGGATCACACCGTCGAGCACGAGCGCGCCCGCGGTCTCCGCGAGGGCGGCGAGCTCCGCGAGGGAGTTGTCCGCGTCCTGCACGGTCCCCGAGGTCCAGACGCCGACGAGGACGACCCGCTCCAGACGGAGCTGGCGGTACTCGACCTCGGTGACGTCCTCGAGCTCGGTGGAGAGGCCCGCGACGCGGCGCAGGGCCGCGCGCTCGGAGCGGTCGAGCTGGTCGCCGTCCCGCTCTCCGTCGATCTCGTGGCTCCAGGCGACGTCCTCTTCCATCAGGGCATCGGCCCGAAGACCTTCGGGATAGTCCTGCGCGAGGCGCTTGGTGTCCTGGGAAGGGGAAGAAGAGGAGGTCATTGGGTCCTTACGTCGTTGGGGATTCCTTGGTTCGGCGACGGGGCGCCGCGAGCGAAGCTTCTCGGACCTCTGTGCGTAGCCGACCCGTCACCGCGTTCAACGCACGAGGGTCCCGGGAGATTCCCGTCGCCTGTGCCGCCGACCTGAAAATGGTCGCACGCAACGCCCCGTCTCGTCACCGTGTTATTCCGCCGCCCTATTCCACCGCCCCCTTCCTGGGCGCCGTGACCTTGGGCGTGGAGGGCTTCTCGGGCGACTGGCGGGCCGCCACCGGCTTCCAGTCCGGGTGGCCCGGCATCGGCGGGGTCTTCTCGCCGAACAGCCACGCCTGGAAGAAGCCGTTCAGGTCGCGTCCGGACAGCCGGGAGGCCAGGGAGACGAAGTCGGCGGTGGTCGCCGTGCCGTCCCGGTACTGGCTCACCCAGGCCCTTTCCAGTCCCTCGAAGACCCGACGTCCGATCTCCTGGCGGAGGGCGTACAGGACCAGGGCGGCGCCGTCGTAGACGTTCGGGCGGAAGATGCCCAGGCGGCTGTCGGCCTCGGGCACCTTGGGTGCCGCGGGCGGACCGCCGGCGGCGCGCCAGCGGTCGGAGGCGCCGTACGCGGCGCGCATCCGCGACTCCAGGGACCGGTTCGACTTCTCCTGCGCGTACAGCGCCTCGTACCAGGTCGCGTGTCCCTCGTTGAGCCACAGGTCGGACCAGGTGCGGGGGCTGACGCTGTTGCCGAACCACTGGTGGGCCAGTTCGTGGACCATGACCGAGTCGACGTACCACTCGGGGAAGGCCGGGTCGGTGAAGAGTTCTCTCTCGAAGAGGGAGAGGGTCTGCGTCTCGAGTTCGAAGCCGGTGGAGGCGTCAGCGACGAGCAGGCCGTACGTCTCCAGGGGGTACCGCCCGATCTTGCCCTCCATCCAGGCGATCTGGTCGGGCGTCTTGGCGAGCCACGGCTCCAGCGCCGTCCTGTGCCGGGTCGGGACGACATCCCTCAGGGGGAGCGCGTGCGGCCCTGTGCGGCGTACCACCGTGGAGCGGCCGATCGAGACCTGGGCGAGCTCGGTGGCCATGGGGTGCTGGGTGCGGTACGTCCACCGCGTCGCGGTGCCGGAGCGCCGCACGTCGGCCTGGAGACCGTTGGCGACGGCCGTGTAGCCCTCGGGGGCGGTGATCCGGAAGGTGAAGCCGGCCTTGTCGGAGGGGTGGTCGTTGCACGGGAACACCAGGTGGGCGGCGTCGGCCTGGTTGGCCATCGCGAGGCCGTCGGAGGTGCGCACCCAGCCTCCTTCCCGGCCGCCCGCGGGCATGGGGTCGCTGGTGTGCCGCACGGTGATGCGCATCCGCTGCCCCTGGGGCAGCGCCTCGTCCGGCGTGATCACCAGGTCCTCGTCGGCCGCGGCGAACGACGCCGGCTCACCGTCGATCTCCACGGCGGAGACCTTGCCGCGCGCGAAGTCGAGGTTGACGCGCGAGAGAGGGGCGGTCGTCCGGGCGTCGATGGTGGTCACGGCCTGGAGCGGCTTGTCGTTGCTGCCGGGATACGTGAGGGACAGGTCGTACGCCGCCACGTCGTACCCCGGGTTGCCGAGGTACGGGAACAGGCGGTCGCCGACGCCCAGCGGGATGGGCGAGGCGCTCGCGGCGACGAGACAGACGGAGGCGGCGGAGGCGACCAGGGCCGCCTTCAGCCGACGCTTGATCCTGGGGGCGTCGGTGCGGGCTCGGGCGCCGTCGGTGGCGGGCCGGGGAGCCCTGTCACGGGGGGTGAGCAGCATGGGCTACGGCTATCAGCGCGCGCGTGCGACACCACGACGGCGCGCGCCGGGCGCACCCGAACGGGGTGCGGGTGGGGGCCAAGGCGCCCAGTTGGAGGGCGGGTGGGCCCGGCGGGCGCCACACACACGCGGGGCGTGGTGGTGGTCAGGGCGTGGCGCCGCGTCTCACCACGTCGACACCTGGTGCTGCGCCCGGCTCACGTCGTACACCCCGGCCACGTTGCGCATCGCGCGCATCAGGGCGGGCAGGTGGGCGGCGTCGGTCAGTTGGAGTGTGTACGTGTGGCGGACGCGCTGCTGGGTGGGGGGTTCGACGGTGGCCGAGACGATCTCGGCGCCCTCCAGGGCGATGGCCTCGGTCAGGTCGGCGAGCAGGTGCGGGCGGCCGAACGATTCAGCGACGAGCGTCACCCGGCACTCCGCGCTCTCCCCCCAGCTCACGTCCACCTCCGCGCGCCCCGTGCCCTTCATCCGCGCCACCGCCGCGCACTCGACGCGGTGGACGGTCACGACTCCCCCGCGCACGGCGAAGCCGGTGACCTCGTCGGGTGGTACGGGGGTGCAGCAGCGGGCCAGCCGGATACTCGCGCCCGGGCGGTCGGCGACCACGGCTTCGGGGGAGACGGACGCTTCCGCCCCTCCGAAGGCTCTCGGAGTCCGAGACGTTCCTGGGGCCACCGGGGTTAAGGGGGCTGCCGGGGCCGGAGCGGCCCCAGTGGCGGAAGTGGGCGACGTGGGAGATGCCGCGGAGTTCTCGGCAGGGTTCTCGCGGCTCGTCTCCGCGGCCCCCGCCCCGCCCGCCTCCGTGGGCGTGGGATGCGCGGTGAGCCACCGCTGGATGGCGATGCGGGCACCCGGTGTGTGGGCGTGGTCCAGCCACTCCCTGGAAGGCTCGGAGGCCGGGTCCTGGCCCATGAGGAGCTGGACCGTGTCGCCGTCCCGCAGGACCGTGCTCAGCGTCGCCAGGCGGCC
Source organism: Streptomyces sp. NPDC059861 (assembly GCF_042731435.1). Classification (NCBI taxonomy): domain Bacteria; kingdom Bacillati; phylum Actinomycetota; class Actinomycetes; order Kitasatosporales; family Streptomycetaceae; genus Streptomyces; species Streptomyces sp. NPDC059861. Next base: position 55,945 of record NZ_JBHWJQ010000030.1, on the reverse strand, counting down.
GTTCACGCGCGCCCCGATGCACGCGTGCGCGTCCTCGCCGTACTGCGCGTACGCGGCGTCCACGCAGGACGCGCCCTCGGGCAGACCGAGGGTGCCGCCGTCGGGGCGGAAGACGGTGATCTCGCGGTCCTGGGCGAGGTCCTCCCGCAGGGTGGACCAGAAGGTGTCGGGATCGGGGGCGGCCCGCTGCCATTCGAGGAGGCGGGAGAGCCAGCCGGGGCGGGTGGGGTCGGCGCGCTCGCCGTCGGCCGGGTCCTCGGAGGAGGCGGGCGGCGCATAGGGGTTGCCGAGCGCGATGACGCCTGCCTCCGCCACCTTGTGCATCTGGTGGGTACGGATGAGTACCTCGGCGACCTGGCCGTCCGCGCGGGCGAGGGCGGTGTGCAGGGACTGGTAGAGGTTGAACTTCGGTACGGCGATGAAGTCCTTGAACTCCGAGACGACGGGCTTCATACAGGTGTGCAGTTCGCCGAGGACGCCGTAACAGTCCGCGTCCTCGTTCACCAGCACCAGGAGCCGGCCGAAGTCGCAGCCGCGCAGCCGGCCGCGCTTGCGCGAGACGCGGTGCAGGGAGACGAAGTGCCGGGGGCGGATGAGGACTTCGGAGGCGATGTCGGCCTCGTTCAGCACGGTGCGCATCTCTGCGGCGATCTCGGCGAGCGGGTCGTCGCAGCGGGCCGCGTTCTCGACGATCAACGCGCGTGTGTGCTCGTACTCCTCGGGGTGGAGGATCGCGAAGACCAGGTCCTCCAGTTCGGTCTTGAGGGCCTGGACGCCGAGGCGTTCGGCGAGCGGGATCAGGACGTCCCGGGTGACCTTGGCGATCCGGGCCTGTTTCTCGGGGCGCATCACGCCGAGGGTGCGCATGTTGTGGAGCCGGTCGGCGAGTTTGATCGACATCACCCGGACGTCGCTGCCGGTGGCGACGAGCATCTTGCGGAAGGTCTCGGGCTCGGCGGCGGCGCCGTAGTCGACCTTCTCGAGTTTCGTGACGCCGTCGACGAGGTAGCGGACCTCCTCGCCGAACTGCTCGCGCACCTGAGCGAGGGTCACGTCGGTGTCCTCGACGGTGTCGTGGAGCAGAGAGGCCGTCAAAGTGGTGGTCTCGGCACCGAGTTCGGCGAGGATCAGGGTGACGGCGAGCGGGTGCGTGATGTACGGCTCGCCGCTCTTGCGCATCTGGCCCCGGTGCGAGGACTCGGCCAGGACGTAGGCGCGGCGCAGCGGTTCGATGTCGGCGTCGGGATGGTGGGCGCGATGCGCCTCGACGACGTGGCCGATGGCGTCGGGCAGCCGGTCACGGGTGGCGGACCCCAGCAGGGCGGCGCGGCCCAGGCGGCGCAGGTCGAGTCGCGGGAGCGACCTTCTGCGCGGCGCCGGCGAGGGCACGGGGCCTGTCATCGGGCCCGCCACAGCACCTGGGCTCGCGGGGTTCGTGGCCTCCGCACTCATGGGCACCTCCGGCTGCATGGACCGGCGAACGGGGTGCCCCATGGCGGACACGGCTCAGGGGTGGCGGACATCTCCCCCGTCCGGGCCGGTGCTTGATGCTATCGAGCCGACCACGCCCACCTGACCGCCTCTCGCCCAGCGTGAAACGGATCACCCATTCGAGCGACGGTTTGGAGGTTTATGGCCGGGCACGGCATGAACTGGGCTGCCAGGTGTCGAACGTCCGCGCGGTGTTTTCGCCGCTGTCGGCCGTAGGGCGACCGCATCCTGGCGGAGTGTCAGCCGATCACGGCGGCGAGCGTGCGATCCAGCCGAAGCGGATACCCCGTCAGCCCGCCGAGCCCGCCAGCCACTCCGCGTCGATCTCGCCCTCGGCGACGATCACCGCCGGGCCGGTCATCTCGATCTCGCCGTCCGGCCGTTCGGTGATGACCAGACGTCCGCCGGGGACGTCCACGGTGTACGTCACCGGAGTCCCGGTGACGGCGGGGTCGGCGCCGTCTCGGCGGGCGGCGGCCACTGCGACGGCGCACGCGCCCGTGCCGCAGGAGCGGGTCTCGCCGGAGCCGCGCTCGTGCACGCGCATGGCGACGTGCCGGGGGCCGCGGTCGACGACGAACTCGACGTTGACGCCGTCCGGGTAGGCCGCGGCCGGGCTGAACGGCGGCGGGGAGTGCAGGTCGCCGGCGTCCGTGAGGTCGTCCACGAACGCCACGGCGTGCGGGTTGCCCATGTTCACGTTCCGCGCGGGCCAGCTGCGCTCGCCGACACTCACCGTGACATCGCCCTCGGGGAGCCGCGCGCTGCCCATGCCGACGGTGACGTCGCCGTCCTTGGCGAGGTGCACGGTCTTCACGCCCCCGCGCGTGGCGACGGCGATGTCACCTTCGGTGACGTGCCCGGCGCGCTGGAGGTAGCGCGCGAACACGCGCACGCCGTTTCCGCACATCTCCGCGATCGAGCCGTCGCCGTTGCGGTAGTCCATGAACCACTCCGCCTCGGCCGCCATCTCCTCGGCCTCGGGGTGCGCCGCGGACCGCACGACGTGCAGCAGGCCGTCACCGCCGATGCCGGCGCGGCGGTCGCACAGGGCGGCGACGGCGACGGGGGGCAGGTCGATGGCGTTCTCGGGGTCCGGGACGATCACGAAGTCGTTCTCGGTGCCGTGCCCCTTGAGGAAGGCGATCCGCGTGCTCATTCCTCGATCGTACGGGGTGACCACGACACTCCGTCGCGCCCGGGCGTCGTCCGGCCAGGGCCTCGGCGCCGTGACCGACCCGTGCCACCCCGAGGTTCAGCGCAGCCGACCGTTCCGGCCGGTGATCGACCCGCCCTACGGTGAGCAGCCGCTCAGCGCAGCCGGGCCACCCGCCATACCGCGAGCACCACCACCGCGGCGACCAGGACCACGTACGCGAGCACCACCCGCCAGTCCGGTCTCCGCCCGGAGCCCCGCTGCGGCAGCCCCGGCCAGGTGTGGCCGACCTTGCGGGCGGCCATCATGCCCCAGCCGGCCGCGCAGGAGCAGATCAGCAGCCCCAGCATGGCGATCACGGCGCCACTGTCGCCGAAGTCGAAGGCGAGCGGGAACGCGAACATCAGGGAGCCCACCGCGGCCAGGCCCACGATCGGCGCGAGCTGCCACAGGCGCAGCCGGCGCTGCGGGCGCAGCTCGACCTCGACCTCGGGACCGCTCACGAACAGCTCGTCCGGCTCGGGGCCGTCGTCGGTCACACCGTCCGGCGTCTCGTCGAGCCCGTCCGCAGCGAGACGGACGTCCCCGTCGGGGCCGAGGGGACCCGCAGCGCCGAGGCCGAGGGAATCCTCACCGTCGGAGCTGAGCGGACCATTCCCATGGGGGCCGGCCGGCCCCTCCGTGTCGGCGCCGAGACGGGCACCCCCGCCGGCGGTCAGTCCCTCCGCGTCGACGCCCGGACGACCGTCGTCGTCCCGCTCCGCTTCACCACTCCCGGTGGTGGCGTGCTCGGCGTCTTGTGCCGTGTTGCGAGGGCCGGCCTCCATCGCCACGCGCCCTCCCAACTAGGACTCCACTTGGTCGATCGAAGCTCGATGATGGCACGGCGCCGGAGGCCCGGATGACGGCCGGAGCGTCCCGATGCCATCACGTGATCAGGCTGTGACCGGTCGTTCGACCAACGCCAGGGCCCGCCGCGGAAGTTCCCCGCGGTCCGCCGCGGCCCCACTGAGCCAATGCACCCGGGGGTCGCGCCTGAACCACGAATCCTGGCGGCGCGCGAAGCGTTTGGTGGCCCGGACGGTCTCGGCCCGTGCCTCCTCCATCGTGCATTCACCGGTCAGCGCCGCGAGCACCTGCTGGTAGCCGAGTGCGCGCGACGCCGTACGCCCCTGGCGCAAACCCTGCGCCTCCAGTGCGCGCACTTCGTCGACGAGCCCGGTGTCCCACATCCGGTCGACCCGGAGTGCGATGCGCTCGTCGAGCTCGGGACGCGCCACGTCGACGCCGATCTGCACGGTGTCGTACACCGAGTCGTGACCCGGGAGGTTGGCCGTGAAGGGCATCCCGGTGATCTCGATCACTTCCAGCGCCCGGACGATACGGCGGCCGTTGCTCGGCAGGATCGCGCGCGCGGCGTCGGGGTCGGCGGCGGCGAGTCGGGCGTGCAGAGCGCCGGAGCCGCGCAGCGCGAGCTCCTCCTCCAGCCTGGCCCTGACCTCGGGGTCTGTCCCCGGGAACTCCAGGTTGTCGACCGCCCCACGGATGTACAGACCTGAGCCGCCGACGAGGACGGGCCAGCGTCCGTCGGCGAGCAGGGCGTCGATGCGCTCTCGGGCGAGCCGCTGGTACTCGGCGACGGAGGCCGTGACCGTGACGTCCCAGATGTCCAGCAGGTGATGCGGGATGCCGCCGCGCTCCTCGGGCGTCAGCTTGGCGGTGCCGATGTCCATCCCCCGGTAGAGCTGCATGGAGTCGGCGTTGACGACCTCCCCACCGAGCTGCTGGGCGAGGTGGACGCCCAGATCGGACTTTCCGGCCGCGGTCGGTCCGACGACGGCGATGACTCGGGGGGTGGGAAGTGCGCTGCTCACCGCACCAGTCTCGCAAACCTCTCACCCCGCCCTCGAACGAGTTACGTGACGGGGGCAACCCGGAGTCGTTGCCCGTTGCGGGGGTTCACGCCGCCAATTCAGGGAGGCGGCGACCCGGGCGATACACGGACGCTTCCCGGCCTCCTCGGCTTCGCCCGGACAGGAGCCCCATGGCGACGCGGGATTTAGCCCGCGCGAGTAACGTATGGAGTTGATATGGGCGTTTTTGCGCGACTTTTCCGCAGGTCGAAGACCACGGAGGAGACGTCGGCCGCCGAGGCACGGACCGAGCAGCCGTCGGCCGGGCCCGAGGCGGATGAGGTGACGGAAGCCAAGTCATCGGACGAGACCGAAGCCGGGGCCGCGACGGAGCCGCCCGCGGCGAAGAAGGGTGACGAAGGCGACGCTTCGGAGGCCGTCGAGATCCCGCAGCAGCAGTCTCCCGGCAAGGCGGCCGACAGCGAGGCCGACGAGGGCGCCCGGACATGACGGTCCCGCGAGGGAAGGTGAACCCATGGGTCTTTTCGACAATCTGAAGGCCAGGCTGGGCCCGGCCAAGGGCAAGGTCTCCGACCTCGCGCAGCAGCACGGGGGCAAGATCCAGCACGGCATCGACAAGGCCGCCAAGGCCGTTGACGACCGGACCAAGGGCAAGTACAGCGACAAGATCCATACGGGCACCGACAAGGCCAAGGGCGCCATGGACCGGCTCGCGCACAAGGACGACAGGGACACGGGAGGCGGCACCACCACGCCGCCGAGCGGCCCGCCGCCGGCCTCCTGAACAGCCGACGACGCGGACGTCAGCGCCGAAAGCAGAGTTGGCGGAGGAGTCGGCGGTCAGCGCGGACCAGGGCATACGGCACGACGGGCGGCCGCGGAGCACGACGCTCCCGGCCGTCCGCCGTATGCGCCGACCGATCGCCGCGCGCGCCTGTTCCGTAGGCGCAGCCCGGATCCCGTAGGGCGCTGCCCGTCCGCCCTTCGCCGTCGGCGGCTGCACGTCAACGACTACGTGTGGGGCGCTGCCCGTCAGCCGTTCCACATAGGGCGCTGCCCGTCAGCGTCCCACGTAGGGCGCTGCCCACCAGCCGTCCGCGCCGCCCCTTACCGTCGGTCGGCCCCCGTTCCCAGCGCGCCCCCTACGACCAGGACGCCACCACGTACCCCACCCCGTACGGCGCGTCCTCGTACAAGAGGGCGCCGCCGAGGCCGGCGTCCTCGGCCGCGCCCGCGAGCACCTGCCAGGGCGCACGCCCCGACACCATCAGTCGGCGCGCCAACTCCACGTCCAGCGCCTCAAGGGCCGCGAGGTCGGCCGATCCCAGCGCACGCCCCACCGCCTCGTCGAACGGCTCCGCCCGCTCGTCGAGATATCCCGGCGCCTTCAGCGTGCGGCACGCGCTCGCGTCACCCATCACCAGCAGCGCGACCCGCTCGGTCCCGGCGGCGATCTCCCTGCCGATGTCCCTGCACCGCTCGGGCGCGAGCGATTCCCCCACCGCGAGTCCCTCGATCGGCGCGTCGGACCAGCCGGTCCGCCGCAGGAGCCAGGCGGCGACCGCGAGCGACGGCGGCAGCGTCCCCGGGACGGCCGCCTCGGTCCCGTCGGTCGCTCCGTTCCGGCCCAGTCGCACACCGACGTCGACACCGAAGCCGCGGAACGAGCCGTGCGTGCCCTCCGGGTACGTCTCGGTCTCGCCCTGCCACGTGGGCCCGACGACGATCAGCCGGTCGGGCCGGGCGGCGGCGAGCACGCCCAGCGCGTCGGTGCACGCGGTACGGGCGGCGTCCAGCTCAGGAGCGGCACCCGCGGCGACCGCGGGTACGAGAAGCGGCGGGCAGGGGCACAGTGCGGCGGCGACAAGCATGATCGGCAGCGTAACCCCGCCGGCCCACCGGCCGGCGCTCCGGCCCGAGTCGCCGCGCCCTCGGTCGCCGCGCCTTCAGCCGACGCGCCTTCAGCCGTCGCGCCCGCGATCGCCCGGCCCAGGTCTCGGCATTGCCGGTCACCGCACCTCAGCCGCCCTGCCTTCAGCCGCGTCGGCTTCGTCGCGGTCGCCCGGCCCAAGTCTCCGCGTCCCCCGTCGCCGCATCCTCAGCCGCCGGGGCTGGTCGCCCCGGCCTCAGCCGCTCACGTCGTCTCCCTGGCCTCAGCCCTTCCAGTCGATCCCAGACGCCCGTGGCCCGAATCGGTCTCAGCCGCCGTGCCTCAGTCGCGGCCGCAGCCGCCGCCCGAGGCCACCGGCAGGGGCTCCGGGACGCCCACCGTCGGCAGGCCGAGCAGCACGCCCGCCGGCTTGGCGGCCTCCGCCGCGTTCCGCTTCTCCCAGGCGTCGCCCGCGCGCGTGCGGCGCACGGCGAGAACGGGGCCCTCGGCGAGGAGGTGGTGCGGGGCTGCGTACGTCACCTCGACCGTGACCACGTCGCCGGGGCGCACATCCTCGTCCGGCTTCGTGAAGTGGACCAGACGGTTGTCGGGGGCGCGGCCCGAGAGGCGGTGGGTGGCGCCGTCCTTGCGGCCCTCGCCCTCGGCGACCATCAACTCCAGGGTGCGGCCGACCTGCTTCTTGTTCTCGTCCCAGGAGATCTCCTCCTGGAGGGCGACGAGACGCTCGTAGCGCGCCTGGACGACCTCCTTGGGGATCTGCCCGTCCATCTCGGCGGCCGGGGTGCCGGGCCGCTTGGAGTACTGGAACGTGAACGCCTGCGCGAACCGGGCCTCGCGCACCACGTGCAGGGTCTGCTCGAAGTCCTCCTCGGTCTCGCCGGGGAAGCCGACGATGATGTCGGTGGTGATCGCCGCGTTCGGGATGGCGGCGCGGACCTTCTCGATGATGCCGAGGTAGCGCTCCTGGCGGTACGAGCGGCGCATCGCCTTCAGGACCGTGTCCGACCCGGACTGGAGCGGCATGTGCAGCTGCGGCATCGCGTTCGGCGTCTCGGCCATCGCGGCGATGACGTCGTCCGTGAAGTCACGCGGGTGCGGCGAGGTGAAGCGGACGCGCTCCAGGCCCTCGACCTTGCCGCAGGCCCGCAGCAGCTTGCTGAAGGCCTCACGGTCACCGATGTCGGAGCCGTAGGCGTTGACGTTCTGGCCGAGCAGCGTGATCTCGGAGACGCCCTCGGCGACCAGGGCCTCGACCTCGGCGAGGATGTCGCCGGGACGGCGGTCCTTCTCCTTGCCGCGCAGCGCCGGGACGATGCAGAAGGTGCAGGTGTTGTTGCAGCCGACGGAGATCGACACCCATGCCGCGTAGGCGCTCTCGCGGCGCGTCGGCAGCGTGGAGGGGAACGCCTCCAGCGACTCGGCGATCTCGACCTGTGCCTCTTCCTGCACGCGCGCGCGTTCCAGCAGGACGGGCAGCTTGCCGATGTTGTGCGTGCCGAAGACGACGTCCACCCACGGCGCCCGCTTCACGATGGTGTCGCGGTCCTTCTGCGCGAGGCAGCCGCCGACCGCGATCTGCATGCCGGGCCGCTGGGCCTTCTTCGGCGCGAGGTGGCCGAGGTTGCCGTAGAGCCGGTTGTCGGCATTCTCCCGTACCGCGCAGGTGTTGAAGACGACGACGTCCGCCTCGCCGTCGACCCCCTCCGGAGCGCGTACGTACCCGGCGTCCTCCAGCAGCCCGGCCAATCGCTCGGAGTCGTGAACGTTCATCTGGCACCCGTAGGTGCGGATCTCGTAGCTCTTGGGTGCTTGAACGTCCACTGCCGGGCTCCGGTCGCTGCTGCTGGTCATGCGTCAAGGGTAGGCGGTCCCGCGAGGGGGCCGTCCCCGTCCCGGGAGGGGCCCGTCCCGGTCCAGGACCCGGGCCCCTCAGGGGGCTAGGCGGGCGAGTGCGCCGATCTCCAGTGCCGCCACAGCGCACCGTCCGGGCCGAGGTTGATGCCGTGCGTCGCGCGGTCCGGGGTGGGCAACGCGAACTCGTCGACGACACCCGCGGTCGGCATCCGCCCGATCCGTTGGGCAGGTACTCCGTGAACCACAGGGCACCGCGTGCGTCATTCGCCGGGCAACGGCGCGGGTGATGAGGTGCGCACGCAGGACACGACGACCACGAAGGGCCATACGGACTGAAGGGTCGTCACCATGCGTTCGACGGCTCCGGCGGAGCCCTGTTGGCTCGCCTCGATCAGGAACCAGGCCGCACCGGCGCACATCGCGGCGGTCGCCGCGAGGCAGGGAGCGGGGCGCAGTGCCCAGGGAGCGGCGCCGCCGCGCTCGGTGGCCATGACCGGCCACACCGCGAGGAGGGTGAAGGCGATCGCGGCGACGGAACCGTGGCGCAGGGAGCCCCCGCTGCTCGGGGCCGGGAGCAGCGCCACCAGCAGCGCCGCCACTCCCCCGGCGGCCAGCGCCACGCGTCCGGCGACCGCGGCCGCGCGCAGTGCCCAGGCGGTCAGCAGGTGGCAGGCGCCCAGGGCGAGCATTGCCCCGGTCATCACCCAGAAGCCCGCCGCCCCGTAGGCCGCCAAGACGCTGATCGTCTGGGTGAAGGGGTCGTAGTCGGGTCCCTCGAGCCGTCCCGCGACCGTCCAGCCCGAGATCAGCAGGACGGGCGCGCATCCCGACGAGACCAAGGCCCACCTGGGAACCGTTCGCATCCGCACACGGTAGAACGCCGGCCGGCGCCTTCCCGGTACACACGCGAGCGGCGTGCCCCGGCCGCCGTCCGAAGCCTGTGGAGCAGGTGCGGGCGATGCCGTCCCAGGGTCTTCGCACCCGCGTCCCGCACTCCTCCTTCCGCATTCCGCATTCCGCATTCGCACTCCGTACGCCACGGGGCACGAGCGTGTGGTCGTCCGCGAGCAGCGCGCGTGTCGGCGCCGGCATCACCGGGCCCCACCGGCGGTGGGTATGCGCAGCCGTATCTCCGTGCCCTGCCCTGGCGCCGGGCTGAGCGTCAGCGCCGCCCCGACCAGCAGCGCCCGTTCCCGCATCCCGCCGATCCCGGCCCCTTCCGGCGCCCGGCCGAGCCCCTTGCCGTTGTCGCGGACGTGCAGCTCGACGCCGCCGGCGACCGGCCCGAACCGGAGTTCGGCGCGGTCGGCACCGGAGTGCCGCGCGGTGTTGGTGAGCGCCTCCTGGGCCACCCTGTACACGACCAGTTCGGTCTCCTCGTCCAGCGCAGGCAGCTCGCCTTGCACATCGGGGCGCACAGTCAGCCCGTGCGCGGTGAACTCACCGGCCAGCGCCCGCAGCGCACTGGCCAGCCCCAGTTCCTCCAGCACCCCCGGCCGCAAGCGGCGCGCGATACGCCGGATCTCGTCGAGACCGGCCCGGGTCGCGTCCTGCGCCTGGCCGACCTCCTGCCTCAGCTCCTCGGGCGCCCGGTCGGCGACCCGCTTGAGCTGGAGCAGAACGGCGGTGAGGGTCTGCCCGACCTCGTCGTGGAGTTCGCGGGCGATGCGGTGGCGTTCCCGCTCCTGGGCGGAGAGCGCCCGTGCCGCACTGGCGGCGCGTTCGGTCTCCAGCCGGTCCAGCATCGTGTTGTACGTCGTGATGAGCACCGCCGTCTCCACCGGCCCGGAGACCTCGGCGCGGGCTCCCGGCCGCAGCAGGTCCGCGGTGGCCATGGCCCGGCCCAGACGGCCCAGCGGGGCCAGACCGACGCGCAGGACGGCGGCGTTGACCGCGAGCAGCGCCGCGAGACCGCAGACGACGACCAGCACCTCGCCCGGCAGCACCGGGGTCGACACCGTGACCGGGCCGAGCAGCAGGGCCGTGGCCACGAGGAGGCCGAGGGCGTTCAGGGAGAAGATCCGCCAGAACAACGACACGCGGGTACGCAGTCCTCTCCCGGTCCTGGCCGACAGCACCGGCCTGACCAGCCTCTCCGCTCTCCGCCGTCGCTGTCCATCCGTGCTGACACCCATGTCGCCACGGTACGGGCGGATGGCAGCATGGCGGGGCCGACGCCGTGCACAGCGATCGGCATGCAATCGGCACAGCCATCAGCACAGCAATCGGCAAAGCGATCAGCACGGCAATCCGCAGGGCATCCGCAGGACGATCAGCAAGGGGAAGAATCGTGTCCGCTCCACGCCTCAGGGCGACGCCGCTGCCGGGCATCGGGGTCCAGTACGACCTCGTCACCCGGGAACACCGCCACCTGTCCGTGGTGGCCCACCGCGACGGCACCCGGACGGTCAACGTCTACCGGACCGACGACCCCGACTCCTGCGCCCAGTCGCTGCACCTGACCATCACGGAGGCCGGCGCGCTGATCGACGCGTTGCAGCCCTCGCACCACAGCAACAACCTGCTCTCCACCACGGACCTCGGCCTGGTGGCCGAGCGGATCGAGGTGGGAGCGACCACGCGCTGGAACGGCCGTGTGCTCGGCGACACCCGCTTGCGGACCGAGACCGGCGCCTCCGTCGTGGCCGTGCTGCGGCGGGCCGAGGCCATCCCGTCCCCGACGCCGGACTTCCGGCTCGCGGGCGGCGACACGCTGATCGTCATCGGCACCCGCGAGGGCGTCGACGCCGCCGCGGCGATACTCGGGCGGGAGTGAACCCGGTGCACTCCGCGGTACTGCTGATCGAGTTCGGTTCGATCCTCCTGGGCCTCGGCCTGCTGGGCCGGATGGCCGGCCGGCTGGGCTTCTCGCCCATTCCCCTCTATCTGCTCGCCGGGCTGGCCTTCGGCGAGGGCGGTCTGCTGCCGCTCGGCGCGAGCGAGGAGTTCGTCGCCATCGGCGCCGAGATCGGCGTCATCCTGCTGCTGCTCATGCTCGGTCTGGAGTACACCGCCAGCGACCTCGTCACCAACCTCAAGTCCCACTACCCGGCGGGCCTGGTCGACTTCGCGCTCAACGCCCTGCCGGGCGCGGCGGTCGCGCTGCTGCTCGGGTGGGGGCCGGTGGCCGCCGTGGTCCTGGCGGGCGTCACCTGGATCTCGTCCTCGGGTGTCATCGCGAAGGTGCTCGGCGAACTGGGCCGGATCGGCAACCGCGAGACGCCCGTGATCCTCAGCGTGCTGGTCCTCGAGGACCTCGCGATGGCCGTGTACCTGCCCATCATCACCGCGCTGCTCGCGGGGGTCAGTCTGGCGGCGGGCAGCGTGACGCTGGCGATCGCACTGGGCGTGGCGGGGCTCGTGCTCTTCGCGGCGGTGCGCTACGGCCGGGTCATCTCGCGGTTCGTCTCCAGCGACGACCCGGAGAAGCTGCTGCTGGTCGTCCTCGGGCTGACGATCCTCGTCGCGGGCATCGCCCAGCAGCTCCAGGTGTCGGCGGCGGTGGGCGCGTTCCTGGTCGGCATCGCGCTGTCGGGGGAGGTCGCGGAGGGCGCGCACACGCTGCTGAGCCCATTGCGCGACCTGTTCGCCGCGGTGTTCTTCGTCTTCTTCGGCCTGCACACCGACCCGGCGAGCATTCCGCCGGTCCTGCTGCCCGCCCTCGGCCTGGCCGTCGTCACCGCCCTCACCAAGATCGCCACCGGCTACTGGGCAGCCCGGCGCGCCGGGATCTCCCTGAAGGGCCGCTGGCGCACCGGCGGCGCGCTGGTGGCCCGTGGCGAGTTCTCCATCGTGATCGCGGGCCTGGCGGTGACGGCCGGCATCGAACCGTCCCTGGGCCCCCTGGCCACGGCGTATGTCCTCATTCTGGTCATCCTCGGCCCCCTCACCGCCCGTTACACCGAGCCGATCGCGACGCGCTGGATGCGCCACCGCGCCAAGGGCCCGTCCGGACCGGTACGACGCGAGGAGGACGCCCGGACGGAGGCACCGGTCGGCGACTGAGATCCGGGTCCGGCTCGGCCCCGACCGGTCGTCGGCCGGCGTCCGGTGGGCGCGGAGCCCGACCCCGACCATCCCGTCATACGGCCGCCTCAGGCCCCGTCCGGCTGCCACCCCTGACTGCGCAGCACCGCCGACACGTCCGGTGCCTCGTAGTGCTCCCCCTTGAGCACCTTGCCGTCCGCACGCCGCATCACCTGGCCGTCGGGGCCCAGCTTGGTCATGTTGGAACGGTGGATCTCGGCTATCACCGCGTCGAGGTCGATGCCGTGCACGAGAGCCGTGCCGTACGCCACATAGACGACGTCGGCCAGTTCGTGCGCGAGCTTGTCGAGGGGGCCGGTCACCGACACCTCGGCGACCTCCGCGGCCTCCTCGGCCAGCAGCTCGCCGCGGTGCCCGGCCAGCTTCGGCGACACCTCCGTCGGAACGCTGCGGGCGTCGAGACCGAAGGCGAGGTGGAACTCACGGACCAGGTCGGCGGGCGAGGAACTCATACTCGAAACACTATCGGCCCCCACTGACAGCCCCCTGTGATTCCCGCCCTGGTCAGCAGCCGTACGGACTGGCAGGATCGCGCGCATGTCCAGAGCGCTCCCCCGTATCGGCACCCGCCGTGCCCTGCAGAGCACGGCGGCCGGTGCCGTCGCCCTCGGCCTGCTGCTGTGGTGGCTGCTGCCGCTGGGCGAGGAGCCGCCGAGGGGGGCGATCACGTTCAGCACCGGCACGCCGCGTGGGGTCTACCAGGAGTACGGCACCCTGCTGCGCACCGAGCTGTCCAGGGACATGCCGAACCTCAAGGTGCGGCTGCTGACGAGCGACGGTTCCCAGGAGAACGTCGCGCGCGTGGCGACCGGCGAGGCCGACTTCACCATCGCGGCGGCCGACGCGGTGGAGACGTACGAGCTGAACAGGGGACCGGGCGCGGACCGGCTGCGCGGGGTCGCGCGGTTGTACGACGACTATGTGCACCTGGTCGTCCCGCGCGACTCGGACATCCACTCGGTCGAGGATCTGCGCGGCAGGCGGGTCGCCATAGGGCTGCCCCACTCGGGCGTCCGGCTGATCGCCACCCGGGTGCTGAAGGCGGCCGGCATCGACGCGCGGCAGGACATCACGCCGCTGTCCGACGGCATAGACACCGGCCCGGCCCGGCTCAGGCAGGGCGGGATCGAGGCGTTCTTCTGGTCCGGCGGGCTGCCCACGGACGGACTGCGGGAGCTGGCCAAGAAGTTCAAGTTCCGCTTCGTGCCGATCGACGCGGACTTCGTCTCCGAGCTGCACCGCCAGGGCCCGGCGACCCACCACTACCGCGCGACCAACATGCCCGAGTCGGCCTACGGGGCCCGCGGCGGCGCCACGGTGCCGACGATGGCGGTGTCGAACGTACTGATCACACGCAAGGACATGGACCCCGAGCTCACCGAGTGGGTGACCCGCACGGTGATCAAGAGCCGCGACGGCATCGGGGCGCACGTCCACTCCGCCCAGCTGGTCGATCTGCGCACAGCCATCTACACCGACCCGCTGCCCCTGCACGAAGGCGCCCGTCGCTACTACCGCTCCGTCAAGCCGTAGGGCAGTTACGGGGCACGGTCAGCGTCACCTTCAGCCCGTGCGGCGCATGATGCTCGTAGGCGATGGAGCCGTCGGCCGCCGCGAGCAACGCGCGCGTGATGGACAGCCCGAGCCCCGAACCCTTCACGTTCTGGTGCCGACCGCTGCGCCAGAAGCGGTCGCCCACACGGCTCAGCTCCTCGTCGGTCAGGCCGGGCCCGCGGTCGGCGACCACGACGGTCGAGGTGTCGCCGTTGGAGGCGACGGTGACCTCGACGCACTCGCCCTCGGGCGTGAACTTCACCGCGTTGTCGATCACCGCGTCCAGCGCGCTGGACAGGGTCACCGGGTCGGCCCAGGCGGTCGTCGCCGGGCAGTCCCCCACCAGCCGTACGCCCTTGGCCTCGGCGGTCGGTGACCAGGCGGCGACCCGCTCGGCGGTCAGCGCGCCGACGTCCGTGAGCCGGAGGTCGGCCCCCGCGTGCTCGGCGAGCGCCAGGTCGAGCAGGTCGTCCAGAACCCGCGCCAGGCGTTTGCCCTCGGCCTGGACGGAGGCGATCTCCTCGTTTCCCTCGGGCAGTTCGAGGGCGAGCAGCTCGATGCGCAGCAGCAGCGCGGCGAGCGGGTTGCGCAACTGGTGCGAGGCGTCGGCGACGAAGGCGCGTTGCTGCTCCAGCACGTCCTCGACGTTGTCCACCATCTCGTTGAACGACCGGGCGAGGCGGCGCAGTTCCGGCGGTCCGCTGGCCACCGCGACCCGGGACTTCAGACGTCCGGTGGCGATCTCGTGCGTGGTGGCGTCCAGGACGCGTACGGGCCGGAGCACCCAGCCGGTCAGCCGCAGCGCGGCGCCGACGGCCAGCAGCATGGCGGCCGTCTCGCCCGCGGCGATGACCAGCCAGCCGTACAGGATCTTCGAACGCATCTGGTCGGTCGGCGAGTCGGTGACCACGGCCGCGACGACGTCACCGTCCCGGATGACCGGCGAGGCCACGACGAGCCGGCCGTCCTGCCAGGGCCACACCTGCTTGGGGTCGTCGCTGCGGCGGCTCAGCAGGGCCTCGTCGAAAGCCTCGCGCACCTCGCCCTCCGGGGGGAGGAACCACTCCGCCGGCGCATGAGCCATCGGGGTGTCATTGACGTAGAAGACACCGACGCGAATGCCGTAGACCTCGTAGTAGCTGTCGAGTTCGCGGCTGAGCGTCTCCAGGCGCTCGTCCGGCTCGGTGCGGCGGGACCCGGTGGGCGAGGCGGTGACGAACTGGGCGAGGGCCGCGAAGAACGCCGTGTCGTCGATCCGGTCGACGACCACCTTCTGCTGCTGCGCGGCGGCCACGCTGACGGCCAGCGGGACGCCGAGCGCCAGCAGTACGGCCGCCATCAGGACGATCAGCAGCGGCAGCAGACGTGTGTGCACTCTGCCCCGCTAGGTGGCCGGGGCGACGAGCCGGTAGCCGACGCCGCGCACGGTCTCGATCAGGGCGGGCATGCGCAGCTTGGCGCGCAGGGACGCGACATGCACCTCCAGGGTGCGTCCGGTCCCCTCCCAGCTGGTGCGCCACACCTCACTGATGATCTGCTCCCGCCGGAACACCACCCCGGGCCGCTGCGCGAGCAGCGCGAGCAGATCGAACTCCTTGCGGGTCAGCTGGACGACCGATCCGTCCACCGTGACCTGACGGGTGTGCAGTTCGATCCGTACGGCGCCCAGGAGCAGCGCGGTCTCCCCACCGGAGGCGGGGTCCTCGTGGACGGTGCGCCGGCTGACGGCGTGGATCCGGGCGAGCAGTTCCCCCGTGTCGTACGGCTTCACGACGTAGTCGTCGGCGCCGAGGTTGAGGCCGTGTATGCGGGAGCGGACGTCGGAGCGCGCGGTGACCATGATCACCGGGATGCTGGTGCGCTTGCGGATCTTGCCGCAGACCTCGTAGCCGTCCTGGTCGGGCAGGCCGAGGTCGAGCAGGACGACGCCGAAGCCCGCGCCCTCCGGGACGAGCGCCTGAAGAGCCTCCTCGCCGCTGCGCGCGTGCGTGACGTCGAACCCGTGCCGCGCAAGAACCGCGGACAGCGCGGCGGCGACGTGGTTGTCGTCCTCGACGAGGAGCAGTCTCATCCCGGCCTCCTTCGGTTCATCGGCGGTACGGACTCGGCGGGTACAAAAGTCGCTGGGCACAAAAAGGTGTGCACGCGCGCGCGTGCACCAAGGCAGTCACGCTGATGGAAGAGGACGGCGTCAAGAGGGTTCCTGTTGCGGGGGCCTTCCGTTATCCGGCCGATACGCGCCTCGTCCTCCGTACTACCACCCGTGTCCAGCTGCTACCGGATCGTGATACTCAAATTCGCCTCAGATGTAATGACGCAGGTCGCATAGGGTAGCTACTGTCCTCCGAAACCGAGGAGGACGGAGCCCGAGAGCGATGACCGAAGTATCGGTGGCCAAGGAAGATGTGGCCGCGACCGGCGAACTGGTCGTCCTGAAGAGCGTCAACAAGCACTTCGGCGCGTTGCACGTACTCCAGGACATCGATCTCACGATCGCACGCGGCGAGGTCGTCGTGGTCATCGGACCCTCCGGGTCCGGAAAGTCCACCTTGTGCCGCACCATCAACCGGCTGGAGACGACCGACTCCGGCTCGATCACCATCGACGGCAAGCCGTTGCCCGCGGAGGGCAAGGCGCTGGCCCGGCTGCGCGCCGACGTCGGCATGGTGTTCCAGTCGTTCAACCTCTTCGCGCACAAGACCGTGCTCGAGAACGTGATGCTGGGCCAGATCAAGGTCCGCAAGACCGACAAGAAGCAGGCCGAGGCGAAGGCCCGGGCCCTGCTCGACCGGGTCGGCGTGGCCTCGCAGGCGGACAAGTACCCCGCACAGCTCTCCGGTGGCCAGCAGCAGCGCGTCGCGATCGCGCGGGCGCTGGCCATGGACCCGAAGGTGATGCTCTTCGACGAGCCGACCTCGGCCCTCGACCCGGAGATGATCAACGAGGTGCTGGAGGTCATGCAGCAGCTCGCCCGTGACGGCATGACCATGATCGTCGTGACGCACGAGATGGGCTTCGCCCGATCCGCTGCGAACCGCGTGGTGTTCATGGCAGACGGCCGCATCGTCGAAGAGGCCGTGCCGGACCAGTTCTTCAGCAACCCGCGCAGCGACCGCGCCAAGGACTTCCTGTCGAAGATCCTCCACCACTGACCGTCACTCGTCGCACCTGCTGCGACAAGCCGCGTTTCCCGCACCGGACGGCCCTCCTCTTCATCACGCAAAGGATGTTCACATGAAGCTCCGCAAGGTCACTGCCGCGGCGACCACCGCACTTGTCCTGGCCCTGACCGCCACCGCGTGCGGTGGGGGTGACGGGGACTCGGAGTCGGGCTCCGGTGGCGGCGACAAGATCAAGATCGGCATCAAGTACGACCAGCCGGGTCTCGGCCTGAAGGAGCCGGGCGGCTCCTTCTCCGGCTTCGACGTGGACGTGGCCACCTACGTGGCCAAGGAGCTGGGCTACGAGGCCGACCAGATCGAGTGGGTCGAGACCAAGAGCGCCGACCGTGAGAACGCCCTTTCCCGCGGCGACGTGAAGTTCATCGCCGCCACCTACTCGATCACCGACGAGCGCAAGGAGAAGGTCGACTTCGGCGGCCCGTACCTGCTGGCCCACCAGGACCTGCTGGTCAAGGCGGACTCCGACATCAAGGAAGGCACCGACCTCAACGGCAAGAAGCTGTGCTCGGTGACCGGCTCCACCTCCGCGCAGAACGTCAAGGACGAGATCGCCCCCGACGCCCAGCTGAAGCAGAACGGCACATACTCGGAGTGCATCGCCGGTCTGCAGAGCGGCGCGGTCGACGCGGTGACCACCGACGACTCGATCCTCGCCGGCTTCGCCGCGCAGGACCAGTACAAGGGCAAGTTCAAGCTCGCGGGCCTGAAGCTGAGCAACGAGAACTACGGGATCGGCGTCAAGAAGGGCGACTCCGAGACCCTGAACAAGATCAACGAGGCGCTGGAGAAGATGGTCAGCGAAAAGGCCTGGGACAAGGCGGTCCAGGACAACTTCGGGCCGGCCAACTACAAGAACGAGCCCGCGCCGAAGATCGGCCAGATCGTTCAGTAACGCGGGAAACCCTCCCCTAGCGGAGTGCTTCGCAGGCGCACCACCGCCGGCCGCTGTCCCGGCGGCGGTGCGCCATGCCCGCCACGTTCGTCACACACCCGGAAGCGCGGGAGATCGTGTTCGACTTTCTTTCTGACTATGACGACCCGAGCCTGTTGGGCGCCTTCTGGGTGACGGTGCAGCTCACCGTCTTCTCCGGCATCGGCTCGCTGGTCTGGGGCACCCTGCTGACCGCTATGCGGGTCAGCCCGGTCCCGCTGATGCGCGGCTTCGCCACCGCCTACGTGAACATCGTCCGGAACATCCCACTCACAGTCATCATCATCTTCACCTCGCTCGGCCTCGCCGACATCTTCGGGGTGACGATGGGTGCGGCGGACAACTTCGACCTTCAGGGTTTCCGGCTGGCGATCCTCGGCCTCATCGCCTACACCGCCGCCTTCGTCTGTGAAGCGCTGCGGTCCGGCATCAACACCGTGCCCGTCGGGCAGGCCGAGGCGGCCCGCGCCCTAGGGCTGAGCTTCAGTCAGGTCCTGCGGCTGATCGTGATGCCGCAGGCGTTCCGCGCGGTCATCGGCCCGCTGGCCAACGTCCTGATCGCGCTGACCAAGAACACGACGGTGGCGGCGGCGATCGGTGTCGCGGAAGCCGCGCTGCTGATGAAGGAAATGATCGAGAACGAGGCTCAGACCCTGCTCATCGGCGCGGTCTTCGCCTTCGGTTTCGTGGTACTGACCCTGCCCACCGGCCTGTTCCTCGGCTGGCTGAGCAAGCGACTGGCGGTGAAGCGGTGACCTCGGTTCTGTACGACGCCCCCGGCCCCAAGGCCAAGCGGCGCAACATCATCTTCTCGGTGGTCTTCGTCGCCCTGCTCGCACTGCTCGCGTGGTGGGTCTGGCAGGTCATGGACGACAAGGGCCAGCTGGAGTGGGCCCAGTGGAAGCCGTTCACCGAGGGCGAGGCGTGGACGACGTATCTGCTGCCCGGTCTCGGCAACACGCTCAAGGCCGCGGCGCTCGCCATGGTGATCGCCCTGCCTCTGGGCGCCATATTCGGCATAGCACGCATGTCCGACCACCGGTGGGTGCGGGTCCCGGCCGGCGCGGTGGTGGAGTTCTTCCGGGCGATCCCGGTGCTGCTGCTGATGCTGTTCGCCAACGAGTTCTACGCCCGGTCCACGGACGTCAGCAGTGACGACCGGCCCCTGTACGCGGTCGTCACCGGCCTGGTGCTCTACAACGCTTCCGTCCTCGCCGAGGTCGTCCGGGCCGGCATCCTCGCCCTGCCCAAGGGGCAGACGGAGGCCGCCCAGGCGATCGGCCTGCGCAAGAGCCAGACGATGAGGACCATCCTGCTGCCGCAGGCCGTCACGGCGATGCTGCCGGCCATCGTCAGCCAGCTGGTCGTCATCGTGAAGGACACCGCGCTCGGTGGCGTGCTGCTCAACTTCAGCGAACTCGTCAGCGCGCGCGGCACGCTCGCCGCCAACTACGCGAACGTCATCCCGAGCTTCATCGTCGTGGCGATCATCTTCATCGTCCTGAACTTCGCCCTGACCAGCTTCGCGGCCTGGCTGGAAGCCAGGCTCAGGCGCAGCAAGAGGAGCACCGGCGCGGTGCTGGGAGCCGAGCAGGTGGAGGAGCTCAACGCGGCCGAGGTCGGAGGTACCCACGGCACCCGGCCCGGAGGGGCCGTCTGAGGGTGAGTCAGCGGCTTCCGTGACATGAGGGGCAGTGGCATGATCGCCACTGCCCCTCGTCACTTGACGCAAGCACCGGCAATGGGTTGCATACGTTCTGTGATCGTGCACCCTGCTCCAACCTCCTGTTCACAAACGTCTCCAGAGGCACCGCTGCGGACAGGGAGCGCCGCGTGGATCCGGTGATCATCGTCGGAGCGGGGCCCGTCGGGCTCACGCTCGCCCTGGCGCTGGCGCGCCAGGAAGTGCCGTCTGTCGTCCTCGACGAGGGGCCGGGCAAGGACGAACCACGGCTCGCCCGCACCCTCGTCCTGCGCGAGGACACCGCCGCGCTCATGGAACGGCTGACCGGGGTACCGCTCGACGAGGTCGGGACCCGTTGGGCCGGATGGCGGTCGATGCGGCGCAAGCAGGTGGTTCGGGAGATCACTTTCGAGGACCCCGGCGACGCCGGTGCCGTCGGTGCCGTCGGCAGCGCCATCGGCACGGGCCCCCGCCCCGGCGCCGCCGAGCCCGACCGCCTCCGCCCGGCTGACCCGGGGCGCAAGCTCAGCTCGGACTACGCCGTGACCACCGGCGCCGCCCCCGAGCAGCCGCCCCTGCACCTCGCCCAGCACGTCCTCACCGACGCCCTGCGCGCGGCCATCGACCACGAGCCCCTCACCAAGATCGCCGTGGACAGCAGGCTCGACACCATCGAGCAGGAGGCATCCGGCGTCACCGCGCACACCCGGGGCCCCAACGGCACCTGGTGGCGCGGCAGTTATCTGGTCGGCTGCGACGGCCCCCGCTCGACCGTGCGCAAGCTCCAGGACATCCGCTTCCCCGGCCGTACGGCGGTGGAACGATACGCCGTCGCCGCCCTGCGTACGGAACTCCCCTGGCCCGGCCGGGCGATGCTCCACCGCACGCCGCCGTGGCGGACGTCGGGCCCCTCGGCGGGCGAGATCACCGCACGACCGCTCCCCGCCGGCGTCTGGCGGGTCGACTGGCTGCTGCCCCCCGGCAAGGACCTGGTCACGCCCGAGCTCGTCATCACCCGTATCCGGGAGACCCTCGCGGGCTGGACCGGCGGCTCCACCCCGCCGTACGAACTGCTCGACACCGGCGTCCACACCGTCCACCACCGCCTGGCCCGCCGTTGGCGCGTCGGCCGCGTCTTCATCGCCGGGGACGCCGCCCACCTGCTCGGCGCGCTCGGTACACAGGGGCTGGAGGAGGGGCTCAAGGACGCCGACAACCTCGCCTGGAAGCTGGCGCTGTCCTGGCATCACGGACCTCGCGAGGCGCTTCTCAACAGCTACCAGGCCGAGCGCCGCGCGGTGGTCGCAGCCCGGCTGCGCGCCGCCGACCAGGTGCTGCCGCTGCTCCGCGGCGGCGGTGCCCTGCGCGCCTACGTCCCCGGCACCAGCCGGGGCCATGAGTCGCTGCTCACCGAGGGTCACCTGGGGCGGGGACCACTGGGCGAGACGTCCACCTACGCGGACTCACCCCTCGCACCCCCGTCCATCGAGGCGGAGGTCCCCGTCGAGACGCTCCCGGGTGCGCCGGTGACGGATGTGCGGGTCACGGCGGAGGATGGTTCCTTCGTACGACTGCGCGACCGGCTCGGGCGCGGCGCGCTGCTCGTCCTGCTGATCGCCCCGGGCACCGGCGTGTGGGAGCGCAAGCACTGGGTGACCGCCGGGATCATGCCCCGGCTCGCGGCCGCGGTCACGGCGCTGCCCCATCCGGCCGAGCTGCTGGTCGCCGAGCGCTACCCCGGCGCCTCCGCCCACACCGTGCTCCTCATCCGCCCCGACGGACACCTGGTCACAGCCCTGAACGGCGTTCGCCCGGCCGACCTCTACGCGGCCGCCGAGGCGGCACTGGGCGGCCCGGCGAAGGCGCCGGCGGAAGCCACGGCGGGCTCGCGCTGACGCCGGTCCTTCCGGGCGCTGTGCGCGTCCCGTCCTCTCCGCCGCCCTGCGTCTTTGTCCGCAGGGTGGCGGAGAGTTGACCAGTCCGGACCGTCGTGGTGTACTCCGGATCGTGACCGACACCTGTGTGCGCCTGTGGCGGAGGGTCCATATGGACCTCGTCCGCTATGCGGGCTGCGTGTGTCGTCCCTCCTGCTGATCTCGCCTTTCTCTCTTTCCGCGCGCCGCTGACGTCTCGCCGCGCGCGCTCACGCGAACGCTCATCAGGACGGTGCACGTTGTCTGTCTCTCCTTCCGCTTCCGTACCCGCCTCCGCCGCGGGGTCCGCCACTGCCGCCCCGACGCAGGCCGATCTTCTCGACTTCGTCCGGCGTACGGCCGCGGACGACGCGTTGATCGACTCGCTTCCGCTCGACCCCCAGGGCCGTACCTGGGTACGGCTGGAGGGGCCCGGAGGCAGCGAGGCCTGGCTCATCGGCTGGCCGCCCGGCACGGGCACCGGATGGCACGACCACGCCGACTCGGTCGGCGCCTTCCTCACCGCCCGTGGCGAACTCAAGGAGAACTCCCTCGCAGCCCGGCTGCCCACCGACGGCTGGAAGACCCTGGAACTCACCGAGGACGTCGACCGGGAGCGCCGCCTGCCGGCAGGCCGGGGTCGCTCCTTCGGCCGCCACCACGTCCACGAAGTGCTCAACGAGTCCTCCGAACGGCACACCGTCTCCGTGCACGCCTACTACCCGCCGCTGCCGCGGATCCGCCGCTACAGCCGGGCCGGGAACGTGCTCCGGCTGGAGCAGGTCGAGCGACCGGAGGACTGGCAGTGATGCGCCGCACGGTACGGCACGGTGCCGGTGAACGCGCAGGTCGCACACGGGCGTTGAGGAGGAACGATGAGTGGTGAGCGTGGGGTGCCGGTGGGCATCGACGAGTTGCTGGAGCGGGTGCGCGAGGGGTACGCGCGGATCGAACCGCAGGAAGCCTACGAGGCCGCCCGGGCCGGCGAGGCCCTCCTCGTGGACATCCGGTACGAGGCCCTCCGCGAACGCGACGGCCTGATCCCCGGCGCCTTGGTGGTGGAGCGCAACGAACTGGAGTGGCGCCTGGACCCCGTCGGCAGCCACCGCCTTCCCGAGGCCACCGGCCACGACCTGCGCGTCGTGGTCGTCTGCAACGAGGGTTACGCGTCCAGCCTCGCGGTGGAGTCCCTGCACCGCCTGGGGTTGCACCGGGCGACCGACCTGACGGGGGGCTTCCAGGCTTGGCGGGGTGCGGGGCTGCCCGTGACGGCGAACCCGTGACGCCCGTCTTGGAATCGCCGCCCGCCTGGACGCCGAAATCTCCGCGCGCCTAGACGCCGTGGAACCGCCCGCGCCCTTGGACACCGTGGAATCACCACGCGCCTGACCACCGTGGGACCGCCGCGCCCTTGGACACCGTGGAATCACCACGCGCCTGACCACCGTGGGACCGCCGCGCCCTTGGACACCGTGGAATCACCACGCGCCTAGGACCCCTCTCCCCCCAAGAACTCCGTGTCCTCCCCCTCTTCCTCCAACGCCTGCCGCACCACCCGCAAGGCCATCCCCTCGGGATATCCCTTCCGCGCGAGCATCCCCGCCAGCCGCCGGAGCCGCTTGTCGCGGTCGAGGCCGCGGGTGGAACGCAGCTTGCGGGCGACCAGTTCGCGTGCGGTCGCCTCCTCCTGCTCGGTGTCGAGCTGGGCGACGGCGTCCTCGATCAGCGTGGAGTCGACCCCCTTGGTCCGCAGCTCCTGCGCCAGCGCCCGCCGGGCCAGCCCCCGGCCGTGATGCCGGGACTCCACCCAGGCGTCGGCGAAGGCACTGTCGTTGATCAGCCCCACCTCCTCGAACCGCGACAGCACCTCCTCGGCCACGTCGTCCGCGATCTCCCGCTTGCGCAGGGCGTCCGCGAGCTGCTTTCGCGTCCGCGGGGTCCCGGTGAGCAGGCGCAGACAGATCGCCCGTGCCCGCTCAGCCGGGTCCCCTGGGGACTCCTCCTGCTCGGCCCTCGACAAGGAGGAGGTGCCCCCGTCCTGTGCGGGCGACTCCGCGAAGCCCCGCCGACGACGCCCGCGCCCCCGCCGTGCGCCGGTCTCGCCGCGCCCCCCGCGGTCGCCACCGCCATCGCTCGCACCCGCACCGGCGCGCGAGCCACCGTCCTGCCGGTCCTCACCCTGCCCGGCCCCGGCAAAGCCCCCCTCGTCCGCGCTCCCCGGATCCGGCTTCCACGGGACGCCGGGGTCGGGGTACGCGTACTCGGCCCAGTCGGTTCGCCGTGTCACGGGTCAGCTCTTGGCAGCCGCGGCCTTGGTCTTGGCGGTCTTCGCCGCCGCCGGGGCGGGCACCGCCTTGGCCGGGTCGTCCGCGGGGGCGGAGACCGCGGCGTCCGTGCCCGGCTGGGCAGCCGGCTGTTCCGGCCGCACGCCCACGCCCAGCTTCTCCTTGATCTTCTTCTCGATCTCGTTGGCCAGGTCGGGGTTGTCCTTCAGGAAGTTGCGCGCGTTCTCCTTGCCCTGGCCGAGCTGGTCGCCCTCGTAGGTGTACCAGGCGCCGGCCTTGCGGACGAAGCCGTGCTCCACGCCCATGTCGATCAGACCGCCCTCGCGGCTGATGCCCTGGCCGTAGAGGATGTCGAACTCGGCCTGCTTGAAGGGCGGGGCGACCTTGTTCTTGACGACCTTGACGCGGGTGCGGTTGCCGACCGCGTCCGTGCCGTCCTTCAGGGTCTCGATGCGACGGATGTCGAGTCGCACCGAGGCATAGAACTTCAGCGCGCGGCCACCGGTCGTGGTCTCCGGGGAGCCGAACATCACGCCGATCTTCTCGCGGAGCTGGTTGATGAAGATCGCGGTGGTCTTGGACTGGTTGAGCGCGCTGGTGATCTTCCGCAGGGCCTGGCTCATCAGCCGGGCCTGCAGACCCACGTGGCTGTCGCCCATCTCGCCCTCGATCTCCGCGCGCGGGACGAGCGCGGCGACGGAGTCGATGACGATGAGGTCGAGGGCGCCGGAGCGGACCAGCATGTCCACGATCTCCAGGGCCTGCTCGCCGTTGTCGGGCTGGGACAGGATGAGGTTGTCGATGTCGACGCCGAGCTTCTGCGCGTACTCGGGGTCGAGGGCGTGCTCCGCGTCCACGAAGGCGACCTGTCCGCCGGCCTTCTGGGCGTTCGCCACCGCGTGCAGGGTCAGGGTCGTCTTACCCGAGGACTCCGGGCCGTAGATCTCTACGACTCGGCCGCGCGGCAGGCCGCCCACACCGAGGGCCACGTCGAGCGCGGTCGACCCGGTCGAGATGACCTCGATGGGCTCCTTCGTCCGATCGCCCATGCGCATGACCGCGCCTTTGCCGAATTGCCGTTCAATCTGTGCGAGCGCGGCGTCGAGAGCCTTCTCGCGGTCGGTTCCTGCCATGGGTTCCACCCGGTTTGCTTGAGTCGATCGCTTCACGTCAAAGACGCTAACGCCTGCCACTGACAATGCGCCCCGACGCCGGTCCGGCCTGTGGATAACTCGGGCACTTCTGTGTCAAATCCCTGTGGAAATCCCCGCCGAGAGCCTCACCGGAGCCTCCATAAGAATGGATGTTCGATTTTTGTGTCAAGCTCACCACGCGGCACCTCCGAGACTACGACCGCGTACTGACGCCGGGCCCGGTTTCCACCCCACCGCCCCGAAACCCACCCTGCTTCACCCGGCGTACGGCGGCGTCTCCGGCCGTACTGTCGCCCAGCCGCGGTTACGAACGCCCGTCCGCGGAGCCTTCGCCCAAGCCACCCGAAGGTCCGGAGTCCCTTGAAGGGCGATCCCCCGACTCCGCCGCCCGCAGCCGCCCCCACACCCGCCGCGCGCGCGTGACCAACCCCGTCCCCGGGGCCTGCCTCCGGTGCCCGTGCACCCGAGGGTCGTCCGTGACGTCGTAGCGCTTCACGTACGCGCCGAGGAACGCCTGGAGCGTGGCGACCGCCGGGATGGCGATCAGCGCGCCGACCGCCCCGAGCAGGGCGGTGCCCGCGACGACCGACCCGAAGGCGACGGCCGGGTGGATGTCGACGGTTTTGGAGGTCAGCTTGGGCTGCAGCACGTAGTTCTCGAACTGCTGGTAGATCACGACGAATATCAGCACCCACAGCGCGTACCAAGGGTCGACCGTGAAGGCGATCAGCATGGGCAGGGCGCCGGCGAGATACGTACCGATGGTGGGGATGAACTGCGACACCAGCCCCACCCAGACAGCCAGCACGGGCGCGTACGGCACGCCCAGGATCTCCAGCAATATGTAGTGCGCCACTCCCGAGATGAGCGCCATCAGACCGCGCGAGTACAGATAGCCGCCGGTCTTGTTGACGGCGATCTCCCACGCGCGCAGCACCTCGGCCTGACGGGCGGGCGGCAGCACGGAGCAGAGCGCGCGGCGCAGCCTCGGGCCGTCGGCGGCGAAGTAGAACGCGAACAGGGTGATCGTCAACAGCTGGAACAGGCCCCCGAGGACCTGCGCGGACACGTCCAGGACGCCGGTCGCGCTGTTCTGCACGTAGTTGCGCAGCCAGTCGGAGCGGAGCACGCCCTCCTGGATGTCCACGCGCCTCAGCTCGGTCTTGAAGTGGGCGTTGATCCAGTTGATGACGGAGTCGAGGTAGTCCGGGAAGCCCTCGACCATCGTGATGATCTGGCCGGCGAGCATCGAGCCGAGCAGGGTGACGAAGCCCGCCGAGACGATCATCACGGCGAGGAAGACCACGCCGGTGCCCAGCCCCCGGCGCATTCCGCGCGAGGCCATCCAGCTCACGGCGGGCTCGATGGCGAGTGCGAGGAAGAACGCGATCAGGATGTTGATCAGCAGGCCGGTGAGCTGGTGGAAGGCCCAACTGCCCAACTGGAAGAGGGCGACCAGGGTGAGCGCCAGCACCATGGCGCGCGGCAGCCAACGCGGCATGCCCCCGCCGGGCGTGACGCGACCGCCGGCGGGGGGCCGGGCCGGCGGCGTCGTGCCGGAGGGGGATGCGTGCGGGGCTGTATGCCCTGTCTCGTCTGCCACGATGCAAGTCTCACCCACGCCACCGACAATCGGGTGACGTCCGGCGATCTTCCTGACCGGTCAGCGCCTTTCCTGCGGCACGTTCATGACCGCGCAGACCACACGCCACACGTCCTTGGCCTCCCAGCCGGCGTCGAGCGCCTGGTACACGGTGCGTTCACCGAGCTCCGACATCACGTGATCACGCGCGAAGGTGTCGGCGTACCCCGTACCGAAGTGCTCCGCCATCCGCTCCCAGAAGACCGTCAACCTCATGACATCAGTATCCCGCCCCTGAGAGTGGGCCCGAGCCGGGAGCGCATGCCGAGACCGCTTTCCGTCCTACGGTCTGAGCCATGGCCGAAACAGGAGCTTCACCACTCCCCCCGACGCCCCCGGCGCACTCCCCGCTGTTCCGCGCCGAGCAGTTCGTCTGGCTCACCGCGCGCGTGCTGGAGCAGCGCCTCTTCGCGTACCACTTCCTCCACGGCGGCGCCGACCCGGTGGAGTCGGCTCTGGACGCCTACCGCAACCAGGACGGCGGATACGGCCACGCCCTGGAGCCCGATCTGCGCGGTCCGGTCAGCCAGCCGCTGCACACCGCGCACGCCCTGCACGTGCTGGACGCCATCGGGCACTGCGGCGGCCAGCGCGTGGAGCGTGTGTGCCGCTATCTGACCTCCGTCTCCACGCCGGACGGCGCGCTGCCGGCGGTCCATCCCAGTCAGCGCGGCTATCCGACGGCCCCCTTCGTACCGGTCGTCGACGACCCGCCCAGCGAACTCCTCGCCACCGGGCCGGTGGTGGGTGTCCTGCACCGCAACGAGGTGTGGCACGCCTGGCTGTTCCGGGCCACGGACTTCTGCTGGCAGGCGGTCGAGTCACTGAAGCGGTCCCATCCCTACGAGATCCAGGCGGCGGTGACGTTCCTTGACTCCGCACCCGACCGCCCGCGCGCGGAGGCGGCCGCCGACCGTCTGGGCCGCCTGGTCCGCGAACACCGCCTCGCCGCCCTCGATCCCGAGCGTCTGGACGCCTACCCCGTCGCTCCCGGGTACGCCCCCGGCGAGCACCACTTCCCGCACGACTACGCCAGGACGCCGCACTCCCTCGCGCGCGTGTGGTTCAGCGACGACGAGATGGAACGCTCCCTGGACTTCCTGGCGAGCGAACAGCAGGAGGACGGTGGCTGGCCGATCCGCTGGCGCCAGTGGGCCCCCGCCCCCGCGCTGGAGGCCCGCCCCCTGGTGACGATCCAGGCCCTGCGCACCCTCAGGTCCTATTCCCGCGCCATCGGCTGACTCCGTGCCTGGCCAGGATCGCCCGCGCCGTCGGCTGACTCCGTGCCTCAGCCACTGATCGCCCGTACCCCCGCCGTCACCACCACGGCCGCCGCGACGACCAGCAGGAAGGGAGCACGCAGGAACAGCGCCACGGCGGCCGCGGCGACCCCCGCGGCCCGGGCGTCCAGCACCAGCGCCCGTCCGTCGGCGAACGTCTGCTGGGCCGTGAGGGCGGCGAGCAGGGCGATGGGCAGCAGCGCGGCGAGCCGCTTGACGAGCGGCCGTTCCAGCACGCCGGCCGGCACCAGCAGCCCGGCGAGCTTCACGGCGTAGCAGCTGACGGCGGTGACACCGATCGCTATCCAGACGTTCAACGATCCTCCTCCCGTCCCGCGCGGCGCCCACGCGCCCACAGCACCGCCGGCGCCGCGAGCGCGGCCACCAGCACCGGCAGACCTGCGGGCAGCACCGGCAGCAGCCCCAGCCCCAGAAGCATCGCGAGCCCCGCGACAGCCCGCTCGGTCCCACTCGTCAGCATCGGGGCCAGCAGCGCCAGGAAGACCGCCGGCCCGGCCGCGTCGAGCCCCCATGCGGCGGTGTCGCCGAGGGCTTCCGCCCCCAGTGCCCCGAGCAGCGTGGTCAGGTTCCACAGCACGTAGAGGCTGAGCCCGGTCACCGTGAATCCGATCCGGACGCCGCGCCGCGTGGACTGCGCCAGCGCGACCGCCGCCGTCTCGTCGATCACCCACTGTGCGGCGAACGGACGCGCCGCGCGCGGGAGGGCCAGCAACTGCGACAGCCGCAGCCCGTAGAAGGCGTTGCGTACGCCCAGGAAGAAGGCGCCCGCGGCCGCGGTGAACGGATTCCCGCCCGCGGCGAGCGCCCCCACCAGCGCGAACTGGGAGGCGCCGGTGAACACCAGCAGACTGAGCGCACACGTCTGCCACAGGGTGAGTCCACTGCCCGCCGAGGTCACCCCGAAGGCGAACCCCGACAGACCTACGGCGACTCCGACGCCGAGGGCGTCCCGTACGACGGCGGCATCCGGTCTTCCATCGGTTCGTATGTCTGCGAGAGCTGTCTGATCTGCCACGTCTTGGACGGTAGGCGCAGCCGCCGTGCCGCGTCTTGTACGTTCTTGCGCTCCCGCTGGTAGGCCCCCGGCGGCACCCCCACGATCCGGCTGAAGTGCCGATTCAGGTGCGGCTGGTCCGTGAACCCCACCAGTGCCGCGGCCTCCGCGGGCGCCGTGCCGCCGTCCAGCAGCCGCCGCGCCCGCCGCACCCGGGCATCGGTCAGCCAGGTGTGGGGCGGCATCCCGTACGACTCCCTGAACGCGCGCAGCAACGCGAACGGACTGGTCCCGAGCTCCTCCGCGAGCCTCTCCAGACTCGGCGGCTCGGCCATCCGCACCTCCAGCACCTCCCGCGCGCGTGCCGCGACGCGCGCCCCCGCCGTCCGCACCTCGCGCTGCGGCATCGCCCCACCGTTCAGCCGCAGCAGCCGGGTCACGGCGACCCGCAGGAGCGTGTCGGCGGCGAGGGCGTTCCCCTCGTCGGCGGCGCGCAGCACCTGGTGCACCAGTCCCACCGCGTACGGGTCCTCCAGCACGGGCCGCACAAATCCCGGCGTCCCACGAATCACCGTCGTCTCGGCAGCGATCTCCGCCACCAGATCCGGCGAGGGATAGACCGCCCCGTACCGCCACCCCTCCGGCACCCCGGCCCGCCCGGTGTGCGGCGTATCGGGATTCACCAACGCCAGCGTCCCGGCCCCCGCATATTGGTCGCCCCCACCGTGGTGGAAGACCTCCACCCCGTCCGCGATGGCCGCGATCACGAAGTGCTCATGCGTATGCCGCACGAACGTCTTCCGCACGTACCGGGCCCGCAGCAGATCCACACCGGGCAGCTCCGAGTACTGCCAGTGCCGCGCACGCTCACCCGACCCCATGCCCTCATTCTCCGCCACATCCGCGGGCGCGCCCCGCGCTCCCACCCGAACCCCCAGCTCAGCGCCATTGTCAGTGCCGAGGTGCAGGATGGACGCATGGCGAGCTCCACGCACCGAGCCCTGGACGGCTTCTCCCCCGCGACCCGCGGCTGGTTCACGGGGGCCTTTTCCGCGCCCACCGCGGCCCAGGCCGGCGCGTGGCAGGCCATCGGCGAGGGCTCGGACGTCCTGGTCGTGGCGCCCACCGGCTCGGGCAAGACCCTGGCCGCCTTCCTCGCCGCTCTCGACCAGCTCGCCTCCACCCCGCACCCCGCCGACCCCAAGAAGCGCTGCCGGGTCCTCTACGTCTCGCCGCTCAAGGCCCTGGCCGTCGACGTGGAGCGCAACCTCCGCAGCCCCCTCACCGGCATCCGCCAGGAATCCGTCCGGCTCGGCCGGCCCGAGCCCGACATCAAGGTGGGCATCCGCTCCGGCGACACCCCGGCCGCGGTGCGCAGGGCCCTGTCCACCCGCCCGCCGGACATCCTGATCACCACCCCCGAGTCCCTGTTCCTGATGCTCACGTCGGCCACCCGCGAAGCCCTGACCGGCGTGGAGACGGTGATCCTCGACGAGGTGCACGCCGTCGCCGGCACCAAGCGCGGCGCCCACCTCGCCCTCTCCCTGGAGCGCCTGGACGAGCTGCTGCCGAAGCCGGCCCGCCGTATCGGCCTGTCCGCCACCGTCCGCCCGGTCGACGAGATCGCCCGCTTCCTCTCCCCACGCCGCAAAGTGGAGATCGTCCAGCCGAAGTCCGGCAAGGAGTTCGACCTCTCCGTCGTGGTCCCGGTCGAGGACATGGGTGAGCTGGGTGGCTCCCCGGCCGGCGACAACGGCCCCGAGGGCGGCGACCGCCCGTCCATCTGGCCGCATGTGGAGGAGCGCATCGCGGACCTCGTCCAGTCCCACCGCTCCACCATCGTCTTCGCGAACTCCCGCCGTCTCGCGGAGCGCCTCTGCAACCGGCTCAACGAGATCGCCTACGAGCGGGCGACCGGCGAGCCCCTGGACGAGCACCACTCCCCGGCCGAGCTCATGGGCGGCTCCGGCGCCGCCCATGGCGCCCCGGCCGTCATCGCCCGCGCCCACCACGGCTCGGTCTCCAAGGAGCAGCGCTCCCTGGTCGAGGAGGACCTGAAGGCGGGTCGGCTCCCGGCCGTCGTCGCCACGTCCAGCCTGGAACTCGGCATCGACATGGGCGCGGTCGACCTCGTCGTCCAGGTCGAGTCCCCGCCCTCGGTCGCCTCCGGCCTCCAGCGCGTCGGCCGCGCGGGACACCAGGTCGGCGCGGTCTCGACGGGCGTGGTCTTCCCGAAGTACCGCGGCGACCTGGTCCAGGCAGCTGTGGTCACCGAGCGGATGCGCACCGGCGCGATCGAGTCCCTGAGGGTCCCCGCCAACCCCCTCGACGTCCTGGCCCAGCAGCTCGTCGCGATGACGTCGATGGACACCTGGCAGGTCGACGACCTGCTCGCGATGGTCCGCCGCGCCGCCCCCTTCGCCTCGCTCCCCGAGTCGGCGTTCACCGCGGTCCTCGACATGCTGGCCGGCCGCTACCCGTCCGACGCGTTCGCGGAGCTGCGCCCGCGCGTGGTGTGGGACCGCGTCACGGGCTCCATCACCGGCCGCCCCGGCGCGCAGCGCCTCGCCGTCACCTCCGGCGGCACCATCCCCGACCGCGGCCTGTTCGGCGTCTTCCTGGCCGGCGCCGACCCCAAGAAGGGCGGCGGCCGGGTCGGCGAGCTCGACGAGGAGATGGTCTACGAGTCACGCGTCGGGGACGTCTTCACGCTCGGCACCAGCTCCTGGCGCATCGAGGACATCACCCGCGACCGGGTGCTGGTCTCCCCGGCCCCGGGCGTCCCGGGCCGCCTCCCCTTCTGGAAGGGTGACCAGCTCGGCCGCCCGCTCGAACTGGGCCGCGCGGTGGGCGCGTTCCTGCGCGAGGTCGGCTCCCTCAGCAAGGAGGACGCCCGCCTGCGCCTGCTCGCCGCGGGACTCGACGCCTGGGCCGCCGACAACGTGCTGTCCTACCTCGACGAACAGCGCGAGGCCTGCGGCCACGTCCCCGACGACCGCACCATCGTCGTCGAACGCTTCCGCGACGAGCTCGGCGACTGGCGCGTCGTGGTCCACTCCCCCTTCGGTGCCCAGGTGCACGCCCCGTGGGCGCTGGCACTCGGCGCCCGCCTCTCCGAGCGGTACGGCATGGACGCCCAGGTGATGCACGCCGACGACGGCATCGTGCTGCGCCTGCCCGACGCCGACCTAATGGGCCTGGACCTGCTGGACCAAGGGCCGGTGAAGCTGGGCACCGAGTACGACGCCGAGCAGGCTCCCGTCGGCGCCGGGGACGTGGTCTTCGACAAGGGCGAGGTCGACCAGGTCGTCACCGACCAGGTCGGCGGATCGGCCCTGTTCGCGTCCCGGTTCCGCGAATGCGCCGCCCGCGCGCTGCTGCTGCCCCGCCGCAACCCGGGCAAGCGCACGCCCCTGTGGCAGCAGCGCCAGCGCGCGTCGCAACTGCTCCAGGTGGCAGGTGAGTTCGGTTCGTTCCCGATCGTCCTGGAGGCGGTCCGCGAATGCCTCCAGGACGTCTTCGACGTCCCGGGCCTGGTCGAGCTGATGGGCGACCTGGATTCCCGCAAGGTCCGCCTGGTCGAGGTCACCACCCCCGAGCCGTCCCCCTTCGCCCGCTCCCTCCTCTTCGGATACGTCGCCCAGTTCCTGTACGAGGGGGACTCGCCACTCGCCGAGCGCCGCGCAGCCGCGCTGTCGCTGGACTCGCGCCTGCTCGCCGAGCTGCTCGGCCAGGCGGAGCTGCGCGAACTGCTCGACGCGGAGGTGCTGACCGAGCTGGAGCGGGAGCTTCAGTGGCTCACCGAAGACCGCCGCGTCAAGGACGCCGAAGGCGTCGCCGACCTGCTCCGCCTCCTCGGCCCGCTCACCGCCGCCGAGCTGGCCGAGCGGGGCGCCGAGCCGCAGTGGGCACAGGAGCTGGCCCGGGCCCGCCGCGCGATCCAGGTCCGTATCGCCGGCACCGACCACTGGGCGGCGATCGAGGACGCGGGCCGCCTGCGCGACGCGCTCGGCACAGCTCTGCCGGTCGGCGTCCCGGAAGCCTTCATGGAACCGGTGAAGGACCCGCTCGGCGACCTCCTCGCACGCTACGCCCGCACCCACGGCCCCTTCACGTCGGCCACGGCCGCCGCCCGGTTCGGCCTGGGCGTGGCGGTCACCGAGGGCGCCCTCCAGCGGCTCGGGGCGTCCGGGAGGGTCGTACAGGGCGAGTTCCACCCGGCCGGCATCGGCCAGGAGTGGTGCGACGCGGCGGTCCTGCGCCGGCTGCGCCGACGTTCCCTGGCCGCGCTGCGCCACGAGCTGGAGCCGGTGCCGCCGCCGGCGCTGGCCCAGTTCCTCCCGCAGTGGCAGCACATCGGCCGGGGGCACACACTGCGGGGCATCGACGGCCTGGTGCGCGCCATCGAGCAGTTGCAGGGCGCCTCGGTGCCCGCCTCCGCCCTGGAGAAGCTCGTCCTGCCGTCCCGCGTCGCCGACTACACCCCGGCCATGCTCGACGAGCTCACGGCCGCCGGCGAGGTGGTGTGGGCCGGAGCGGGCGCGCTGCCCGGCAAGGACGGCTGGGTTTCCCTGTACATGGCGGACGCGGCCCCCCTCCTGCTGCCGCCCCCGCACCCCCTGGAGCTGACGGCCCTCCACGAGTCCGTGCTCGCCGCCCTCTCCGGGGGTTACGGACTGTTCTTCCGCCAGATCACCGACCAGGTCCGCGCCACCACGCACCCCGAGGCCACCGACCCCCAACTGGCCGACGCAATCTGGGACCTGGCCTGGTCCGGCCGGCTGACCAACGACACCCTCTCCCCGCTGCGCTCCGTGCTCGGCTCGGGCCGCACCGCGGGCTCCACAGCCCACCGCGCCAAGCGAACAGTCCCGCGTGGCCGCTACGGCTCACTGACCGCCGCCGCCCGTACGGCGTCCCGCAGTGGCCCTCCCACCGTCGCCGGCCGCTGGTCCCTGCTGCCGGCCCACGAGCCCGACCCGACCGTCCGCGCGCACGCTCTGGCCCGCACCCTGCTCGACCGGCACGGCGTGGTGACCCGGGGCGCGGTCGCCGCGGAAGGCGTCGAGGGCGGCTTCTCGGCGACGTACCGCATCCTGTCCGCCTTCGAGGAGAGCGGTCAGGCCCGGCGCGGCTATGTGGTGGAGGGTCTCGGCGCCGCCCAGTTCGCGATGGACGGCGCGGTCGACCGCCTCCGCGCCGTGGCCAACGCCCGCGACCGGGGCGAAGCCCTGCCCGGGCCGGCCTTCGGAACCGCCGCCGGCTCCCCCCACGGCAACGGCATCCACGGCGACGGCACCTTCGGCAGTGGCCCCGACGGCTTCTTCTCCCCCGCCGACGCCCTCGGCCCCTTCGACGACCACGCCTACCAGGGCGACGACGCGTACAACGACCCCGACGGTGAGGCCCCGCTCGCCCACCCCGCGCCGGGCGAGTACGTGTCTCCCAGGGACTACGCCGCAGCCGCCCGGACATCCCCCTGGCAGAACGGCGGCCGCTCTCCGTACGACCCGGGCTCCCCCGCACGCCGTAACGGCTCCGCCCTCGCCTCCCGGGCGGTCGTCCTCGCCGCCGCCGACCCGGCGAACGCGTACGGCGCCGCCCTGCCCTGGCCCGAGCCCCCGACCGGTGCGGGCCACAAGCCGGGACGCAAGGCGGGCTCTCTGATCGTCCTGGTCGACGGAGAACCGGCCCTGTACATGGAGCGTGGCGGCAAGACCCTGCTGGCCTGGCCCACCGACCAGGACGTCACCCCCACCGACGACCCCCGCCTGGGCGCCGCCGCCGAGGCCCTCGCCGCGGCCGCCCGCGCGGGCTCCCTCGGCACGGTCACCGTGGAACGCATCAACGGCACCGCCGCCCTCACGTCCCCCGTGGGCACCCTCCTGGAATCGGCCGGCTTCATCGCCACGCCGAGAGGCCTGCGCCTACGGGCGTGAACCAGGACCGCCGGCCCCACACCCCGGCGCCCGAGTCTCCCCGGGCAGAACATGCCACCCTGAACCCATGCCCGAAGGAGACACGGTCTGGCAATCCGCGAGACGCCTGCACACCGCCCTCGCGGGCAAGATCCTGACCCGCTCCGACCTGCGCGTCCCCAAGTACGCGACGGCCGACCTCACCGGCCGCGCCGTTCTGGACGTCACCCCCCGCGGCAAACACCTCCTCACCCGCGTCGAAGGCGGCCTCACCCTCCACTCGCACCTCAGGATGGATGGTTCCTGGAGGGTGTTCGCGACCGGCGCACGCTGGACCGGCGGCCCCGCGCACCAGATCCGCGCGATCCTCGGCAACCTGGACCACACCGCCGTCGGCTACCGCCTCCCGGTCCTCGAACTGCTCCGCACCACCGACGAGGACCGCGTGGTCGGCCACCTCGGCCCCGATCTCCTGGGTCCGGACTGGGACCCGGACCACGCCCTGGCCAACCTCCTCGCCGCCCCCGCGCGCCCCCTCGGCGAGGCCCTCCTGGACCAGCGCAATCTCGCCGGCATCGGCAACGTCTACAAGAGCGAGCTCTGCTTCCTGCTCGGCGCCACCCCCTGGCTCCCGGTCGGCGCCCTGCCCGCCGAGCGCGCCGCCAAGCTCCCGGCCCTCGCGAAGAAGCTCCTGGAGGCCAACCGCGACCGCCCGATCCGCAGTACCACGGGCCGCCGGGGCCAGGACCTGTTCGTCTACGGCCGCGCACCCCGCCCCTGTCTGCGCTGCCACACCTCGATCCGCGTCGCCGACCAGGGCGACGGCTCCCGCGAGCGCCCCACGTACTGGTGCCCGCACTGCCAGACCGGCCCGGCTCCGACGCCGGGCACCCCACACTCCAGCCAGGCCCCAGGGAGCAGAACTCGCCCCGCGCCGCCCGGCAGAATCCAGCACCGCCCGACCAATTGACGATCCGTCAGGAACCCTCGTACCGTCCCTGCATGGCCGTACAGGCATACGACCTCACCGGACGCACCGCGTTCATCACCGGCGCCGCGGGCGGCATCGGCCGCGCGTCGGCGATCCTGCTCGCGCAGGCGGGCGCCACGGTGCACTGTGCGGACCGCGACGTCCCCGGCCTCCACGAGACGGCCACGCTCATCAAGGACCAGGGCGGCGCCGCCCACATCCATCCCCTGGACGTCACCGACCGCGCCCAGGTCAGGCAAGCCGTCGAGTCCTGCGAGCGCCTGGACGTGCTGGCCGCGATCGCCGGCATCATGCACAGCAGCCCGGTCCTGGAGACCCGCGACGAGGACCTCGACCGGGTGCTGAACGTCAACTTCAAAGGCGTGCTCCACGCCTGCCAGGAAGCCGCGCGCCTGATGCTCGCCCACGGCGTGAAGGGCAGCATCATCACCATGGCGTCCGGCGCCGTCGACACCGGCGGCCCGGGCCTGCTCTGCTACGGCGCGGCCAAGGCGGCCGTCGTACAGCTGACGAAGACGCTGGCCACCGAGATGGGCCCGTGCGGCATCCGGGTGAACGCGGTCGCGCCGGGCTGGATCCGCACGCCGATGACCGACCGCCACGACAGCGCGGCCCAGGCGCACACGGAGTCACTGATGGCGCGGATGTCCCCACTGGGCCGGGTCGGGGAGGCGGAGGAGGTCGCTCACGCCGTCCTGTACCTGGCCTCGGACGCGTCGGCCTTCACGACGGGCCAGATCCTGCGTCCGAACGGGGGTGTGGCGATGCCCTGGTAGCGGCCCCCCAGACCGCCCGCCAGACCACCGCCCCGAGCGAGCCTGCCGCACGCCCCCCGGGCACACAGTGCACCGGCAGCAGGCTCAGCCCCCACCCCCCGGCCACGACCGCCCCCTCCAGCGCCCCCGCGTCGGGCGCCGTCGCCAGTCGCAGCACGGCCCACCACCACACCACGCCGAGCCCCAGTACGGCCCCCCGGCGCACTATTCGCCCCGCCATGGCCGTCACCTCCAGCTCGGCGCCAGAAACGCCGTCCTCATCTCCGGGGCGACGCCGACGACGCTAGTCGCGTGCCCTCGCGCCATGGGAGGGCGCACCAGCGGCACAGGGGCGCACATGCGTAGCAGCGACCTCGCCGGCCGGGCGCACGGGCGACCCGCGGATACGCCGGGTCAGCCGTTCTCGGCCTGGAACATCCAGTGGTGCTTCTCCAGGTCCGCGGTGATCCCGATCAGGATGTCCTGCGAGACGGGATCCGGCGCCTCGGTCGCCGCCACCCGCTCACGCATGCGCCCGATCACCGCGCCCAGCGCGTCCACGAGCACCCCGACCGCCTCCGCGTCCCTGATCCAGCCGCCGGCGGTCGCCGCGATTCCGCTGCCCACGGCCACTGTCGAGGCACGCCCGTCGGGTGAGACACCCAGCGCGGAAGCGCGCTCGGCGACCGTGTCGGAGTGGGTGCGCGCGCTGGTCACCACGTCGTCGAGCTGGAGGTGCACGCTGCGGAAGCGGGGGCCGACCACGTTCCAGTGGACCTGCTTGGCCACGAGGGAGAGGTCGATCAGATCGACGAGGGCCCCCTGCAGCGCCTCGGCGACGGTCTTCAGATCCGCGTCGGACAGCGGGCTTTTCACGACGTACATGGCACCTCCGTGGGCTGACCCCGTCATCTCCCTCCACGATGACCGCGCCGACCCGGACCGGCAAACGCACCCAAACGGAACGTAAAAAACTCCCAAAGAGGGACCGGGCCCCGCACACGCCGGACGCGAATGCCCGGACCCGCGCAGCGCCCCACCCACGCACCCGCACAAGGCCCGACCCACACACCCCCGGACCCGCACAACCCCCGGACACGCGGGAACCCCCGGACCCGCACAACCCCCGGACACGCGAAAACCCCGACCGCTCCCCCGGATCCACCCGGAGAAGCCCCGGCCGGGGCCTCACACGTTCCTGACAGTCACAGACCTCGTGACGCGCGGCAGCGTGCCGCACACGCGAGCCTCGACTCAGGCGGCAACCACGTCCACCGCCTCGGCGGGCGCCTTGATGGTCACCCGTTCCGGTGGCACACCGGCCACCGACACGGAACCCAGCATCGGACGAACCCGCGTGGGAACAGGCTCACTGGGGGTGGCCGCTGCAGACTGTGCCAGCTCGGCGAGGGCGAGCTCGTCGCTCACTTCCCGCATGAGCTCGGACATCCGTACGTCCAGCGCGTCGCAGATGGCGGAGAGCAGCTCGGAGGAAGCCTCCTTCTGCCCCCGCTCCACCTCGGAGAGATAGCCGAGTGAGACTCGGGCGGACGAGGAGACTTCGCGCAGAGTACGGCCCTGGCGCTGGCGCTGCCGACGCAGCACGTCACCCAGCAGGCGACGGAGCAGAATCATCGGTGGCTCCCTCCTCGGACCGCGTAGCCGCATCCTTCACGCCCCACCGTACCGCCTTGCGCTGCGGCCGTGCGGGGAGCGATGTCGTGTTCACTCAGGGCTGCAAACATCAAAACCCCCCGTTCCGTTCCGTATCCTGTGCCCGCTCATTCCCAGTCTGTTCGCCCGCAAGCTCCCTCAGAAGCAGTGCGAGTACGCTCCGTACACTCTCCATACGAATTTCCGCCCGTCGGCCGTTCAACCTCAGGGCCTCCACTTTTCCGCCACCGGCAGAAACAGCACCCGCCCCGAACGGTCCGTCCAGGGCGACGAAAACGGTTCCGACGGGCTGTCCGTCCTGGGGGTCGGGACCTGCGACACCGGTGGTCGCGATGCCCCAGTCGGCACCCAGGGCCTTCCGCACTCCGGCCGCCATCTGAGCCGCCACCTGCGGATCCACTGCTCCACGCTGAGCCAGCAGGGTGGCGTCCACACCGAGCAGTTCGTTCTTGAGCTCGGTCGCGTACGCCGTCACGGACCCTCGGAAGGCCTTGGAGGCCCCGGGCACCGCCGTCAGCTCCGCCGCGACCAGCCCACCCGTCAGCGACTCGGCGACGGCGACGGTCTCGCCCCTCACCGTGAGTAGTCGCACCACTTCGGTGGCCGGGGAACTCACCGTTCCGTCTCCTCCAACGCGGCCTTGCGCTCGGCGATTCCCTGCCTGCGCAGCACAATGGCCTGTCTCACGTAATCCAGCCCGGTAGCCACGGTCAGGACGACCGCCGCGGCCATCACCCAGAAGCGCAGGGTGGCCAGCCAGCCCGTGAGCGCCAGCACATACATGCCGACGGCCACGCCCTGGGTGAGGGTCTTCAGCTTTCCGCCACGGCTGGCGGGGATGACGCCGTAGCGAATGACCAGGAAACGCAGCAGCGTGATCCCCAGTTCCCGGCCGAGGATCACCGCCGTCACCCACCAGGGCAGATCGCCCAGCGCGGAGAGACAGATCAGCGCCGCACCCATGATCGCCTTGTCGGCGATGGGGTCGGCGATCTTCCCGAAGTCGGTGACGAGGTTGTACGTGCGGGCCAGATGGCCGTCGAACAGATCGGTGATCATGGCGATGGCGAACGCCGCCCAGGCGAGCGAGCGCCAGGCCGGGTCGTACCCGCCGTCGGCCAGCATCAGCGCGACGAAGCCGGGGACCAGGAGCAGCCGGAGCATGGTCAGGAGGTTGGCGACGTTCCAGACGCTGGCCTGGTCGACTGCGGCAGCCGCGATGTTTCGGCCGCGTACCGGTCTCACGCCCATCTGCGCGCTGATGGCACCGGCCCCCGAGACGCCCGCTCCGGTGGCACCCGTCTCCGCGGCACCCGGACCGAAGCCGCTCGTGCCCTGCGAGGAGCCCTTCAGAGAAGCCCGCTGCGAGGAGGATCCTTTCGAGGCCGCGGCCGTGCCGTTCGCCGGGGCGGGGCCACCCGCGGCGGACGCCGGTACTCCGGTCATCTGCCCGCCTCCTCACTGCCGGCCCGGCCGTCGGCGCCTACGGCGGCGAACGCCAGCGGCTCGGCCACGAGGTCGACACCTTCCGTACCGACCACCTTCGCCTCGACCATACGACCGGCGCGCAGCGTCTCGCCGCCGGTGAGCAGCACCTGCCCGTCGGTCTCGGGCGCCTGGTGGGCGGCGCGGCCGTAGATGCCGTCCTCTCCGCCGACGGACTCCACGAGGACGCGCAGGGTCTCGCCGACGCGGTCCTCGGCACGCTGCGAGACGAGTTCCTCGGCGAGCCGCGAGATGTGGGCGAGCCGCTCGGCGACGACGTCCTGGTCGAGCTTGCTGTCGTAGGTCGCCGCCTCGGTGCCCTCCTCGTCGGAGTAGCCGAAGACGCCGATGGCGTCGAGCC
This sequence comes from Streptomyces sp. NPDC059861, assembly GCF_042731435.1. NCBI lineage: Bacteria > Bacillati > Actinomycetota > Actinomycetes > Kitasatosporales > Streptomycetaceae > Streptomyces > Streptomyces sp. NPDC059861. The sequence continues at coordinate 15,808 of NZ_JBHWJQ010000030.1, read as the reverse complement.
GTGCGCCGTTCAGGAAGCGCTCCAGCTCGGCCAGGTCGGCCTCGGTCTCCCCGGGGAAGCCCACGATGAAGTTGGAGCGCACGCCCGCGTCCGGTGCCTTGCTGCGGATGGTGTCGAGCAGCTCCAGGAACCGGTCGGTGTCGCCGAACCGGCGCATGGCGCGCAGCACGGCGGGCGCGGAGTGCTGGAAGGACAGGTCGAAGTAGGGCGCGACCTTGGGGGTCGAGGTGAGCACGTCGATCAGGCCGGGCCGCATCTCCGCGGGCTGGAGGTAGCTGACCCGCACCCGCTCGATGCCGTCGACGTCCGCCAGCTCCGGCAGCAGCGACTCCAGCAGGCGGATGTCGCCCAGGTCCTTGCCGTAGGAGGTGTTGTTCTCGGAGACCAGCATGATCTCCTTGACGCCCTGCTCGGCCAGCCACCGCGTCTCGTTCAGCACGTCGCTCGGGCGGCGGGAGATGAAGGAGCCGCGGAAGGACGGGATGGCGCAGAAGGTGCAGCGCCGGTCGCAGCCGGAGGCCAGCTTCACCGAGGCGACGGGGCTGCCGTCGAGCCGGCGCCGCAGCGGCGCGCGCGGGCCGGAGGCCGGGGCGAGTCCCTGCGGGAGGTCCGAGGGGGCGCCGTGGCCGGGCAGTGCCACGTCGGAGACCGTCTGCCGCTCGGCGGGGCTGATCGGCAGCAGCTTGCGCCGGTCGCGGGGGGTGTGCGCGGCGTGGATGCCGCCGTTCAGGATGGTCTGCAGTCGGTCGGAGATGTCCGTGTAGTCGTCGAAGCCGAGCACGCCGTCTGCCTCGGGGAGGGCCTCGGCGAGTTCCTTGCCGTACCGCTCGGCCATGCAGCCCACCGCCACGACGGCCTGGGTTCTGCCGTGTCCCTTGAGGTCGTTGGCCTCCAGGAGGGCGTCGACGGAGTCCTTCTTGGCGGCGTCGACGAAGCCGCACGTGTTCACGACGGCGACGTCCGCGTCCCCGGCGTCCTCGACGAGCTCCCAGCCGTCCGCCTCCAAACGGCCTGCGAGCTCCTCCGAGTCCACCTCGTTACGGGCGCAGCCAAGGGTGACAAGTGCGACGGTACGGCGTTCAGGCATGGGCTCAAGACTACTTCGTCCCACGGACACCCCACGTCGACGGGGTTGGCCGATCTTGGCCAACCCCGTACGCACCGCGCCCCCGCAAGGACCGTCTATCCGGCCTGCGGGTCACCCTTCGTGTACGTCAGCCGCTCCACGGCGCCGGGCTGGAAGTCGTCGTCGATCTTCTTGCCGTTCACGTAGAGCTGGATGGCGCCCGCGTCGCCGAGCACCAGGTTGATCTTGGAGCTGTCCTGGAAGGTCTTGGACTGGCCCTGCTTGAGCAGACCGTCGAACAGGAGCCGGCCGTTGTGGTCCTTGGCGGAGATCCAGCTGCGGCCGTCGGTGGCGCTGACCTGGACGGTGACCTTGTCGCGGGGCGCGGCCGCGATGGCGCTCTCGGTGGGGTCGGGCTTGGGGTCGGTGGGCCTCGGCGCGTCGGCCGACGGCGAGGCGGTCTTGCCGTCGGAGGGCTTGGCGCCTTCCGCGACCGGCGCCTTGGAGCCGTCCTCGGTCTCGCCCTTGAACAGGGTGAACCCGACGAAGCCGATCACGGCGACGATGGCTGCGACCATCGCCGCGGTCCAGTTGGGCCCCCGCCGCTCGGGACGGATGCGCTCGGCCTCGAACAGCGGCGCCGCCGGCGTCGGCGCCGGACTCCCGCCGCGCTCGGCGTCGTACTGCTCGAGGAGGGGGGCCGGGTCCAGGTGGACGTACTTGGCCAGGGTCCTGATGTGCCCGCGCGCGTAGACGTCGCCGCCGCAGGGCGCGAAGTCGTCCGCCTCGATGGCGTGCACGATGCCGATGCGGACCCGGGTGGCGGTACTGACGTCATCGACGGTCAGCCCTGCGGCGATACGCGCCTGCTGCAGGGCACGGCCGATGGAGGGGCGGGCTTCCTCGGAAACGTCTTCGAACGGACGCTCGTCTTCAGGGGAGTTGCCGATGGACACGGGGGCGCCTTTCGAGCGTGTAGCCACCTGTGCTGGAGGTTCAGTCTAGGGGGGGTGCAAAAGGGTGGGGCAACCCGACGGAGGGACTTTGTACGCCATCCGAATGGCCTGACGTCCCGGTGACGGGGGTGGTGCTTGACGAATGATGGGGCGGGTGCTTGTCGCTTCCCTCAACTTGACGTGCGACGCGGGGAAACGGTTGCTCAATGATCCCTTACGGGTGAGTCACGATCGAACAACCTTGTGCGGCGAGCCGACGAGCGTGACCCGCTTGCCTACCCTTCAGACTCCCCACGGATGACGGCGAGCACGCCATCCAGCTCATCGGGTTTCACAAGAACATCACGCGCCTTGGACCCCTCACTCGGCCCGACGATGTTCCGGGACTCCATCAGGTCCATCAGCCGCCCGGCCTTGGCGAAGCCGACGCGCAGCTTGCGCTGGAGCATGGAGGTCGACCCGAACTGTGTGGAGACGACCAGTTCGGCCGCCTGGCACAGCAGGTCGAGGTCGTCCCCGATGTCCTCGTCGATCTCCTTCTTCTGCTTGGTGCCGACGGTGACGTCCTCGCGGAAGACCGGTGCCATCTGGTCCTTGCAGTGCTGGACGACGACCGCGACCTCCTCCTCGGTCACGAACGCGCCCTGCATACGCGTCGGCTTGTTCGCGCCCATCGGCAGGAACAGCCCGTCGCCCTTGCCGATCAGCTTCTCGGCGCCGGGCTGGTCGAGGATGACGCGCGAGTCCGCCAGCGACGAGGTGGCGAAGGCCAGCCGCGAGGGCACGTTCGCCTTGATCAGACCGGTGACCACGTCCACGGACGGCCGCTGCGTCGCCAGCACCAGGTGGATGCCGGCCGCGCGCGCGAGCTGCGTGATGCGCACGATCGAGTCCTCGACGTCCCGCGGCGCCACCATCATCAGGTCGGCGAGCTCGTCGACGATCACCAGCAGATAGGGGTACGGCTGGAGCTCCCGCTCGCTGCCCTCGGGCGGTTTGACCTTGCCCTCACGCACGGCCCGGTTGAAGTCGTCGATGTGCCGGTAGCCGTACGCCGCCAGGTCGTCGTAACGGAGGTCCATCTCCCGTACGACCCACTGGAGCGCCTCGGCGGCCCGCTTCGGGTTGGTGATGATCGGCGTGATCAGGTGCGGGATGCCCTCGTAGGCGGTCAGCTCGACGCGCTTGGGGTCGACCAGGATCATCCGGACGTCCTCCGGGGTCGCCCGCATCATGATCGAGGTGATCAGGCAGTTGATGCAGGACGACTTGCCGGAACCGGTGGCTCCGGCGACCAGGATGTGCGGCATCTTCGCGAGCGAGTGCATGACGTACCCGCCCTCGACGTCCTTGCCGAACGCCACCAGCATGGGGTCGTCGTCCTCGGCGGACTCCGCGAGCCGCAGCACGTCGCCGAGGTTGACCATCTCGCGGTCGGTGTTCGGGATCTCGATGCCGACCGCGGACTTGCCCGGGATGGGGCTGATGATCCGCACGTCGGGGCTGGCGACGGCGTACGCGATGTTCTTGGTGAGCGCGGTGATCCGCTCGACCTTCACGGCGGGACCGAGCTCGACCTCGTAGCGCGTCACCGTCGGCCCGCGCGTGAAGCCGGTGACGGCCGCGTCGACCTTGAACTCGGTGAAGACGGTCGTCAGCGAGGCCACCACGGCGTCGTTGGCGGCGCTGCGCGCCTTGCCGGGGCCCCCGCGCGTGAGGAGGTCGAGCTTCGGCAGGGCGTAGGTGATGTCGCCGGACAGCTGGAGCTGCTCCGCGCGCGGCGGCAGGTCGCGGGTCTGTGCGGGTGCCGACTTGGTGAGGTCGGGGACTCCGGTCCCGATCTTCTCCTGCTGGGGGCGCGCGGCGGGCACCGGCGTCGGGGTCGGGGTCGGGGTGGTCTCCGCGCGGTCGCCCACGCTGACGCCCTGGGTGAGGTCGGCGACGATCGGCGAGGGCGGCATGCCGTGCAGCACGGCGCCGTCGAGCGCGGCGGCGGCGGCCGCGGCGACGTCCACGGCGTCCCGCTGCCGCTCTCCCTCGGGCTGCGGCACGGACGAGCGCCTGGGACGGCCGCGACGCCGGGAGAGCGCCTCCTGCTCGGCACCGTCGGGGTCGTAGGCCTGCGGGGCCTGCCCGCGTCTGCGGGGCCGCGCGGGGATCGCCTCGCGCCACTGTTCGTCGTAGCGCTCGTCGTCGTCGGAGTACTCGTCCTCGTAGGCCTCGGCGTCACGGAGGACACCGAGCTTCACGCCGAGCAGCCGCAGCCGCTGCGGGATGGCGTTGACGGGCGTGGCCGTGACGACGAGCAGCCCGAAGATCGTGAGCAGCACCAGCAGCGGTACGGCGAGCACCTCGCCCAGGGCATACGTCAGCGGGGTCGCCGTGCCCCAGCCGATCAGGCCGCCGGCGTCCCGTATGGCCTGCATGCCGGCGCTGCGCGCGGGTGAGCCGCAGGCGATGTGGACCTGGCCGAGCACGCCGATGAGCAGCGCGGACAGGCCGATGACGATGCGGCCGTTGGCCTCGGGCTGCTCGGGGTGGCGGATGAAGCGCACGGCGACGACCGCGAGCAGGATCGGCGTGAGCAGGTCCAGTCGGCCGAAGGCACCGGTGACCAGTATCTCGACGAGGTCGCCGACGGGGCCGCGCAGATTGGACCAGGTACCCGCGGCGACGATCAGCGCGAGCGCGAGCAGCAGCAGCGCGACGCCGTCCTTGCGGTGGGCGGGGTCAAGGCTCCTGGCGCCCTGCCCTATGCCGCGGAACACGGCTCCCACGGCGTGCGCGAGGCCGAGCCAGACCGCGCGGACGAGCCGGTAGACGCCCCCGGTCGGGCTCGGCGCCGGCTTGGGCGCGGCCTTCTTCGCCAAAGCCTTCTTGGCGGGCGCCTTCTTCGCGGGGGGCTTTTTCGCAGCGGCCTTCTTCGCCGGAGCCTTCGCGGAAGCGGCAGCCTTCTTGGCGGGCTGCTTCTTGGCTGCGGAGGGACGTGAGGCCATAGGTGTGAGGTTACCGGTGGAGACGACAGCGGACACGTGCGCCTACTGCTTCACCCGTTCGTGTCGCCCTTGCGGGGGCGCCGAACTGACGTGGGCTCACGAGCTGCAGCCTTGTGGAAGCCCACGGTGGGACGACGCCGTGAACTCCGGTGGGCAGGCAAGCAACTCGGCCCGGCCCGCCGTCAGTTCTGCGACGGCACCGAGGGAGGCCCGCCGGTGCCCGGCTCCAGCGCGTCCAGCGCCCGCCGCAGTCCCGTGAGCTTGCGCTCCAGATGGGCGGCCGTGGCCACCGCCGCCGCGTCGGCTGCCTCGTCGTCGAGCTGCTTGGAGAGCGCCTCGGCCTGCTCCTCGACGGCCGCGAGGCGAGCCGACAGCTCGGCGAGCAGCCCGGCGGACTCCTTGCCGCCGACCGCGCCCTTGCCGCCGCCCTCCAACTGGAGCCGCAGCAGCGCGGCCTGCTCGCGCAGTTGGCAGTTCTTCATGTAGAGCTCGACGAAGACGGAGACCTTCGCGCGCAGCACCCACGGGTCGAACGGCTTGGAGATGTAGTCCACCGCGCCCGCCGCGTAGCCCCGGAAGGTGTGATGGGGGCCGTGGTTGATCGCGGTGAGGAAGATGATCGGGATGTCCCGGGTCCGCTCGCGCCGCTTGATGTGCGCGGCGGTTTCGAAACCGTCCATTCCCGGCATCTGGACGTCCAGCAGAATGACCGCGAAGTCGTCCGTGAGCAGTGCTTTGAGCGCTTCCTCCCCGGACGATGCCCGCACCAGCGTCTGATCGAGCGCAGAGAGGATCGCCTCCAGCGCCAGCAGATTCTCCGGCCGGTCATCGACCAGGAGGATCTTGGCCTTCTGCACCATGGCCCGCCCTCCTCGCCCCGGCAGTGCACCGGGCGCCGCCCCGTGGGACGACTCCGTTGCGCCGCCCATCCTCGTGCCGGTCATCGTAGCCGCACCCCGCTTGTCGCCACACCCTGTCACCGCGATGTCACTGTGCACGTAGCAGAAACGCAGCAGGGGACCAGAAGGTTCCCCGAATCCCGCGCTCGTACACGGCTACGCGCACTCTGAGTCAGCAACTCCCCATCGACATCCACCGTTCACTCGCCCTGCATCCACTGCTCCATCACCGCCAGCAGGTGATCGGGATCGACCGGCTTCGTCACATAGTCTGACGCACCGGACTCGATCGCCTTCTCCCGGTCGCCCTTCATCGCCTTCGCCGTCAGCGCGATGATCGGCAGCCCGGCGAACTGCGGCATCCGGCGAATCGCGGTCGTCGTCGCATAGCCGTCCATCTCGGGCATCATGATGTCCATCAGGACGACCGCCACGTCGTCGTGCTGTTCCAGCACCTCGATGCCCTCACGGCCGTTCTCGGCGTACAGCACCGACAGCCCGTGCTGTTCCAGGACGCTGGTGAGCGCGAAGACGTTGCGGATGTCGTCGTCGACGATGAGTACCTTCTCACCCACGAACCGGATGCCCGCACGCGGGTGCGGCTCCGGCTCCGCCTCACCGCTCTGCCACGGCTCCTGCGGCAGGGCCCGCCGCTCGGCCCGGGGCGTGCTCCGGCGGCGCCGCCGGAAGAGCGCGGCGGCCCCGTTCTGCGTCTCGCGGTACGACTTCACCTCGGCCGGCGTCTCGACCGCCACCTCGGCCAGCTCGGGCCACTCGGTGAGCTCCGCCACGGGGGTCGCCGGCGGCAGCTGTTGGTACCCGTGCGGCGGCAGCTCGCTCGGGTGCAGCGGCAGGTACAGCGTGAAGGTGGAACCGCGGCCCGGCTCGCTCTGCGCGTGGATCTCACCGCCGAGCAGTTGCGCGATCTCCCGGGAGATCGACAGACCGAGGCCCGTACCGCCGTACTTGCGGCTGGTCGTGCCGTCCGCCTGCTTGAACGCCTCGAAGATCACCCGCATCTTGCTCGCCGCGATCCCGATGCCGGTGTCGGTCACCGAGAACGCGATCAGCCCGGCCTCGGGACCGGTCAGCGACCCGGCCTCCAGCAACTGCTCCCGGATCGCCTGCGGTACGTCGTCGCGCGCGGGACGGATGACCAGCTCCACCGAGCCCGAGTCCGTGAACTTCACCGCGTTCGACAGCAGGTTGCGCAGCACCTGGAGCAGGCGCTGCTCGTCGGTGTGCAGCGTGGCCGGCAGCTCCGGGGAGACCCGCACGGACAGGTCCAGGCCCTTCTCCGCGGTCAGCGGCCGGAAGGTGGCCTCCACGTAGTCGACGAGCTGGACGAGGGCGATACGCGTCGGGGAGACGTCCATCTTGCCCGCCTCGACCTTCGACAGGTCCAGGATGTCGTTGATCAGCTGGAGCAGGTCGGAGCCGGCCCCGTGGATCGTCTCCGCGAACTCGACCTGCTTCGGGGTGAGGTTCCCGTCCGCGTTGTCGGCGAGCAACTTGGCCAGGATGAGCAGCGAGTTCAGCGGCGTACGCAGCTCGTGCGACATGTTGGCGAGGAACTCGCTCTTGTAGCGCATCGACACGGCGAGCTGCTCGGCGCGCTCCTCCAGGACCTGCCGCGCCTCCTCGATCTCGGTGTTCTTCACCTCGATGTCGCGGTTCTGCTGGGCCAGCAGCTCGGCCTTCTCCTCCAGTTCGGCGTTGGACGCCTGGAGGGCCTTCTGCCGGTTCTCCAACTCCGCGGAGCGCTCACGCAGTTGCTCGGTCAGCTCCTGCGACTGCTTCAGCAGCACCTCCGTCTTGGTGTTGACGGAGATGGTGTTGACGCTGGTCGCGATCATCTCGGCGATCTGGTTGAGGAAGTCCCGCTGGATCTGGGTGAACGGCGTGAACGAAGCCAGCTCGATCACGCCGAGCACCTTGCCCTCGAACAGCACCGGCAGCACGATCACCTGCGCGGGCGGTGCCTCACCGAGCCCGGAGGAGATCTTCAGATAGCCGCTGGGCGCGTTCTCCACGAGAATCGTGCGCTTCTCCTGCGCGGCCGTGCCGACCAGCGCCTCACCGGGCCGGAACGACGTCGGCATGGAGCCCATCGAGTAGCCGTACGAGCCGAGCATCCGCAGCTCGTACTGGTCGTCCTTGCCCGTGTTGTCGGCCGGCGGCAGCGCCAGGAAGAACGCACCGTGCTGCGCGGAGACCACCGGCGTCAGCTCGCTCATGATCAGCGAGGCCACGTCCTCCAGGTCCCGGCGGCCCTGCATCAGCGCGGAGATACGGGCGAGGTTGCCCTTGAGCCAGTCCTGCTCCTTGTTGGCGATCGTGGTGTCGCGCAGGTTGGCGATCATCTTGTTGATGTAGTCCTGGAGCTCCTGGATCTCTCCGGAGGCGTCCACGTCGATCTTCAGGTTCAGGTCGCCGCGGGTCACCGCGGTCGCCACGCGCGCGATGGCGCGCACCTGCCGGGTCAGGTTCCCGGCCATCTCGTTCACCGACTCCGTCAGGTCACGCCAGGTGCCGTCGACGTCCCGCACCCGCGCCTGACCGCCCAGCTGGCCCTCCGTGCCCACCTCGCGGGCCACCCGCGTGACCTCCTCGGCGAACGAGGACAGCTGGTCGACCATCGTGTTGATGGTCGTCTTCAGTTCGAGGATCTCACCGCGCGCGTCGATGTCGATCTTCTTCGTCAGGTCACCCTTGGCGATGGCCGTCGTCACCATGGCGATGTTCCGCACCTGACCGGTCAGGTTGGACGCCATCTGGTTCACCGACTCGGTGAGGTCCTTCCATGTACCGGCCACACCGGGCACATGCGCCTGACCACCGAGGATGCCGTCCGTACCCACCTCACGGGCCACCTTCGTGACCTGCTCGGCGAACGAACTCAGCGTCTTCACCATGGTGTTGAACGTGTCGGCGAGCTGCGCCACCTCGCCACGCGCCTCGATCGTCACCGTGCGCGTCAGGTCACCGTTGGCGACCGCCGCGGCGACCTGCGAGATGTTCCGCACCTGAACGGTCAGGTTCTTGGCCATCAGGTTGACGTTGTCGCTGAGGTCCTTCCAGATGCCGGTGACGCCCGGCACATGCGCCTGACCGCCCAGGATGCCCTCGGTGCCCACCTCGCGCGCGACCCGGGTCACCTGGTCGGCGAAGGACGACAGCTGGTCGACCATCGTGTTGACGGTGGTGACGAGTTCGAGGATCTCGCCCTTGGCGTCGACCGTGATCTTCTTCGAGAGGTCGCCCTTGGCGACCGCCGTCGTCACATGGGCGATGCTGCGCACCTGCACGGTGAGGTTGTTCGCCATGAAGTTGACGGACTGGGTGAGGTCCTTCCAGGTGCCGGAGACGCCCTGCACCTCGGCCTGGCCGCCCAGCGCGCCCTCGGTGCCCACCTCGCGGGCCACCCTGGTGACCTCCTCGGCGAACGAGGACAGCTGGTCGACCATCGTGTTGAGGGTGTTCTTCAGCTCCAGGATCTCGCCGCGCGCGTCGACGGTGATCTTCTGCGACAGGTCACCCCGCGCCACCGCCGTCGCGACCTGGGCGATCTGCCGCACCTGCGCCGTCAGGTTGCCGGCCATGCCGTTCACGGAGTCGGTCAGGTCACGCCACACACCGGCGACGCCGGGCACCTGCGCCTGACCGCCCAGCCGGCCCTCCGTACCCACCTCACGGGCCACCCGGGTCACCTGGTCGGCGAAGGCGGAGAGCTGGTCGACCATCGTGTTGACGGTGTTCTTCAGCTCCAGGATCTCCCCGCGCGCGTCGACGGTGATCTTCTGCGACAGGTCACCCCGCGCCACCGCCGTCGTCACCTGGGCGATCTGCCGCACCTGGGCGGTCAGGTTCCCGGTGATGGAGTTGACGGAGTCCGTCAGCTCCTTCCACGTGCCCGACACGCCGTCCACGCGCGCCTGGCCGCCCAGCCGGCCCTCGGTGCCGACCTCCCGGGCCATCGTCGTGACCTGGTCGGCGAACGACGACAGCTGGTCCACCATCGTGTTCACGGTGTTCTTCAGCGCGAGCATCTCGCCGGAGACGTCCACGGTGACCTTCTGCGACAGATCACCGTTGGCGACCGCCGTCGTCACCTGGGCGATGTTCCTCACCTGTCCGGTGAGGTTGCGGAACGCCGTGTTGACGGAGTCCGTCAGGTCCTTCCAGGTCCCCGCCGCGCCCGGAACCTGCGCCTGGCCGCCCAGCTCACCCTCGTCGCCGATCTCCCGCGCCACCCGCGTGACCTCGGAACCGAAGGCGGACAGCTGGTCCACCATGCCGTTGACGGTGTTCTTCAGCTCCAGCATCTCGCCGGCCACGTCGACCGTGACCTTCTGCGACAGGTCACCGCTGGCGACCGCCGTCGTCACCGCGGCGATGTCCCGGACCTGGGTCGTCAGGTTCCGGAACACCGTGTTGACGGAGTCCGTCAGGTCCTTCCAGGTCCCCGCGGCGCCCGGCACGTTCGCCTGCCCGCCGAGCCGCCCCTCCGCGCCGACCTCGTTGGCCACGCGTGTGACCTCGTCCGCGAAGATCCGCAGCGTCTCGGTCATCTGGTTGATCGTCTCGGCGAGCTGCGCCACCTCGCCACGCGCCTGCACGGTCACCTTGCGGGAGAGATCACCGTTGGCGACCGCCGTCGTCACCTCGGCGATGCCGCGCACCTGCGCGGTGAGGTTGCCGGCCATGGTGTTGACGGAGTCGGTCAGCTCCTTCCACACCCCGGCCACCCCGGGCACCTGCGCCTGCCCGCCCAGCTCGCCCTCGGTGCCCACCTCGCGCGCGACCCTGGTCACCTCGGAGGAGAACGCGGAGAGCTGGTCCACCATCGTGTTGACGGTTTCCTTCAGCTCCAGCATCTCGCCGGCCACGTGAACCGTGACCTTACGGGACAGATCACCCTTCGCGACCGCGGTCGTCACCAGCGCGATGTCCCGCACCTGCGCGGTCAGCCGGTCCGCCATCGTGTTGACGGACTCCGTCAGGTCCTTCCATGAACCGGACATACCGCGCACCTGGGCCTGTCCGCCCAGCTTGCCCTCGGTGCCCACCTCACCGGCCACACGCGTGACCTCGTCGGTGAACGTCGACAGCTGGTCGACCAGGTTGTTGACGGTCCGCCCGACCTTCAGGAACTCACCGCGCAGCGGATGCCCGCTCCCGTCGGGCGCGTTCGTCCGCAGCTCCATCCGCGGCGCCAGATCACCCTCGGCCACCGCGAACAGCACCCGGCTGACCTCGGACACCGGCCACACCAGATCGTCGACCAGCGCGTTCGAGGCGTCGATCGCGGCCGCCCACGACCCCTCACAGGCCCCCGTCTCCAGCCGCTCCGTGAGCTTGCCCTCACGCCCGACGACACGCCGCACCCGCGACAGCTCACCCGTAAGGTGCAGATTCCGGTCGGCGACCTCGTTGAAGATCGCGGCGATCTCCGCCATCACGCCGTCGCCGGACACCGTCAGCCGCTTGCGGAAATTGCCGTCCCGCATCGCCACCAGGGCCGTTTTCAGCCGGTTCAGGGCAGCCGTGTCCACCTCAGTGGTCCCGTTCCGGTTGCTCGGGGACTGTCCGCCCTTGACGCGCGGCTTCGTGCCCCGCGTCGCTGCGCCAGACTCCACTGTGTCCCTCCCGCAGGGGTCGACCATTACTGCTGTGCTCGGCTACTACTGCTCGACGTATCGATCACTACCGCGTATCTGCGCCCGGTGGCACCAGCCGTCGATCCCACCAGGAGGTACGGACCGCACCAGGGGCTGCTGCCCACCGAACGCGCACCGCACTCGCCCTGGCCGTACCTCCATCACAAGCCTGCCCAGTGTTTCACCCCGGCCGAACCAGGCCATAACAGTTCGGCAGCTTCGCACATCGTCCGCACACCCTCCGGACGGAAACACTGCAGACCGGCATCCGCATGAACCGCGAAGGTAAGTAACCTTGCATGCGGCTGTCCAGCCGCACCGGTTCCGTCCGGCCTGGGCGGTGGCACGAGAACGAGCGGGCATCGGAGGGGCGGCCGCACACATGACCACCGGACTGATCCCCGGGGGACAGCCCCCGGACCCCGGGCCGACGAGCGGCCTGCCGACGCAGACGCGCGGCGCGCCGGCCGGCACCGCAGCCCAGCACGTCGAGAGCAGATCGAGGAGTTTCGTGATCACCGCGCGCGCGGCCGCCAGCTTCGAGCCCGTCGGGCGCTCGGTCGCCTCCGCACGCTCCTTCGTCCGCGACACGCTCCAGGGCTGGGGGTACGCCGACGTCGTGGACGACGCCGTGGTGCTCACCAGCGAACTGGTCACCAACGCCGTCGTCCACGCGGGCACCAACGCGGACGTGCTGTGCCTGCGCCTCGACGGCGGCGTCCGCATCGAGGTCGCCGACCACTACCCGGAACGCGAAGTCCCCCTCCAGGGTTCCGCCGTCAACATGGGCAGCCCCGACCGCGAGGGGGGCCGGGGCCTCCAACTGTGCGCGGCCCTCGCCGGCCGGTGGGGCGTCGACTACACGCCCACGCACAAGCAGGTCTGGTTCCAGATCGACCTTCCCGAACGCGCCGTGGGCACCCGCACCGCCGGCCCGTCCCTCCCCGCCGACCTGCTCCCGCTGGCCGACGGCCGCGTCCGGGTCGCCGTCATCCAGATCGACCGCAGCGGCGCCATCACCGCCTGGAACGAGGACGCCGAGGAACTCTTCGGCTACCAGGGCGAACAGGTCACCGGCAAACCCCTCACCGACCTCGCCGCCTGGCCGCACACCCCGGGCACCAGCACCGGCATCGCCGAGGCGCTGCGACTCTCCCGCTGGGAGGGCAGCTACGGCATCCGCGACTCCGGCGGCCGGGTCGTATCGGTGTACGCCTCCCACCTCCGCGTCCGCGACACCGCCGGCGAGCCCTCCACCGTCTGCCTCCTCGTCCGCGACCACGAACGGGCCGTCCTGCAGACGCCGATGCGCATGACGGCGTCCGACTCGACCACCTCCTCCGAGGGCCAGAGCACCGACCCCTTCGAGGTGTTCATCGGCTCCCCGGCCCCGGACGACCTCGACGGCCTCCTCCAGCGCACCGTCGAACGGGCCCGCGACATGCTCGACGGCGACTCCGCGTTCCTCCTGCTCGCCACCGACGACGAGACGGAGTTGGAGGTCCGCGCCTCCACGGGCCTGCCCTCCGCCCGCCAGCGCTTCGCCCGCGTCCCCGTCGAGGCGGGCCCCGGCCGCTACGGCTCGGCCCGCATGCCCGCCGTCCACGACGACCTCGCCGCCGTCCCGGGCGCCGTACCGCTGCTCAGCGGCACCGGCATGCGCTCGGTCGTCACCGTCCCGCTCAAGGTCGAAGGCCGCCTCACCGGCTCCCTCGGCGTCGCAGCGGAGGGCGCCGGCCGCTACTCCAACGAGGAGGCGCTGCGCCTCCAGTTCGCCGCCGACCGCATCGCCCTGGCCGTCGAGTCGGCCCGCCTCGGCGAACTCGAACGCCTGCGCCGCGGCTCCCTCAGCTTCCTCGTCGAGGCCTCCGACCTGCTCGCCGGCACCCTGGACCGCGACCAGACACTCGCCCTGATGGCGCAGATGACGGTCCCGACGCTGGCCACCTGGTGCGCGGTCTACACGATCGCCGACCAGGCCTCCGAGCCCTACCTCTCGTACGTCCTGCACGAGGACGAGGAACTCATCGACGGCATCAAGTCGCTGCTGTCGAAGATCGCCCCACCCGACCCCGTCCCCACCCCCGGCGCCCGCGTCTGGTCGGCCCCGGCGGAAGCCTCCCACCAGGCGGCCCTGCGCACCTCCATGCGCAGCCTCGGCCTCGGCGAACCCGCCACGGTCAGCTCCGGCATCGGTACGACACTCGCGACGGCGTCCGCGGTCGGCGGCGAGACCGTCGTCCTGCCCCTGGTCGCCCGCAACCGCGTCATCGGCATGCTCACCCTCGGCAAACCCACCGACGAGCACTTCCGCCAGGAGATCCTGGAACTGGCCGAGGACCTCTCCCGCCGAGCCGCCCTGGCGCTCGACAACGCCCGCCTCTACTCCGAGCGCACGGCCATCAGCCAGTCCCTCCAGCGCAGCCTCCTGCCGCCCGAACTCCCCGTGATCGACGGCGTCGAGGTCGAGGTCATCTACCGCGCGGCCGGCGAGGGCAACGAGGTCGGCGGCGACTTCTACGACCTCTTCCCCATCCGCGACGGCGCCTACGGCTTCGCCATCGGCGACGTCTGCGGCACGGGCCCGAACGCGGCGGCCGTCACCGGCCTCGCCCGGCACGCCCTGCGCCTGCTCGCCCGCGAGGGCCTCAGCGGCCCGGCGGTCCTCCAGCGCCTCAACTCCGCCATCCTGGACGAAGGCGCCCGCAGCCGCTTCCTCACCCTCCTGTACGGCGAGATGCGCCCGCAGGAGGACGGCAGCGCCGAGCTGAAGGTGGTCTGCGCCGGCCACCCGCTCCCCCTGCGTCTGCGCCAGGACGGCACGGTGGAGGCCGCGGCCGAACCCCAGCCGCTCCTCGGTGTCCTGGAGGACCTGGACCTCTACGAGCAGACGGTCACCCTCGACCCCGGTGACGTCCTCCTGTGCGTCACGGACGGCGTCACCGAGCGCCGCGAGGGCAGCCGCATGCTGGGCGACGACGGCCTCGCCGATGTCCTCACCACCTGCACCGGCCTCACGGCGGGCGCGGTCGCGGCCCGCATCATGCGCGCGGTGGAACGCTTCGCCTCGGACGCCCCGTCCGACGACATGGCGATCCTGGCGATGCGCGTCCCAGGCCTCCACAACGGCCTGAACAACGCCTGAACAGCAAAAAGGCCCCCGCCCGAAAGGGCGGGGGCCTTCTGCGTCGGAGCCCCCAAACGGAATCGAACCGTTGACCTTCTCCTTACCATGGAGACGCTCTGCCGACTGAGCTATAGGGGCCGGTCGCCTTCTTGAGGTTTCCCTCGCGGCAACGGAATAGATCATACCCCGAACAGACCGCTGCTCCCAACCATCAGCGCCCCGTCGAAGAGACGATCAGAAGGCAGGCTGCAGCAGTCCGCCCAGCGCATTGCACGCGGACACTATCCGCTGCATGTCCCGCTTCGTCAGAGCACCGTCCACCGGCAGCGCGAGCGTCTCCTCCGCGGCCCGCTCGGTCTCCGGCAACACCACACACTCCCGGAACGCGGGCAGCCGGTGCACCGGCGTCTTCACCGGCACCCAGCACTCAACTCCCCTGACCCGCAGGGACCGTGCGAACGCGTCCCGGTCGGGCCGCCCGTTGCCGGGCACCCGCACCACGTACTGCTGATAGGTGTGCCCGACACCGACGTCCGGCGTGTGCACACCCCGCAACTTCGCGTCCAGGTAGGCGGCCCGCTGCCGACGCTGCGCCACCTCGTCGGACGGCTCCTCGGGCTCCCCCTGCTCCAGCACCAGAAGCCCGTGCCGCTGCCCGACGACATGCAGGCCCGCGACATCCGCCGGCCGACCGAACCGATGGACCACAACGACCGCCGCGGTACGCGGGGTTACCACCGCTTCGACCGCGGACGCGTCGAGGCAGTACGACACCGGGTCTATGTCGGCGAACACCGGGCGCGCTCCCGCCAGGGTCACCGCTTCGGAGACCTCGACGTTCCCGAACGCCGGCACGATGACCTCGTCACCGACGCCTACGCCGGCGGCCCTGAGCAATGCAGCAGTACCCATGCTGCGGATCGTGGTTGCGCAACGTGAACTGCAAGTGACGCACAACAAAAAAGAGTTGGACCCGGAACCGAAGTTTCAGGTCCAACTCTTCTAATATTTGTTCGGCGGCGTCCTACTCTCCCACAGGGTCCCCCCTGCAGTACCATCGGCGCTGTAAGGCTTAGCTTCCGGGTTCGAAATGTAACCGGGCGT